>NZ_JBHXLL010000063.1:0-38906 GCF_042721415.1 Kitasatospora sp. NPDC058444 | reverse complement strand
TGGCGCCCCGCGTCCCGGGGGCGACCGTCCGCGTCCCGCCGGTGCTCCGGGTGCCGGTGGCGCCCCGCGTCCCGGTGGCGACCGTCCGCGTCCCGCCGGTGCTCCGGGTGCCGGTGGCGCCCCGCGTCCCGGTGGCGACCGTCCGCGTCCCGGCGGTGCTCCGGGTGCCGGTGGCGCCCCGCGTCCCGGTGGCGACCGTCCGCGTCCCGCCGGTGCTCCGGGTGCCGGTGCCCCCCGTCCGGGTGGTGCCCCGCGTCCCGACGGCATGCCGCGTCCGGCCGCGCCGCGTCCCGGCGGCCCGACCCCGTCCGGCATGCCGCGCCCGAACCCGGGCATGATGCCGCAGCGTCCGGCCGGCCCGCGTCCGGGTCCGGGTGGCCGTGGTCCGGGTGGCCCCGGTGGCCGTCCGGGTGGTCCGGGTGCCGGTGGCGCCCGTCCGGGCTTCCAGGGCCGTCCGGCCGGTCCGGGCTCGCGTCCGGCCGGTGGCGGTGGCTTCGGCGGTCCGCGTCCGGGTGGCGGCGCTCCCGGCGGTGGCGGTGGCTTCGGCCCGCGTCCCGGCGGCTTCGGCGGTCGTCCCGGTGGCCCGGGTGCCCGTGGTGGCACGCAGGGTGCCTTCGGTCGTGGCCCGGGCGGTCGCCCGGCTCGCGGTCGCAAGTCGAAGCGGGCGAAGCGCCAGGAGTACGAGGCCATGCAGGCCCCGTCCGTCGGCGGTGTGATGCTGCCTCGCGGCAACGGCCAGACCGTTCGCCTGTCGAGCGGCGCCTCGCTGATGGACTTCGCGGAGAAGATCAACGCCAACCCGGCCGCGCTCGTCTCCGTCATGTTCAACCTCGGTGAGATGGTCACCGCGACCCAGTCGGTCTCCGACGCGACCCTCGAGCTGCTGGCCGGCGAGATGGGCTTCCAGCTGGAGATCGTCAGCCGGGACGACGAGGACCGCGAGCTGCTGGAGTCGTTCGACATCGACTTCGGCGCCGACGAGGGCGACGAGGACCAGCTGGCCCCGCGCCCGCCGGTCGTCACCGTCATGGGTCACGTCGACCACGGTAAGACCCGCCTGCTGGACGCGATCCGCAAGTCCAACGTGGTGGCCGGCGAGGCCGGTGGCATCACCCAGCACATCGGTGCCTACCAGGTGGCGACGATGGTGAACGGCGAAGAGCGTCCGATCACCTTCCTCGACACCCCGGGTCACGAGGCGTTCTCCGCCATGCGTGCCCGTGGTGCCAAGTCCACCGACATCGCGATCCTGGTGGTCGCGGCCAACGACGGTGTCATGCCGCAGACGGTCGAGGCGCTGAACCACGCCAAGGCCGCCGGTGTGCCGATCGTGGTCGCCGTCAACAAGATCGACGTCGAGGGCGCCGACCCGACCAAGGTCCGCGGTCAGCTGACCGAGTTCGGCCTGGTGGCCGAGGAGTACGGCGGCGACACCATGTTCGTCGACATCTCCGCCCGCCAGGGCCTGAACATCGACCAGCTGCTGGAGGCCGTGGTCCTGACCGCGGACGCCTCGCTGGACCTGCGGGCCAACCCCGACCAGGACGCGCAGGGTATCGCCATCGAGGCGCACCTGGACAAGGGCCGCGGCGCCATGGCGACCGTGCTCGTGCAGCGCGGTACGCTCCGCGTCGGCGACTCGATCGTCGTGGGCGACGCCTACGGCCGCGTCCGCGCGATGCTGGACGAGAACGGCAACAACCTCTCCGAGGCCGGCCCGTCCCGTCCGGTGCTGCTGCTCGGTCTGACCTCGGTGCCCCGCGCCGGCGACAGCTTCATCGTCGTCGACGAGGACCGCACCGCCCGTCAGATCGCCGAGAAGCGCTCGGCCCGCGACCGCAACGCCGCCTTCGCGCAGCGTCGGGTCCGGGTGTCCCTGGAGGACCTGGACAAGGCCATCGCCGCCGGCTCCATCGAGCAGCTCAACCTCATCATCAAGGGTGACGTCTCCGGTTCGGTCGAGGCCCTCGAGGACGCCCTCGTCAAGCTGGACGTGGGCGAGGAGGTCGAGCTCCGGGTCCTGCACCGCGGTGTGGGTGCCATCACCGAGTCCGACGTGGACCTGGCGATGGGCTCGGACGCCATCATCATCGGCTTCAACGTGCGCGCCGAAGGCCGTGCGCGCGCCGCGGCCGACAAGGAAGGCGTGGACGTCCGGTACTACTCGGTCATCTACCAGGCGATCGAGGAGATCGAGAACGCCCTCAAGGGCATGCTCAAGCCGGAGTACGAGGAGGTGCGCCTCGGCGCCGCGGAGATCCGCGAGGTCTTCCGCTCCTCCAAGTTCGGCAACATCGCCGGTGTCCTGGTCCGCGACGGCATCATCCGCCGCAACGCCAAGGCCCGCCTCATCCGCGACGGCAAGGTCGTGGCGGAGAACCTCTCGATCGAGGGTCTGCGCCGCTTCAAGGACGACGCGACCGAGGTCCGCGAGGGCTTCGAGGCCGGTGTGACCCTGGGGTCGTTCAACGACATCAAGGTCGAGGACGTCATCGAGACCTACGAGATGCGCGAGAAGCCGCGCGCCTAGTCGGTGTCAGCCGGGGCCGGTCGACGGGTGGTATTTCCGTCGACCGGCCCCGGTCTCGCTGTGTAGGGTCCGGGAGTAGTCAGACACAGCGGTGCCAGCCCGGTTCCGGGCTGCTCCCCGAGGCCTTCCAGGTCGGCGAGACCTGTCATACATGTTCGTGGGAACACTCACCTTCGACCTGCTGCTGGGCGACGTCCACTCGCTCAAGGAGAAGCGTTCGATCGTGCGGCCCATCGTGGCCGAACTGCAGCGCAAGTACAGCGTGTGCGCTGCCGAGACCGGGAACCAGGACCTGCACCGCCGGGCCGAGATCGGCCTCGCGGTGGTCTCCGGCGAAGCCGGGTACGTCACCGAGGTCCTGGACAGCTGTGAGCGGTTGGTCGCCGGCCGCCCCGAGGTGCAACTCCTCTCCGCGAGGAGGCGCTACCACAACGACGACGATGAATGAGGTCCGTGGAGCCGGGCGGCGGAAGTCGCCGTTCTCACACGGATCAGGACCGAGAGCGCCCGCAAGGCCGGGCGCGGGCCGGTACTTTGGGGCGTGGGCCCCGACGGGTGCGCAGCTCGCCCGGGTACCGGGCCCACTGCACGAGGAGGCAACGTGACCGACACCGCAAGGGCGCGCAAGCTCGCCGACCGCATCCAGGTGGTCGTCGCCCAGACCCTGGAGCGGCGGATCAAGGACCCCCGCCTGGGGTTCGTGACCATCACCGACACCCGGGTGACCGGAGACCTGCGCGAGGCCACCGTCTTCTACACCGTCTTCGGTGACGAGACCGAGCGCGAGGCCACCGCGGCCGCGCTGGAGAGCGCCAAGGGCGTGATCCGCTCCGAGGTCGGCAAGATCGGTGTGCGCTTCACCCCGACGCTGACCTTCGTCGCGGACGCGCTGCCGGACAACGCCCGGAACATCGACGACCTGCTCGACCGGGCCCGCACCTCGGACGCCGCCGTGCGCACCCAGGCCGCGGGGGCGAGCTACGCCGGCGACGCGGACCCGTACCGGGTCCCGGCGGCCGAGCGTGACGACGAGGACGAGTAGTCATGGCGGGTGAGCCGGCGCGGGCCGCCTCGCGAGCCGGATCGACCACGGGGGCGTCCTCCACCACCACGGTGGAGGACGCCCTCGCGGCGCTCCCGGGCCCGCGCACCGAGGAGAGCGGGTTCGAGCTGCTCTGGCAGCAGGTGGTGGCGGAGATCGGGCGGGCCCGTTCGATCGACCTGATCTGCCACATCTGCCCGGACGGCGACGCGCTGGGCTCCTCGCTGGCGGCCGGGCTGGCGCTGCGCGCGCTCGGCAAGCAGGTGCGGGTCTCCTTCGGCGACGACCCGCAGATCGTGCCCGAGTCGCTGGCCTTCCTGCCCGGCCAGGAGCTGATCGTGCCGGCCGCCGAGGTGCCGGACGTGCCCGAGCTGGTGCTCTGCTTCGACGTGGCCGCGGAGAGCCGGCTCGGACTGCTGCACGACAAGGCCTTCGCCGCGCCCGTCCTGGCGGTGTTCGACCACCACGCCTCCAACCCGGGCTTCGGCACCCACCAGCTGATCGACCCGACCGCTCCGGCCACGGCCGTGCTGGTCGACGAACTGCTGCGCCGGCTCGGCGTCGAACTGGACCAGGAGCTGGCGACCTGTCTCTACACCGGTGTCGCGACCGACACCGGTTCGTTCAAGTACCGGGCCACCACGCCCGCCACCCACGAGCTGGCCGCCCGGCTGCTGGCCACCGGCATCCGGCACGACCTGATCTCCCGGCAGCTGTGGGACACCTCGTCCTTCGGCTACCTCAAGGTGCTCGCGGGCGCGCTCGACCGGGCCGTCTACGAGCCGGAGGCCGCCGACGGCCTGGGACTGGTGTGGACCTGGGTGCCGTACCAGGACCTCGCGCTGTTCAGCGTCACGGTCGAGGAGATCGAGGGACTGATCGACATCCTGCGCCGCCCGGCCGAGGCCGAGGTGGCGCTGGTGCTCAAGCAGGACCCGGACGGCACGCTGCGCGGCTCCTCGCGCTCCAAGGGCGTGGTGGACGTCGCCGCGGCCTGCGCCGAACTGGGCGGCGGGGGGCACGTCTACGCGGCCGGCTTCAGCGTCCGGGAGGACGTGGTCGCGGTGGTCGAGCGGTTCCGGGGCGCGCTGCGGCCGGTACGTTGATCATCTCTGCTGATGTTGTTGAGAGAAAGAACCCGATGAAGCGCAAAGGCACCGGCCCGGACGGCCTGGTGATCGTCGACAAGCCCGAGGGCATCACCTCGCACGGGGTCGTCGCCAAGCTGCGGTGGCTGGCCGGGACCAGGAAGGTCGGGCACGCCGGCACCCTGGACCCGATGGCCACCGGCGTGCTGGTGATCGGCCTCGAGCGGGCCACCCGACTGCTCGGCCACCTGATGCTCACCGCCAAGACCTACGAGGCGACCGTCCGGCTCGGCCAGACCACCGTCACCGACGACCGCGAGGGCGAGGTGACCTCCTCGACCCCGGCCGACGCCGTCACCCGGGAGGCGATCGACGCCGGCATCGCGGCGCTCACCGGCGAGATCATGCAGGTGCCGTCCAAGGTCAGCGCGATCAAGATCGACGGCAAGCGCTCGTACGCCCGGGTGCGCGAGGGCGAGGACTTCGAGCTCGCGGCCCGGCCGACCACGATCCACTCCTTCACCGTGCACGAGCAGCGCGCGGCGGTCGCCGAGGACGGCACGCCGGTGATCGACCTGGACGTCACCGTCGAGTGCTCCTCCGGCACCTACATCCGGGCGCTGGCCCGGGACCTGGGCGCCGGGCTGGGCGTCGGCGGGCACCTGACCGCGCTGCGGCGCACCAAGGTGGGGCCGTACTCGGTGGAGTCGGCGCGCACCCTGGAGCAGCTGGAGGCCGAGGTCACCGGCGAGGCCGCCAAGGGGCTGGAGGTGCTGCCGATCGCGCAGGCCGCGGCGGCCGCCTTCCCGCGCTGGGACCTGGACGAGGCCTCGGCGCAGAAGCTGTCGCACGGCGCCCGGCTGAGGGCGCCCGGCCTGGGCGTGGACGGTCCGATCGCGGTGTTCGGGCCGGACGGGCGCTTCCTCGCGCTGGTCGAGGAGAAGGACGGGCAGGCGAAGCCGGTCGCGGTCTTCGTCGGCTGACGGCCCCGCCGCCGTTCGGAGCCCCCTTCGGGAGTCATCCCGACGGGGGCTCCGCCGTTTCCGGATCCCCTTCACCCGCGCGAGGGAGCGCGCGGAGTGAACGCCCGTGGTGAGCGGCGCGGGCGCGGTCGGGCCCCGGCTCCGGCGGGCAGGCTCCGGACAGCGGGTGAGCGACGGCCGAGGGGGCACGAGATGCCGGGGTTTCCGGAGGGCGATCCGGGGCGGTACCTGCTGCGGATCCGCGACCTCAACGGACGGCTGCACGGCTTAGGGTTCGTCGCCGACCCGCCGGGGGGCGTGCTCACCGCGCACGAGAGCGTGGCCGGCCTGGACCGGATCGTCCTGCACACCCCCGGCGGGCAGACCAGGGTGCTCGGGCCGGACGCCGTGCTGGCGCTGCCCGAGCACGGGCTCGCCCTGCTGCGCACGGAGGCGGTCGGCGGGCTGCCGGTGCCGCCGCTGCCGCTGGCCGCCGTCACGGCCGTGCGGGAGGTGCTGCTGCCCGCGCTGGCGGGGGAGGACGGCCGGGTGGTCGCGCTGCGCTGCGGGCTGCTCGGGGTCACCGGCGCGGCGTACGGCGGGCACCGGCTGGGCGGGGTGCTGCTGCTGGACGTGCCGGTGGTCGGCGGGGTCGCGGTCCCGGCCGGCTCGCCGGTCCTGGACGCCCGCAGCGGGGCGGTGGTCGCGCTGGCCGCCCCGGCCGTGGGCGGGCCCCGGCACGGCGGGGCGCTGCCCGCGGTGGCGGTCGGGGCGGGCCGGCCGGTCGGCGCGGGGCCGGCGGGCGGGACGGAGGCCGCGGAGGTGCTGGCCGGGCTCCTGGCGGCCAACGCGGCCGCGGTGCCCGGCTACGGACCGGCGCTCAACCTGGCCGGGGTGCTGCGGCTGACCGCCGCCCAGGTGACCGCCGCCGGCGCCGGACCGGGGCGGGTGGCCCACCTGGCCGCCGACCGGGTGGACCGGCCGGACGGCCTCGCCGGGGACGAGCCGGCCGCGACCGTCACCGTGCTGGTCGGCGCCCCCGGCAGCGGCCGCACCACCGAACTGGCCGCGCTGGCCGCCCGCCGCCACGGCGGCGCCCACCCACGGCCCACCCTCTGGCTGCGCGGCGCCGACCTGCACGCCGGGGACCGCTCGCTCGCCGAGCCGGTGGAGCGGGCGCTGGCCGCCGCCGCGGCCGGACTCGGCACCCCGGCGCCCGCGCCCGAGTCTGTGGCGGCGCTCTGCGCGGCGGCCGGCCGGCCGCTGCTGGTGGTCCTGGACGGCCCCGAGGAGGCCCCGCTGCCGGTGGACGCGCGCTGGCTGCGCGGCGCCGGCCAGTGGCTGACCGGCTGCGGGGCCCGGCTGCTGACCGCCTGCGGGGAGGAGCTCTGGGAACTGCTCGCGGCCGAGACCTGGGGCAGCGGCACCCCCGGCCCCCGCCCCACGGCGGAGCCGCACCCGCTCGGCGACCTGGGCAGCGCCCCCACCGTGCGGATGGACGGCCGCAGCCCGGGCGGGCCGAGCCTGTCCGCACAGCGGCTCGGCCCGCTGCCGCCCGAAGCGGCCGAGCGGGTGCGCCGCCGGTACGGGCTGCCCCCGGGCCGCCCGGCCGCCGCCGAGGACGCCCGGCACCCGCTGGCCGTCCGGCTGGCCGGGGAGCTGTGGGCCCAGGGGCTGCACGACGGGCCGGTGCGCCGGGGCGAACTGTTCGGCGCCTTCCTGGACCTGCGCTGCCTGCGGGTGGCCCAGCGGCTGGCCGAGGACGGCCGGCCGCGCCGCCCGGGCGCCCACCGCCGGGGCGCGGTGCGGGCGGGCGGGCCGCGGCGCCGGCGGGAGCGCCGGCTGGCGGCGGCGGTGGCCGGGCGGGTGCACGAGGCGGCCCGGCGGATGCTCGGCAGCCGGTCGGGCGGCGGGCTGGACCGCGCCGTCTTCGAGGAGCTGTTCCCGGCCGAGGGCGGCTGGGCCACGGCGGTGCTCGCCGAGGGCCTGTTCGTCCCGGCCGGGCCCGGATTCCGGTTCGCGCACGGGGAGTTCGCGGACTGGCTGCAGGGCCGGCACCTGGATCTGGACGCTGCGCTGGGGCTGCTGCTCGGCGAGGCCGAGGACACCCCGCCCGGGCCCGCCGGGGAGCCGGAGGAGCCCGGCGGCCACCGCGCGGGGGAGCCGGCCGCCGGGGCGAACGCCGTCCCCCGGCACCGGATCGGCCCGGTCGTCGCCGCGCTGCGCCGGGTGGCCGAGACCTGGGGCGCCGGCGCCCTCGACCCGTGGCTGCACCGGATCTGGCGCGCCCTGGACCTTCGCCCGCCGGGCAGCGAACCCGCCTGGTGGGCGGCACGGTTGCTCGCCGCGGGCCTGGCCGTCGGTCCGGACCCGGCCGAACACCGGGCGCTGCTCGACCAGTTGGCGTCCCGGATCGCCGAACGGGCCGGCCCGGCGGGCGCGGCGGCGCTCCCGGCGGCCGGGCTCGGCCGCTTCGGCCCGGACTTCTGGACCGGTCTCGGCCTGCCCGTCGAGGCCGAACTCGCCCTGCTGCGCCGCCTGCTGCCCGCCGACGGCCCCGGGCAGCGCTACCTCGCCGTGGCGGCCGAGCGGTTGCGCGCCGACCCGGTCGCGGTGTTCCCGCTGCTCTGCGCCTGGTTCGAGGACGAGCGCGGTCTTCCGGGGCGGCCCGGCCGCACCGTCGCCGACGTCGCCCACGACCTGCTGCACGCCCACCGCCGGCTCGCCCTCGACGAGTTGGCCGACGCGCTGGCCGCCGCCGCGCACCCGAGGGCGGACGCCCTGCTCACCGTGCTCGCCGCCGAGGAGCCGTCCGCGCTCTGCCGGGCGGTGGACCGTTGGAGCCACGACCGGCGGGCCGAACGGCACGTCGCGGCCGCCGTGCACGCGCTGGGGACCGCCCCGTACGCCTCCGGTGCCGGAGCGGAGCTCCTGCGGTACACCGCGCTGACCCTGCTGGCCCGGGAGGACGAGCCCGGCCTGCACGGGGCCGCGCTGGCGCTGCTGGTCGGCGATCCGGCGACCAGGGCCGGGTACCTGCCGGCCGCCCTCGCCCGGTTCCGGGCCGGCGGTGACGTCTTCCTCACCCCCAGGGCGCTCGCCCCGGCCCTGGAGAGCGACCCCGAGCCCGTCCTGGCCGCGCTCGTCGACCGGTGGGCCGCCCCCGGCGGGTCCCTCGCCGAGACGCTGCGGGTGCTGGCCGACGCCACCGCCCCGGCGGCCGTGCGGCGGGGCGCCGAGCTGGCGGCCGGGCTGCTGCGGGCGGACCCGGCGCCGGCCGGTCCGGTCGCCGTCGACTACCTCGGCCGTCGGCTGGGGCGCGCCGCCGCCGTCGGCCCGGCCGACCGGCTGGAGCTGCGGGTGCTGCTCGGCGTCGCGCTGGCCGCCCGCGGCGCGGCGGTCCGGCGGCCGTTCGCCGAGGTGCTGTCCGTCCCGGTGGCCGACCCGGCGGCGGACGCGCTGCGCTGCGAACTGCTGGACACCCTGCTCGCCACCGAGGCCGACCCGGCGGTGCTGACCACCGCCGTGGAGCGGCTCGCCGAGCACTGCGCGGCCGAGAACCCCGCCCGGGCCAGGGCGGTACTGGCGCGGGCCACCCCGGGGCTGCCGGGCGCGGACGAGCTGCTGGTGCGCTGCGCCGGGCGGTCGGCGGCCTTCGCCCGGCTGCTCGCCCGCTGGCCGTCCGGTGCCGCTCCGGCCGCCCCCGACGGCCCCCGGCTGGCCCGGATGCGGGCCCTGGTGGCGGCCGGACGGGACCCTCAGTACGCCGCCGCCGAGGCCGAGCGGGCCGTGTCAGGGCGGGCGGCGGGGCCCTCGGTGGGCTCAACCCGTATTCCGGTGCCTGAGCCGGGGCAGGCGCATGGCACGCTATAGGGGTTCGGGTTTTGAGCGTTTGAGCGTACAGAGGGTACGCACCGTACGGAACAAGGAGCGGTCAGGTGCAGCGCTGGCGTGGCCTGGAGGAGATCCCCGGGAACTGGGGACGCAGCGTCGTCACCATCGGCTCGTTCGACGGGGTGCACCGCGGACATCAGCTGATCATCGGGCGGGCGGTCGAGCGGGCCCGCGAACTCGGGATCCCGGCGGTCGTGGTGACCTTCGACCCGCACCCGCGCGAGGTCATCCGCCCGGGCAGCCACCCGCCGCTGCTCGCGCCGCACCCGCGCCGCGCCGAGCTGATCGCGGAGCTGGGCGTGGACGCGGTGCTGGTGCTGCCGTTCACCACCGAGTTCTCCAAGGAGTCCCCGGAGACCTTCGTCCGGCAGGTGCTGGTGGACGCGCTGCACGCGCGGGTCGTCATCGAGGGCCCCAACTTCCGCTTCGGCCACCGGGCCGCGGGGGACGTCGCGCTGCTCGGCGAGCTGGGCCGGGCGGACGACTTCGAGGTCGAGGTGATCGACCTCCAGGTGTGCGGTACGGCCGGGGACGGCGAGCCGTTCTCCTCCAGCCTGACCCGCCGGCTGGTCGAGTCCGGGGACATGGCCGGCGCGGGCGAGGTGCTGGGCCGTCCGCACCGGGTCGAGGGCGTGGTGGTGCGCGGCGCGCAGCGCGGCCGCGAGCTGGGCTACCCGACGGCCAACGTCGAGACCGTGCCGCACAGCGCGATCCCGGCCGACGGCGTGTACGCGGGCTGGCTGACCGCGCAGGACGAGAGGATGCCGGCGGCGATCTCGGTCGGCACCAACCCGACCTTCGACGGCACCGCCCGCACCGTGGAGGCCTACGCCATCGACCGGGTCGGCCTGGACCTGTACGGGCTGCACGTGGCCGTGGACTTCCTGGCCTACCTGCGGGGGATGGAGAAGTTCGACTCCATCGACGCGCTGCTGGACCGGATGGCCGACGACGTCAAGCGGGCCCGTGAGCTGACCGACGGCGTCTGACCGACTGGGTCCGAGCGCCGCGACAGCGGAAGGGGGCCCACCGACACCAGGTCGGTGGGCCCCCTTCCGCTGTCTCACTGCTGCGGCGGGTAGCCGTAGCCCGGCCCCGGCTGCTGTCCCCAGGGCGCCCCGGGAGCGGGCTGCTGCGGGTAGCCGTAGCCGGGCGGGGGCGGCGGGACCTGGCCGGGCTGCGGGGCCCACGGCGCCCCGGGGGCGGGCTGGCCGGCCTGCTGCGGGTACGGCTGGGGCTGCTGCGGGTCGGCGTACGGCTGGGGGTAGCCGGGCTGGGCCTGGGCCTGCTGCTGCCAGCCGGCCTGCTGGGCGGCGGCCTGCTGGGCCCGGACGATGTCCTCGCCGACCAGGGTGGCCAGATCGAAGTAGGCCTCGCGGACCTTGGGCCGCATCATGTCGAGGTTGACCTCGGCACCGGCCGCCAGGCTCTCGTCGAACGGCACCACGATCACGCCGCGGCAGCGGGTCTGGAAGTGCGCGACGATGTCCTCGACCTTGATCATCTTGCTGGTCTCGCGCACCCCGGAGACCACCGTGATGCTGCGCTGCACCAGGTCCGCGTAACCGTGCGCGGAGAGCCAGTCCAGGGTGGTCGAGGCGCTGGAGGCGCCGTCCACGCTGGGGGTGGAGACGATGATCAGCTGGTCGGCCAGGTCCAGCACCCCGCGCATCGCGCTGTACAGCAGGCCGGTGCCGGAGTCGGTCAGGATGATCGGGTACTGGCGGCCCAGCACGTCGATCACCTGGCGGTAGTCCGAGTCGTTGAAGGTGGTCGAGACCGCCGGGTCGACGTCGTTCGCCAGGATCTCCAGGCCCGAGTTCAGGTCCTGCGAGGTGAACTGACGGATGTCCATGTAGCTGCGCAGGTGCGGGATGGCCGTCACCAGGTCGCGGATGGTCGCGCCGGTCTGGCGCTTGACCCGGCGGCCCAGGGTGCCGGCGTCCGGGTTGGCGTCGATCGCGATCACCTTGTCCTGGCGCTCGCTGGCCAGGGTCGCGCCCAGCGCGGTGGTGGTCGTGGTCTTGCCGACACCGCCCTTGAGGCTGATCACGGCGATCCGGTAGCAGCTCAGCACCGGGGTGCGGATGATCTCCAGCTTGCGGGTCTTCTCGGCCGCCGCGGCCTTGCCGCCGAACTGGAAGCGCGGCTGCTGGCGCTGCTGCTTGGGCTGGCTGCGCAGCAGCCGGTCCGAGGACAGCTCGACGGCGGCGGTGTAGCCGAGCGGCGCGCCGTGCGCGGTCTGCTGCGGGGCGGCGGCCTGCTGGAACGCGCTCGGCTGCGGGGCCTGCGGCTGCTGCTGCCACGGCTGTCCGGGCTGCCCCGGCTGCGGCTGTCCGGGCAGGGGCTGTCCGGGCAGGGGCTGGCCCTGCGGACCGGGCTGCGGCTGGGCCGGCTGCTGGTACGCGGCGGGCTGCGGCCAGCCGCCCTGGCGCGGGTCCACCGGACCGGGCTGCGGCGCCGGACCGGGCTGCTGGGGGACGGCGGGCTGCGGTGCCTGCTGAGCCTGCTGGGCCTGCTGAGCCTGCTGGGCCGCCCACGCGGCCTGCGGGTCCCAGGCCGCCGGCGGGCCCTGCGGGTCCTGGGGGAGCTGTGGCGGGGCCTGCTGGACGGGCGGCTGTGCGAAGTTCTGCGACTGACCCGGCTGACCGGTCAGCCCGGGCGGTGCGGTCGCGGCGGGCCCAGGCGCCGGGTAGGGCTGCGGGACGGGCTGCTGCGCCGCCGCCTCCGGCATCGGCCAGGCCGGGGCGCCGGGCTGCGGCTGCTCGGCGACCGGCGGAGTCGGGGAGGGCGCGGGGAACGGGACGTGCTGCGCCTCGGCCTGCACCGGCGGAGCGGGCACCGCGGGCGTGGGAGCGGGCGTGGGAGCGGGCGCCGGCGAGGGTGCCGGAGCCGGGGCGGCGGGCGGCTCGGCCTCGGCGGCCGGGGCCGCGGCCTGGCCGGGCACCGGGGCCTGGGCCTGCTGCGCCGGAGCGGGCTGAGGGGCCTGGGCCTGCGGGACCTGCGCCGGTGCGGCGGCGGGCGCCGGGGCGCCGGGTGCCGCGGCGGCCGAGGCAGCCGAAACCGCCGGAGCGGTCGAAGCGCCCGGAGCCGCCGAAGCGCCCGGAGCGGGTGCGTTCGCACCCGCCGCCGGCTCGGTCTGCACGTACCAGGACGGGGGAGTGTAGTCAGGCGCGTCCGACCAGTCGTCGTCGTCCTCCGCCGCGTTGTCGCCGACGTAGACGCCGTCCCGATCGCTGCTCACTCTGGCTCCCTCGTGTTCGCCGCCGCTTGTTCAGCGGTGCCGTTGCCGCATCAAAGACTAGGCCGTACGGCAACCCCCGTTGAAGGCGGCTTCGCTTCCCCGCCGGTCCGCCCGGTGCGGCGAGCCGCTGCTCAGTTCATCCGGCGCGGCCCGCCGAGCACCTGCTGTTCGGCCTGTCCGGCCACGGCCCGTACGTACTGACGGCGCATCCTGGTCGCCCACAGCGTCAGGTCGTCGCCGAGGCTGGGCAGGGCGGCCACGTCCTCCGGCGGCAGGGACAGGACCCGGCCGGTCAGTTCCGCCTCCTGCGGCGAGATCCGCTGCACGCCGACCAGGTCGGCGGCGTTCAGCACCCGGGAGGCGTTCGGGCCCAGGTAGGGCAGCAGGGTCAGGGTGGTCTGCCAGGGGGCGGCGGAGAGCCGGCTTCGTGGCGGTCGGGCGCCGAGGTCGCGCACCACCAGCACCGGCGAGGCCACCGAGGCGCCCTGCGGGCCGAGCCGGCCGACCTGGTGGATCGTCACGCACGGCTGGCCGCCGCCGGCCGCCTGGGCCATCGGGCCCCACAGCTGTCCGCGGGCGGTCTCCACGGCGACCCGGGCGCCGATCGCGGCCGCCCGCAGCGCGATGACCTGCGCCGTCCACATGCCGCCGACCAGCACCAGGTCGTACGAGGTCGGGCGGAACAGGCCGAGCACCGCGGGCAGCCCCTGCGGGTCGACGCCGATGACCACGCCGTCGTCGCCGACCGGGAAGGCCAGCGACGCGAGGTCGGCCGGCTCCAGCACGTGCTTCTCCCGGCGCGGGCCGCGCAGCCCGAACCCGGGCAGGATCCGCGGCCGGGCCCGGCGCTGCTCGGCGCCGGGCTGCGGTCCGGCGGTGGGGTAGGTCTGGTACGCCATCAGGAAGCCCCTCCGAGCGGCAGGGTGGCGAGCATGCCGGGGGCCTGCTCCAGGTCGAGCCGGACCAGGCCGAGCCCGGTGCTCTGGGCCCGGGTCTCGACCTGGCGGCCGATCTGGCCGACCTCGCTCTCGTTGCGGCCGGTCACCCGCAGGTGCCCGCTGACCGTCACCGAGCCGCCGGTGCCGTGTCCGGCGGTCAGGCTGAAGGTGCTGGCGAGGGCGGGGGAGCCGGTGATCAGGTTGACCAGGTCCGGTGCGGCGATCCGGCCGGGGGCGCCGCCGGGGCGGCTCAGCTGCGGCCAGCGGGAGATCCAGTACGTGGTGTGCCAGCGGTCGTCGATCCGCCAGAACCGGTTGCCCTCCTGGGTGCGGCGGGTGGTGCCGCCGCCGCTGCCGGTGCCCTGACGGCCCGCCACCGCGATCGGGTTGGCGCAGGTGGAGATGGCCAGTGCGGCGATCAGCTCGCGCTCGTCCAGGACGGTCGCGTTGAAGCCGGCGCTGTTGAGCCGGCCGGCCAGCTGGTCGGTGACCCGCTGCAGCGCCTTGCGGGCGCCCTCCTCGCCGCCGCCGCGGGCCCGGACGGCGGTCGCCGCGCGCTCCGGGTCGAGCTTGAGGGCGATCCAGGTCAGCCGCAGCCCGGGGGTGGAGGTGCCGTCCGGCAGTTCGCGGTAGGCGCGGGCGGCCAGCGACTGCTCGGGCAGGTGCGGGGCCGGGGCGGGCTGGGTGTGCTGGACCAGCTGCACCGACTCCAGGGTGATGTCGTCCACCGTGAGCGCCGAGCAGATCACGTCCAGCGGCAGCGGCAGCGCGGTGCGCACCGGCCGCAGCGGCTGGTCCTTGGCCTGGACGAGCAGCACCGAGCTGAGGAAGGTGCCGTCGCCGACCATGCCGGTCTCCCGGCGGACGGGGCGGCCGCCGAACTCGGCCTCGGTGGCGTGGGTGCAGGTGCGCAGCCCCGGTTCGAGCTCCAGCGCCGGCGCCAGCGCCGGGTCGGTGCCGGCCGGCGGCAGCAGCGTCCTGGCCTGCTTGCGGCGGGACTTGAGGGCGGCGCGGACCCGCAGCAGCTCGGGGACGGTGCGGCCGCGCACCGGGAGGAGCGCGAGCACGAGCAGCACCAGCGCGACCGCGCCGAAGCCGGCCGCGACCGGGCGGCTGATCGTCCAGCCGACCGCGACCAGGGCCGCGGCGACCTCGACCAGGACGAGCTGCTGGAGCTTCAACCGCCCACCGAGCAGCCCCGGTCGGGGGTTGATCCGGACCTGGACGGCCCCGCCGCCCCCGCTTCCGGTCGGCTGGGGCCGGGCGGTCCCGGTCCCCGTTCCCGTCTCGGCCGCCGGTGCGCTGTGCTGCGCCCGGCCGGCCCGGCGCGACCTCCCGCCGCCCGCACTGCGGCGGCGTCCTGGAGCGGTCTGGCTTGGCATCCCCCGGTGGCCCTCTCTGATCCGTTGTCGCGGCCCGGCTGGCTGTGTCGCGGACCGTACCCGTACCGTACTCACCGTCTGCTGCCGCATCGTAGAGGGTTCGCGCCGGTTCGTGCCCGGCGGGTGACCACGGGGCCGGTCGGTCTGACAACGCCCGACAACGTCTGACAAGGGGGACGACGAGGTATGGCATCGCGCCGGGACGAGCTCAACGCGTACACCTTCGCCCGCAAGCGCACGGTGGGCGCCTTCCTGCTGCCCGCCGGCGGCGGCAGCGACGAGGACGCGCCGCGTCCGGTGAAGGCGGTGCTGCCGAGTGTGCTGGCCGGGGCGGTGTTCGTGGCCGGGTTCGGGATCCTGGGGGTCTTCAAGCCGAGCGCGCCGGTGAAGTGGGACGACGGCAAGAACATCATCCAGGGCAAGCAGTCCACCACCCGGTACGTGGTGCTCCTCGACCAGGACAAGAAGACCAGGCGGCTGCACCAGGTGCTCAACATGTCCTCGGCGCGGCTGGTGCTGCCCGCGGGCGCCAAGGTCGTGGTGGTGGACGACGGGGTGCTCGACCGGTACCCCAACCACGGGCCGACGATCGGAATCCCGTACGCGCCGGACAAGTTGCCGACCACGGACCACGCCGACAAGCCGATGAAGTGGGCGGTGTGCGACCGCCCGGGCTCGGACGACAAGCAGGAGACCGTCAACCAGGCGGTGTTCGTGGCGGCCGGTGCGGACGCGGCGAACCTGGCGGCCAAGGACCGGATGCTCGGACCGGACCAGCTGCTGCTGGTGCAGCAGGCCGACGAGCAGCAGGTCTCGGCCGCGCCGGTGCCGGGTCAGCCGGCCGCCGCGGGGGCGGAGGTGTACCTGGTCGACGCGCAGGGCCGCAAGCACCTGATCGGCTCCCCGCAGTCGGACGACAAGGAGCGCAAGGCGCTGATCACCGCGGTGTTCGGGCCCAACGCGGTGCCGCAGCGGGTCAAGCGGGAGTGGCTGGAGACCCTGGTGAAGGCCACCCCGATCACCTTCCCGGCGGTCGAGGGGGTCGCCGACAGCCAGGGCGCCAACTCCAAGGTGGAGCTGAGCAACCAGGCCGACCGCCGGGTCGGCCGGCTGGTGCACTACCAGGACCGCCACTACGTGGTCGGCAAGGAGCAGCTCTACCTGGTCACGCCGTTCCAGGCGGAGCTGATCCGGCAGAACCCGGCGTACCAGATGCTCTACAAGTACGACCAGGACAAGAAGCCGCGCAGCGACGAGATGACCCCGGCCGACAACGCCCAGTGGGGCGGCGACGTCGCCCTGAAGGGCACCGTGGTGGACTGGCCGCTGAAGACCGGCGCGCCGGTGAACAACCAGCAGGACCGTCAGGACGCCCGGATGGTCGTGTGCAGCACCTACGACGGCGTCGCCGAGGACGGCACGACGGCCAAGCGCAGTGTCTGGGCCGGGACTTCGTACCCCGCGTCGTACAACAACGGCGCCGGGGCGGCGTACGTGACCCCCGGCCACGGGCTGTTCTACCGCTCGCTGGACAAGGCGGCCGCCGGCTCCGGAACCGACTTCCTGATCACCGAGACCGGGTTGCGCTACTCCGTCCCGTCCAACACCGACGGCGGCCCGCGCCCCGGCGCCTCGCCGCAGCCCGGCCAGAGCGGTGCCGCGAAGCCGCCGACCCCGCAGGCCACCGCCACGCCGGCGCCCGGGGCCTCCGCCCAGGACCCCGGCCAGCAGCAGGAGGAACCCGGCGGCAACCAGGCCAGGTTGGGCTACCAGGGCGTCCAGCCGCTGCCCGTGCCGAAGGAGTGGTCGGACCTGGTTCCGGCCGGCCCGCCGCTGACGGCGAAGAGCGCCGCCCAGCCGCAGAACGCCTGACCGGCCAGGCACGGCAACCGAATTGGCACCAGTGTCATGGTCTGGTAACTAGTCAGTGATCGGTGTTGGGCGAGCTGCGTGTGCCGACTACAGTGCTGCTGGACATCACACGGGTGATGTGGCGGGAGGCCCGCGAGGGCCGTCCGTGCGCAGAAGAATGTTGTCTCATGGGGGACGGTGGAGCATGGCTCAGGGTCAGTTCACGATGACCGCGCAGGAGATGCTGGCGTTCGCCAAGCAGATCGAAGAGGCCATCGGCAAGATCGAGGCCGAGCGGACCAAGCTGATCAGCACGGTCTCCGGCATCACCAGCGGTTGGCAGGGCCAGGCCGCGAGCGCCTACACGAACCTGCAGAACCGGGTCAACGAGGACATCGCGAAGCTCAAGGAGTCGCTGACCGCGATCAAGCACGCGATCGAGCTGACCACCAAGCACTACGCGAGCACCGAAGAGGAGCAGAAGGCGATGTTCTCCTCGGCCCAGGGCTGATCACCGCATCCGCGCTGATCGTCGCACCCGCGCCGACCGCCGTTCTGTCCTGATCCACCGCTCTGCGGAGCGCCCGCCGCTGACCGCGTGGCGCTCCGCATCCTCAAGGGAGACACCGTGTCCGACCACATTCTCGTCAACTTCGAGACCGTTCACCACGCGTCCGAGGAGGTCAAGGCCTCGGCGAGCCGCATCGACCACCTGCTGAACGACCTCAAGGGCAACGTCACCCGCATCGCCGCCAGCTGGCAGGGTGCCGCCCAGCAGGGCTACCAGGCCCACCAGGCGCAGTGGGACGCCCGCGCCGCCGACCTCCAGCAGACCTGCACGCAGATCGCGACCTCGCTGGACCAGGCCGCGCAGAGCTACCGGACGACCGAGGACGCCAACGCCAAGCTCTGGGGCTGACGTTCGGGTTCCGTAGGGAACGGCGTTCCGTAGGGGACAGCAGGGGGCGGGTACCCGGATTCCGGGCACCCGCCCCCGACGCGCGACACGGGTGGACGACATGAGGGGTGGCAGGGTGTCCCGACACGGGTACCGGAAGGCGGCGGCGGCGTTCGCCGCGCTCGCGGTGCTGGGCGGTCCGCTCGCCGCCCCGGCGTACGCGGAGAGCGGGCCCGGGCTGGCCGCGGCCGGCGACTGCCCCAAGCCCGCGCCCGACGTGCAGACCGTGCCGTGGTCGCTGCAGCGCCTGCTGCTGAACGAGCTGTGGCAGGACGGGAAGACCACCGGCGTGGGCGTGAAGGTCGCGGTCATCGACACCGGGGTCGACCAGGGCAACCAGCAGCTGCTGGGCCAGGTCCGGGCGGACCCCGAGGGCAAGCAGATGGTCGACAAGGTGCAGGCGGGCTCCAACCTGCTGGTCAACCGGGAGACCAAGGAGCCGATCAAGGGCGCGTCCACCGAGGACCCGGTCGGCCACGGCACCAAGGTGGCCGGCATCATCGCCGCCCGCGTCAGCAAGCAGACCGGTTTCGTCGGACTGGCCCCCGACGCCCAGATCCTCTCGATCCGGCAGAACGACAGCGACGGCAACGGCGACGTCTCCACCCTGGTCCAGGCGATCAGGGAAGCGGTCGGCAAGGGCGCCAGGGTCATCAACATCTCCCAGGACGTGCGCGGCGCGGGCGACGCCCGCTTCGGCGGCTACCAGGACCTGAAGGCCGCCGTCGAGTACGCCGAGGCGAACGACGTCGTGGTGGTCGCCTCCACCGGGAACGACGGCAAGGAGGGCGACACCTACCCCGGCGCCTTCCCGACCGTGCTGGCCGTCGGCGCCTCCGACCGCAACAACGAGCGCGCGCCGTTCTCCCAGTACGGCAGCTTCGTGAAGGTGGCCGCGCCCGGTGTCGACATGCTGTCCACCGTGCCCGGGGGCGGCCAGTGCGTGGACAACGGCACCAGCTTCGCCGCCCCGTACGTCTCCGGTCTCGCCGCGCTGCTGAGGGGCGCCCATCCGAACTGGAAGGCCGCCCAGGTGCGGGCCTGGATCGAGCAGAGCGCGCAGCGCACCCAGCGCGACCCGGACACGTTCATCGGCTGGGGCGTGGTGGACCCGGTCAAGGCCGTCACCAAGGCCCCCGTCGACGCGCCCTTCGCGCCCGTCCCGGACGCCCCGGTGCAGCTCGCCGCCGCGCCGATCGTGCCCCGCCCGGTGGGCCTCGGCGAGACCCAGGCCGACCGCGACGGCCGCACCGCGACGTACGTCCTCGGCGTCGGCGCGCTGCTGATCGCCCTGCTGATCGGCGGCGGCACGGTGCTGCGCGACCACCGGCGCAAGTCCGCCGACTGACGCCCGCCCGGCTCCCGCCGGGCTTCCGTCCGGCTCCCGCTCGCCCCCGGCGCCGGTCGGCTCGTCGAAGATCCGCCGGAACCCCTGTAACACCGCCGCCCGCCCGACGCATCGATGAAGTGTCAGGGAGGGCGGACCACGGGGGGCAGGGCGCATGCGGTGGATCGGGGCGGGCCGGGAGGCCAAGGACGCGGAGTTCCTGGAGCTCGTCTCCAGCCGGACCGGCCACCTGTACCGCTCGGCCTGTCTGCTGACCAGCGGCGACACCCACTACGCCGAGGACCTCGTGCAGGAGGCCCTCAGCCGGATGTACGTGCTGTGGCGGCGCAGCGCCTTCACCGGGCGCGGCCGGATCGACAACCCGGCGGCCTACACCCACACCGTCATGGTGCGCACCTTCCTCGCCCAGCAGCGCCGCCGTTCCAGCGGCGAGCGTCCGAGCGACGCCCTGCCGGAGCCGGAGGGGCAGGACGTCGACAGCACCCTGCGGCTGACCCTCCTCGACGCGCTCGGCCGGATGCCGCCCAAGGACCGCGCGGTCCTGGTGCTGCGCTACTGGGAGGACCGCAGCGTCGAGGAGACCGCCGAGGCCATGCGGGTCTCCTCCGGCGCCGTCCGCACCCGCACCACCCGGGCCCTGGCCCGGCTGCGCGCGATGCTGGGTGACTCGCTGACCGAGCTCGCCGCCCGCTGAGACCGGCGGCCACCCGGCCACTCGGCCACCCGGCCACCCGGCCGCCCGGCTCTTTCCGCCATCCGTGACACGGCACCTCCCGCAACCAGCGACGCACGCAAGGAGACGGTGAACACCCATGTCCGAACCGGACAAGTTCGAGGACGATCTTCTCTACGCCCTCACCCGTACGGGCGAAGGCTTCCGCACCGAACAGGCAGGCCTGGTCGCGGGCGGCTACCAGCGAGGCCGCCGCCGCTGGCGCCGCCGCTCGACCGCCGCCGTGGTGGGCGGTGCGGCCGCGCTGGCCCTGGTGGGCACCGGCGCGGTGTACCTGGGCGCCCCGGGCGGGAGGGACGCGGGCACGGTGAGCGCGGCCTCCGCCCCGGTGAGCACCGCCGCCACCGCCGCCACCGGCACCACCAGTGCCGCCGCCGCGGCCACCCCGACCGCCGTGAAGTCCGCCGCCCCGACGCCGGTCTCCGGCGACGAGGTGCTGGCCACCTTCCGGGCCCTGCTGCCCAAGGGCGAGACCACCGAGGCCAAGGGCCAAGGCACCGACGACCAGCGGCAGGGCGGCACCTACGCCTCGGCGAGCCTGGTCCTCGACGACGGCCACGGCAGGTCGCTGCTCCAGCTGGGCATCCAGAAGCACTGGCCCAAGCAGACGCAGGCGCCCACCTGCCCGACGGACTTCAAGCTCGCCCGGATCGACTCCTGCGCCGACACCACCCTGCCGGACGGCTCCCGGCTTCTGCTGGAGCAGGGCTACGAGTACTCGGACAACCGGGCCGACACCAAGGAGTGGTCGGCCGTGCTGACCGGCCCGGACGGCCGGAGCATCTCCGTCCACGAGTGGAACGCGCCCAAGGAGAAGGGCGCTCCGGACAGCCGCCCCAACCCGCCGCTCACCCCGGAGCAGCTGAGGGCGGTCGTGACCGACCGGTCCTGGGACCGGATCGTCGCGGCGGTCCAGTACGACGGCGTCAACGAGGACGCGGTCGACCCCCACCTGTCGCTGGCCGACCGGGAGTCCGTCCTGGCCGGGCTGCTGCCCCAGGGAATGAGCGTGACCGGCCGCTCCGGCAACGCGCTCTCGGCCACCTTCCAGCTGGCCCGGGGCCGGGCCGCCGGCGCGCTGATACTGCGGGTGGAGAACTGGGGGGGCGGCGGGAACCCGCTGGGCGAGCGGGCCTTCAAGGACGCGGACACCCTCCCCGACGGGAGCCGGATCCTCGTCAACGGGGACCCGGCGGGCAAGGAGAAGCCGCTGACGGTGAACGTGCTGCGCCCGGACGGCACGGAGGTGCTGGTCTACCAGCTGCCCAACGACAAGCAGACGCCGAACGCCGAGCCGCTGCTCAGCGCGGACCAGGTGAAGGCGATCGCCACCAGCCCCGCCTGGAAGGCGAAGAAGTAGGACATGCGTACGGCGGTGCCCCGGGCTGGGGGAGGCCCGGGGCACCGCCGTGTGGGGGAGGGGTGGGGGTCAGTCCTGCTGGTCCTCGGGGAGGCTGATCACCCAGTGGGTGTCCTGCCGGGGGCGCAGGTAGAACAGCCAGTAGAGGGTGGCGGCGGCGGTGATGCCGCCGGTCCACAGCAGGGGCTCGGTGTCCAGCTTGGTCATCACGTAGACCAGGACGGCGATCAGCACGACCGGGACGGCCGGCCACAGCGGCATCCGCCAGGCGGCGGCGTGCTTGTGGTGGGCGCGGCGGGAGAGCAGTGCGGCGATCGCGACCAGCAGGTACATCCCGGTGACGGCGACGCCGGTGATGTTGCTCAGCAGCTCGCCCTTGACGAAGCAGAGCGCGGCGCCGGGCAGGCCGACCGCCAGGGTGGCGACCCACGGCGAGCCGAACCGGCCGAGAGTGCTGAAGGCCTTGTTGACCGGCTCCGGCCAGGCCTTGTCACGGGCGGAGGCGAACAGCACCCGGGAGTTCTGGATGACCATGACGATGCCGGCGTTGATGATGGCCAGCGCGACGCAGAGGCTGATGAAGGTGCCGACCGCGGAGTTGCTCCAGGCGGTGACCATGCCGGAGATGTCGCCGGAGGACAGGGTCTGGAGGTCGGGGGCGCCCATGGTGATGGCGACGACCGGGACCAGGATGACGGCCGAGGAGATGCCGAGCGTCCACAGCACGGTGCGCGAGACGTTGCGGCGGGGGTTCTCCAGCTCCTCCGACAGGTAGACCGCGGTGGAGAAGCCCTGGGTGATGAACAGGGCGATGCCGAGCGCGCCGACGATGGCGCCCACGCTGACCGTGGTGGTGGCGCCGCCGTCCCCGGCGACCACGCCGTGCAGCAGGCTGGGGGCGTCGCTGTTGGTGTGGGCGAAGCCGAGCACCGAGACCACGCCGGCCGCGATGACCTCCAGGACCAGGAAGATGCCGGTGATCCAGGCGTTGGCGCGCAGGTCGAGCAGGCCGGCCAGGGTGGCGGCCAGCATCACGGCGGCTCCGGTCATGGCCTTGTCCAGGTGCAGGACGGGGGCGAGGTAGTCGGCGGTGCCGAGGGCGATGACCGACGGGACGATCATCACCACGATCAGCGAGAGCACGAAGACCAGCCAGCCCATCAGCCGTCCGGCGAGGGTGCCGACCATCGCGTACTCGCCGCCGGCGCTGGGGATCAGGGTGCCGAGCTCGGAGTAGCAGAAGGCGACCGCGACGCAGAGCACGGTGCCGATCGCGATGGCCAGCGCGGTGGCGCTGCCGATGCTGGAGAACAGTTCCGGCACGATCACGAAGAGCGTCGAGGCGGGGGTGACGCAGGACAGCGTGAGCAGGGTGCCGCCCACGACGCCGATCGAGCGCTTGAGCTGCTGGGGCGCGGCCGCCTCGGCCGCCGTGGCGGCTACGGTCTGTGGCGGACGAAGCGTGTCGGTCATGTGGCTTCCGATCGGCTGTGCGTGCTGGAGTGGGAGCGGTATCGCCTCCGCTGGCTGGTTGCTCGGTGTCCGGTTCCAGTCGCTCCCGAGCCGCAATGGAACCTCGGTCGTATTGATCGCGTCAACGCCGGAACTGCTTCGGAATCCGTTGCGCCAGACGGTATGAACATGCGATCCGATGATCACGTTCGGTCATTGCGAGCTTTGTCCGACTTGTTACCTTGGCCACATTGCAATTGAATCGAAGGTGAACAAGGGGAGAGGTGCGTGATTCAAAGGTGGTGCTCCGAGTGGACGGCGACACGCCCAGGTTCCCCCGAAACGCCCGGCAACTCCCCGGCCGGGTACGGGAACCGCAGCCCCCGGCCGGAAAGTGACAGGTAACGTTTCGGAACCCGGGACGCCGAAGGGGTCGGACTCCACGAGTCCGACCCCTTCGATCACCTTCCGTGACGACCGGCGCGGCTACGCCACCGGCAGCCAGCCCGTCTGGACCATCTGCCCGTGGGTCGCGCGGCGCGACACGTAGACCCCTCGGCCCGGCGGCAGCGCCTGCGGCTTGACCGTCCCCAGCAGCGCGCCCTCGTCCCGGTTGCCGGAGAGGATCACGCCCTGGCCGCCGAGCTCGCGCATCCGCTGCAGCACCGGCTCGTACAGCGAGCGGCCGGCGCCGCCCGCGCTGCGGGCCACGATCACCCGCAGGCCGATGTCACGGGCGAACGGCAGGAACTCGGCCAGCGGGGCCAGCGGGTTGCCCGAGCTCGTCGCGACCAGCTCGTAGTCGTCGACGATCACGAACATGTCCTTGCCGCTGTACCAGCTGCGGTTGCGCAGCTGCTCGGCGGTCACGTCCGGGCCCGGCAGGCGGCGCGAGCAGGCGCCGCGCAGCATGTCCACGATGGCCGCCATGGCCGGCTGCGCGGCCGCGTACTCCACCAGGTACTCCGGCGGCACGGTGCCGAGCAGTGCGCGCCGGTAGTCGCCGACCACGATGCCCGCCTGGTCCGGGGTGTAGCGCTCGGTGATCTGCTTGATCAGCATCCGCAGCATCGCCGACTTCCCGGACTCGGTGTCGCCGAAGACGATGAACAGCGGGTCGGTCTCGAAGTTGACGAAGACCGGCGCCAGCTCCGCCTCGTCCACGCCGAAGGCGACGCCGCGCTCCGGGTGCTCGAAGCCCTTCGGCAGTGAGTGGCCGTCCAGCACGGCCGGCAGCATCCGCACCTGCGGGGCGCGCGGGCCGCTCCAGGCCCCGTCGACGGCGCCGACCAGCCCGGCCACCCCGTTCTGCAGGTCCTCCACCGAGGAGGAGCCGTCCAGGCGCGGCAGGCCGGACAGGAAGTGCAGCCGCTCCGGGGTGATGCCGCGCCCGGCCAGCGGCGGGACGTTCTGCGCCACCCGGCGGTCGACCTCGGACTCCATCGCGTCACCGAGCTTCAGCTCGGTCCGGTTCTGCAGCAGGTCCTTCAGTGCCGGGCGCACCTCGGCGTACCGGGCCGCGGTGATGACCAGGTGCACGCCGTAGCCGAGGCCGCGCTGGGCGATGTCGCCGATCACCGGCTCCAGGCCCTCGAACTCCTGCTTGAAGGTGTTCCAGCCGTCGATCACCAGGAAGACGTCGCCGAAGGCCTCGTCCGGCAGCTGGCCGGCCGCCCGGCGGGCCCGGTAGGTGGCGATGGTGTCGATCCCGGCGACCCGGAACAGCTCCTCGCGCCGGTTGAGCACCCCGTGCACCTCGGAGACCATCCGGCGCACCTTGTCCACGTCCAGGCGCCCGGCCACCCCGCCGACGTGCGGCAGCCCGGCGATCGACTGGAAGCTGCCCGCGCCGAAGTCGAGCAGGTAGAACTGCACCTCCAGCGGGGTGTGGGTGAGGCCGAACGAGGCCACCGTGGTGCGCACCACGGTGGACTTGCCGGAGCGCGGGCCGCCCACGATCAGGCCGTGGCCGGCCGCCCCCGCGTAGTCGACCTCCAGGATGTCCGTCTTCTGCTCGCGCGGCTTGTCCACGATGCCGATCGGCACCCGCAGCCGGCCCACCGGGTAGCCGGGCGCGGTCAGCCCGCGCTCCGGCACGACCTGGAGCGGCGGCAGCAGGTGGTCCATGCTCGGCGCCTCGTCCAGCGGCGGCAGCCACACCTGGTGCGCGGCCGGGCCCTGGCCGGCCATCCGCTGGACGAACACGTCCAGCACGGTGTCCACCAGGGCGTCGTCCTGCTCCGGGACCTGCGGTGCGACCTCCTCCTCCACCGGGTCCGGGAGGTCCACGAAGGCCGCGGTGAACTCCACCGGGCGCGCGTCGACCCGCCGCCCGCCGGTCGACCGCTGCTGCCCCGGCGCCCGGTACGGCCCCGAGACGTAGGCGGCCTTGAACCGGTCCATCACGTCCTCGCCGAACTTGAGGTAGCCGACGCCCGGCACCGGCGGCAGGTGGTAGGCGTCCGGCACGCCGATCGCCGCCCGGGACTCCGCGGCCGAGAAGGTGCGCAGACCGATCCGGTACGACAGATAGGTGTCCAGGCCGCGCAGCTTGCCCTCCTCCAGGCGCTGCGAGGCCAGCAGCAGGTGGACGCCCAGCGAACGGCCGATCCGGCCGATCTGGATGAACATCTCGATGAAGTCGGGCTTGGCGGTGAGGAGTTCGGAGAACTCGTCGATGATCAGCACCAGCGAGGGCAGCGGGTCCAGGGCCGCGCCGGCCGCCCGGGCCCGCTCGTACTCGTGGATGTTGGCGTAGTTGCCCGCCGAGCGCAGCAGCTCCTGGCGGCGGTGCAGCTCGCCCTCGATCGCGTCGCGCATGCGGTCGACCAGGGTGAGCTCGCCCTCCAGGTTGGTGATCACCGCGGAGGTGTGCGGCATGTCCGCCATGCCGGAGAAGGTCGCACCGCCCTTGAAGTCGGCGAGGACGAAGTTCAGGATCTCCGAGGAGTGGGTCATCGCCAGTGCCAGCACCAGCGTGCGCAGCAGCTCCGACTTGCCGGAACCGGTCGCGCCCACGCACAGGCCGTGCGGGCCCATGCCCTCCAGCGCGGCTTCCTTGATGTCCAGGTAGACGTGCTCGCCGTTGGCGCCGACGCCGATCGGCACCCGCATCCGCTCGTGCTGGGCGCGCGGGCGCCAGCTGCGGGCCACGTCGAAGGAGCCCGGGTCGCCGGAGCCCATCATGTCGGTGAAGTCGAGGTTGGACAGCAGCGGCTCGTCGTCGCCGCCGGCCGAGATCCGGTACGGCGCCAACTGCCGTGCCAGCGCCTCGGACTGCCACACCGAGAGCAGGTCGGGCTTGCCGGTGTACGTCGCGCCGGAGGCCGAGCGCAGCACCAGTTCCTCGGCGCCGACCGTCACCATCAGGTGCCCGCTGGGCTCGTCGACCTCGCCCGGCACCACCTCGATGACCGTCACGCCCTGCACGCCCTCCGGGCTCGCCAGCAGCGAGTCGTGCGGCACCCCGGCGCCGTCCATGACGACCACCAGGTGCGGCTGGTCGGACGGCGGCGCCACCTCCCGCACGAAGCGCTGGCGGCCGGCCAGCTCGTCCTGGAGCAGGTACTCCAGGTCGCCCAGGTCGGCGGCGAACAGCCGGCGCGAGCCCGCGCCGTCGGCCTCCTTGCGGTGCTGGTTGTGCGGGAGCCACTTGGTCCACTCCCACTCCTCGGCCGCACCGGGCGCGGCCGCGACCGCGACCATCAGGTCGTCCGGCGAGTGCAGGGTGGTCAGCTGGGCGATCATCGCGCGCACGTTCCCGTACACCGAGTCCGGCTCCCCGCACACCGTGATGTGGTAGAACGCCCGCAGCGAGACCGCCAACGGCAGGTCCTGGAGGGTGCCGTGGGCCTTCAGGAAGGAGTGCATCGCGGCCGCCGCCAGCGGCTCCAGCTCGTCCATCGGCGCGGTCTGCGGCGCCACCAGCGGCGTGGACAGCTGCACCGGCCCGAGGCCCACCCGGATCTGCGCGAAGTCGCCGTCCCCGGTGCGCCGTTCCCACAGCCGCCGGCCGTCCTCGACGATCGACCAGAGCTGGTCCGGCGCCGGGTTCAGGAACAGCAGCGCGCCGCGCTGGCGCTCCGCCGTGCGGCGCACCTGGCGGCGGGTCTGCTGGAGGTACTTCAGGTAGTCGCGCCGTTCGTCGGCCATCGCGGTCGAACCGCCCTTGCGGGCCCGGACGATCTGCGCCAGCACCATGCCGAGCGTCGAGGCGACCATCAGACCGCCCATGATCTTCATCGGGGCGGCGGCCCCCGGCGAGAAGAAGAACACCGCCGAGCCGCCCATGCCCATCATCGGCAGGAGGCTCATCAGCCAGTCCTCGCCGCCCTGCCGGGGCAGTTCGGGCGGGCTCACCAGCTCCACCGGTTCGTCCGGCACGGTGGGCGGGTACGCCCTGGCCGGTCGCTTGACCGTGATCACACCCATGTGTCATCCACCCCGCGGCGTCGATCGATCACTTCGGCATCAGCCCTCACGCGATTGCGTACGGTCCGTACGGGAATCCGGTGGCTGAGGACGCCCCACCCAGCGCAGCCCCCGTACCTTTGCGCAGGCGCCGATCCTAACGGTCGCCCGCGCACCGCCCGCCAGGGCCCGGTACGCACCGGCGGCGGACACGAACCGAACGGGTAGGGTAACGCCGCGCCAACTCGCGGCCCGGTCGGGCCGGTTCCGCAGCAACACCGAGCGCCGCCGTGCCTCGGCACCGTCAACAAGGGGGAGCGCCAAGTGCGTCGAAGGATCGAGGTGGGGGCCCTCATGGGCGAGCGCAGCGAGGGGGACGCATGAGTACCGCCGCGACGGGCTACTGCCGGGTGACCGTCGTCGCCCCGGACCGCCGGATCGACGTCGCCCTGCCCGAGGACGTCCCGCTCGCGGACGTCTACCCCGAGGTGCTGCGCCTGGCCAACCAGAGCCAGCCCGACGGCACCCCCACCGGCTTCCACCTGGTCCGCCGCGACGGCACGGTGCTCGACAGCGGGCTGCCGCTGGCCGCCCAGCAGGTCCGCGACGGCGACCTGCTGGCGCTGCGCCCCTTCGCCGAGTCGCTCCCACCGGCCGTCTACGACGACGTCGCCGACGCGATCGCCAGCGCCGTCGAGGCCGACCGCCGGTTCTGGACCGCCGAGCTGATGCGGGGCTTCGGCCTGATCGGCGCCGGGGTGCTGCTCACCCTGCTGGGCTTCGCGCTCTGGTTCTCCGACCTGCGCCACGACATGCACGGCCTGCCCGGCGTCCTGGCCGGCGTCATCGCCGTCGTGCTCACGGCGTTCGCCGGGGTGCGCGCCCGGGTCTACCAGGACGCCCACGCGGCCGTGGCGCTCGGCCTCGGTGCGCTGCCGCACGCCATGATCGGCGGCAGCGGCGTCATCGCCGTCGCCCACCTGGGCGACGGCCCCGGCCGGCTCCAGTTCCTGGCCGGCTGCGTCACCGTCCTGGTGGTCTCCGTACTGCTGGCCGGCCTGCTGCCGGAGAAGGACGCGGTGTTCGTCGCCGCCGCCCTGGTCTCCACCGCAGGCGCGCTCGCCACCTTCGCGGCCGTCCTGCTCCCGGAGACCCCGGCCGGGCACATCGCCGCCGTCACCGGTGTCGCCGCCGTCGCCGTGGTCGGCTTCCTGCCCAGCCTCTCCGCCCGCTTCGCCCGGTTGCCGGTCGGCTTCAGCGCCCCCGGCCAGACCCGCACCCGCAGCCGGGACTACGACGAGGAGGCCGAGCGCGCCGAGGCCGTCCAGTACGAGCGGATCGCGCACCAGGCCCGCCGCGGCCACGAGGTGCTGGTCGGCCTGGTCGGCGGCTGCGCCGCGGTCGTGGTCGGCGCCTGCGCCGTCCTCGGCTTCACCGACGAGACCTTCCCCGAGCTGCTCGCGCTCGCCCTGGGCCTGACCACCATGCTGCGCGCCCGGCTGTTCCGCTACACCGCGCAGGTGATCAGCCTCACCGTGGCCGGCCTGCTCGGCCTGAGCCTGCTGATCGTGGGGCTCTCCCTGCACACCCCGCAGTTCTTCCTGCGGGCGGCCGGCTCCACCACCGAGCTCGACCTGCGCACGATCTGGCTGACCGCCTCGATCGCCTTCGGTGCCGCGCTGCTCACCGCGATCGCCCTGGTGGTGCCGCGGCTCGGGGTCTCCCCGTTCTGGGGACGCATCCTGGACCTGGTGGACAGCCTCACGCTGATCTCGCTCGTCCCGCTGGCGCTCGCCGTCCTGGACGTCTACCGGCTGGTCCGCGGCGCCACCGGCTGACCCGCGGGCCGCCCGCTGCCGCCCCCGATGCCGCCCTCCCGGCCGCCCGCGGATCCGCCGGACGGTCGGGTGGGGCGGCACTGGTACGCTTGGCCTCCGAGCGCAGCCGTGTGTCCGCAGCCCCTCCGGGGGCCGCAGAGTTCCGGCCGCGTTCGCGACACCGAGTTCTCGATGAGTCCTGTGCTGTCGACCAGGACCGCTCGGTAGACCCCGAAGGAGTTGCAGTGGCTCTCGCCTCTGACGTCAAGAAGCAGATCTTCGCCGAGTTCGGCCAGAAGGAGGGCGACACCGGTTCCCCCGAGGTCCAGGTGGCCATGCTCTCCCGTCGCATCTCGGACCTGACCGAGCACCTCAAGACCCACAAGCACGACCACCACTCGCGTCGTGGCCTGCTGATCCTGGTCGGCCAGCGCCGCCGCCTGCTGCAGTACCTGGCCAAGAAGGACATCGAGCGCTTCCGTACGCTCGTCGACCGCCTGGGCATCCGCCGCGGTGCCGCCGGCGGCGCCCGCTAAGACCGCCGCACGGGGCGGCTCCCCACACCGGGGAGCCGCCCCTCGCGCGTATGCCGCGGCCGTCGAGCCGCGGCGCCCTGAGATAACAACTCGCGCGCACCTCCCCAGGTGGCCGAGGATTGCACCGTAGGGTTGTGGGCATGCCGGGTGATGGCGCACCAGCGCGCCACCCGGGCAGAAGGACCCCAACCCCCCGCGGGACGAAGGCTTCAAACGGAAGCCGCCCGCATCCGAGAGAGCGTCCAGACGCGGACCGCCCTTCCCGGCCCGGCAGCCGTGAGGCGCCGGTCCTCGGTAGTGGCCGTCGGAACCCCCGCAGACCGAGCGGGGCACTCCGGAGGCTTCGATCGAAGACCGGCCCGACTGCCGCCCTCCCTGACGAGGGCCCGGGGCCCACCGCAGGCAGTGCGCGGGGACGCTCTCCCGGAGACGTACGAAAGAGGAGATCTTCCAGGTGGAAGAGAACGTGTTCTACGCCGAGGCCGTGATCGACAACGGTTCCTTCGGCACCCGTACCATCCGCTTCGAGACCGGCCGCCTGGCCCGTCAGGCCGCCGGTTCCGCCGTGGCCTACCTGGACGACGACACCATGGTGCTGTCGGCCACGAGCGCGTCCAAGCAGCCGAAGGAGCACTTCGACTTCTTCCCGCTGACCGTGGACGTCGAGGAGCGGATGTACGCCGCGGGCCGCATCCCCGGCTCGTTCTTCCGTCGCGAGGGCCGGCCCTCCGAGGACGCGATCCTCACCTGCCGCCTGATCGACCGCCCGCTGCGCCCGTCCTTCGTCAAGGGCCTGCGCAACGAGGTCCAGGTCGTCGTCACCGTGATGGCGCTCAACCCCGACCACCTGTACGACGTGGTCGCGATCAACGCCGCCTCCGCGTCCACCCAGCTGGCGGGCCTGCCGTTCTCCGGCCCGATCGGTGGCGTCCGCGTCGCGCTGATCAACGGTCAGTGGGTCGCCTTCCCGACCCACAGCGAGCTGGAGTCGGCCGTCTTCGACATGGTCGTCGCCGGTCGCGTCCTGCCGGACGGCGACGTCGCGATCATGATGGTCGAGGCCGAGGCCACCGACAAGACCATCAAGCTGGTCGAGGGCGGCGCCGAGGCGCCGACCGAGGAGATCGTCGCCGCCGGCCTGGAGGCCGCGAAGCCGTTCATCAAGGTCCTGTGCGCCGCGCAGTCGCAGCTGGCCGCCCAGGCCGCCAAGCCGACCGGCGAGTTCCCGGTCTTCCTGGACTACCAGGACGACGTCCTCGCCGCGCTGACCGCCGCCGTCAAGGACGAGCTCGCCCAGGCCCTGACCATCCCGGGCAAGCAGGAGCGCAACAACGAGCTGGACCGCGTCAAGGCGCTGGCCGCCGAGAAGCTGCTGCCCGAGTTCGAGGGCCGCGAGAAGGAGATCAGCGCCGCCTACAACGCGCTGACCAAGAAGATCGTCCGCGAGCGCGTCATCACGGACAAGGTCCGCATCGACGGCCGCGGCGTCACCGACATCCGCACCCTGGCCGCCGAGGTCGAGGCCATCCCGCGGGTGCACGGCTCGGCCCTGTTCGAGCGCGGCGAGACCCAGATCCTGGGCGTCACCACGCTGAACATGCTGCGCATGGAGCAGCAGCTGGACACGCTCTCCCCGGAGACGCGCCGCCGCTACATGCACAACTACAACTTCCCGCCGTACTCCGTCGGTGAGACCGGCCGCGTGGGCTCGCCCAAGCGCCGCGAGATCGGCCACGGCGCGCTCGCCGAGCGCGCCCTGCTGCCGGTGCTGCCGACCCGCGAGGAGTTCCCGTACGCCATCCGCCAGGTCTCCGAGGCGCTCAGCTCCAACGGCTCCACCTCGATGGGCTCGGTCTGCGCCTCGACCATGTCGCTGCTGAACGCCGGTGTGCCGCTGAAGGCCGCCGTCGCCGGCATCGCCATGGGTCTGATCTCCCAGGAGATCGACGGCGAGACCCACTACGTCACGCTGACCGACATCCTCGGCGCCGAGGACGCGTACGGCGACATGGACTTCAAGGTCGCCGGTACCCGCAACTTCATCACCGCCCTCCAGCTGGACACCAAGCTGAACGGCATCCCGGCGTCGGTGCTCGCCGCCGCGCTGAAGCAGGCCAAGGACGCCCGCCTGCACATCCTCGACGTGATGAACGAGGCCATCGACTCGCCCGACGAGATGTCCCCGAACGCGCCGCGCATCATCACCATCAAGATCCCGGTGGACAAGATCGGTGAGGTCATCGGCCCCAAGGGCAAGATGATCAACCAGATCCAGGAGGACACCGGCGCCGAGATCACGATCGAGGACGACGGCACCATCTACATCGGTGCCGCCGACGGCCCGGCCGCCGAGGCCGCCCGCACCACGATCAACCAGATCGCCAACCCGACCATGCCGGAGGTCGGCGAGCGCTACCTGGGCACCGTGGTCAAGACCACGACGTTCGGCGCGTTCGTGTCGCTGATGCCGGGCAAGGACGGCCTGCTGCACATCTCGCAGATCCGCAAGCTGGCCGGCGGCAAGCGCGTCGAGAACGTCGAGGACGTCCTCGGCGTCGGCGCCAAGGTCCAGGTCGAGATCGCCGAGATCGACCCGCGCGGCAAGCTCTCCCTGATCCCGGTCATCGAGGGCGAGGAGGGCGGCGAGGCCGCTTCCGAGTGAAGCGCCGCTAGCTGACCCCCGCGGCCCGTACGCCTCCCGGCGTGCGGGCCGCACCCCGTTGTCCACGCGTTCGTCCGTACGTGCCCCGGCACGTGCGTTTCCTCTGGAGGTACCCCCCGTGGCGCAGGCCCCGGCGGTAACGCAGCGTCCCGGCACCACCCGGACCCTGCTCAAGGGCGTCGACGGCGCCGGCACGGTGCGCCGCACCGTCCTCCCCGGCGGCCTTCGGGTCGTCACCGAGACCCTGCCCACGGTGCGCTCCGCGACCTTCGGCATCTGGGTCGGCGTCGGCTCGCGGGACGAGACCCCGCAGCTCAACGGCGCCACCCACTACCTGGAGCACCTGCTCTTCAAGGGCACCGAGCGGCGCAGCGCGCTGGACATCTCGGCCGCCCTGGACGCGGTCGGCGGCGAGATGAACGCCTTCACCGCGAAGGAGAACACCTGCTACTACGCCCGGGTCCTGGACACCGACCTGCCGCTGGCCATCGACGTGGTCTGCGACATGCTCACCGGCTCGCTGATCCGGCCCGAGGACGTGGAGGCCGAGCGCGGCGTCATCCTGGAGGAGATGGCGATGGCCGAGGACGACCCGGGCGACGTGGTGCACGACCTGTTCGCCAAGGTGATCTACGGCAGCGGCCCGCTCGGCCGCCCGATCCTCGGCACCCAGGAGACCATCCGGACGCTCACCCGGGACCAGATCGCCGGCTTCTACCGCCGCCGCTACCGGCCCGAGCACCTGGTCGTCGCCGCGGCCGGCAACCTCGACCACCGCAAGGTGGTGAAGCAGGTCGAGCAGGCCTTCGCGCCGGTGCTGGCGGCGTCCACCGCGGCCCCCGCCGAGGCCCGCCGCGGCGTCAAGGCGCTGCGCACGGCCGGCAGGGTCGAGGTGCTCAACCGCTCCACCGAGCAGGCCCACCTGGTGCTGGGCGTGCCCGGGGTGCCGCGGCACGACGAGCGCCGCTGGGCGATGGGCGTGCTCAACGCGGCCCTCGGCGGCGGGATGAGCTCCCGGCTGTTCCAGGAGGTCCGCGAGAAGCGGGGCCTGGCGTACTCGGTCTACTCGTACTCCTCGTCCTACGCGGACAGCGGCCTGTTCGGCATCTACGCCGGCTGCCAGCCCAAGCGGGTCGAGGAGGTGCTGCGGATCTGCCGCGCCGAGCTGGCCAAGGTGGTCGAGGAGGGCATCACCGAGGAGGAGCTGACCCGGGCGATCGGCCAGATCTCCGGTTCCACCGTGCTCGGCATGGAGGACACCGGCTCGCTGATGAACCGGATCGGCAAGGCCGAGCTCAGCTACGGGCACCACCTGTCGGTGGACGAGATGCTGGAGCGGATCGCCGCGGTGACCCTGGAGGACGTCCACGCGGTGGCGCGTGATGTGCTGGGCGCGCACCGGCCGTCGCTCGCCCTGATCGGCCCGGTCAACGACAAGCGGGCCGCCAAGCTCGCCGATCTGCTGGTCTGAGAGGACGTTTCACCATGACGCTGCGTGTCGCCGTGATCGGCGCCAAGGGCAGGATCGGTTCCGAGGCGGTCAAGGCCGTCGAGGCCGCTCCGGACATGGAGCTGGTCGCCGCCCTCGGCCGCGGCTCCGCGCTGGAGGAGCTGACCGCGGCCGGGGCCCAGGTCGCGGTCGAGCTGACCCACCCGGACTCGGTGATGGGCAACCTGGACCACTGCCTGCACCACGGCATCCACGTGGTCACCGGCACCACGGGCTGGACGGACGAGCGGCTCGCCACCGTCCGCGGATGGCTGGAGGAGGCTCCGGAGCTCGGTCTGCTGATCGCCCCGAACTTCTCCATCGGCGCCATCCTCGGCATGAAGTTCTCCCAGATCGCCGCCCGGTACTTCGAGTCGGTCGAGGTGGTCGAGCTGCACCACGACCGCAAGGCCGACGCCCCCAGCGGCACCGCCACCCGCACCGCCCAGCTGATCTCGGCCGCCCGGGCCGAGGCCGGCCGGCCGCCGCAGCAGGACCCGACCACCCACAGCCTGCCCGGCGCGCGCGGCGCCGACGTGGACGGGGTGCCGGTGCACGCGGTGCGGCTGCGCGGACTGCTCGCCCACCAGCAGGTGATGTTCGGCGACACCGGTGAGACGCTCACCATCCGGCACGACTCGCTGCACCACAGCAGCTTCATGCCGGGCATCCTGCTGGGCGCGCGCAAGGTGGTCGAGACGCCGGGGCTGACCTTCGGCCTCGAACACTTCCTGGACCTGTGACAGTGTCGACCCCAGGGAGCGCGTGATGACCTCTCGTACCGGTTTCTTCGTCCTGTCCGGCGTGCTGCTGCTGGTCGCCCTGGTCTGCGTGGGCGAGGGCGTCCAGCTGGTCGCCACCGGCAAGCCGCTCGGCATCGGCATCGGGATCTGCGCCTTCGTGATCCCGGTGGTCGGCGTCTGGTTCCTGCGCCAGACCGTCCGCTTCGGCCGGGACAGCGAGCGGCTGGCCCGCGAGCTGGAGGCCGAGGGCGGCCTTCCGGTGGACGAGCTGAAGCGCAGCAAGGGCGGGCGGATCGACCGGGCCTCGGCCGACGCGGTGTTCGCCCGCCGGCAGGGCGAGGCACAGGACGCGCCGGGCGACTGGCGGGTCTGGTTCCGCCTCGCCGTGGCGTACGCCGACGCCGGCGACACCCCGCGCGCCCGCAAGACCATGCAGCACGCCATCAGGCTGCACAGCACCGAACCCGCAAGGAGTAACGCGTGAGCGACGAACCGACGGCCCCCAGCTTCCGCAGCGACGTGACGGTGGAGCTGGTCCGCAGCGCCGCCGCCGACTCGGACGTCATCTGGGCGGCCCGGGTCTCGACCGCGGGCGAGCAGTCCCTGGAGGCCCTCCAGCAGGACCCGGAGAAGTCCAAGGGCCTGATCAACTTCCTGATGCGCGACCGGCACGGCACGCCCTTCGAGCACAACTCGATGACCTTCTTCATCAGCGCGCCGATCTTCGTGTTCCGGGAGTTCCACCGGCACCGCAGCGGCTGGTCGTACAACGAGGAGTCCGGCCGCTACCGCGAGCTCCAGCCGGTCTTCTACGTCCCGGGCGAGGAGCGCAAGCTGGTCCAGCAGGGCCGCCCCGGCAAGTACGAGTTCCACGAGGGCACGCCGGAGCAGCACCGGACCACCACCGAGGCGATGGAGGCCGCGTACCGCGAGTCCTACGCCCGCTACCAGGAGATGCTGGCCGCCGGGGTGGCCCGCGAGGTGGCCCGCGCGGTCCTGCCGGTGGGCCTGTTCTCCTCGATGTACGCGACCTGCAACTCGCGCTCGCTGATGCACTTCCTGTCGCTGCGCACCCGGCGGGAGAACTCGGCGGTGCCGTCCTTCCCGCAGCGCGAGATCGAGATGGTCGCCGAGCAGATGGAGGAGCAGTGGGCCCGGCTCATGCCGCTCACCCATGCGGCCTTCGAGAAGCACGGCCGAGTCGCCCCCTGACCTGGGACGACAGGCATATGGGCAGAGTGTCTGGCATGTCTGGATTGCGGCTTTTCTAGCCGCTCCCTACATTCGTGAACACGGATTCCGGTGCTGCCTGAACCCCCGAGCGGGCAGCACCGGAATCCCACGTCCGCGCCGCCGACGCGCTCCACCTGTCCGAACACCGGACCGGCATGGGTAACGCCCCACCGCCTACGAGTAGCTTTGGACGCATGGCTCCGACCTCCACCCCCCAGACGCCGTTCGGCCGGGTCCTGACCGCCATGGTCACCCCGTTCACCGCCGACGGCGCGCTCGACCTCGACGGCGCCCAGCGCCTCGCCACGCACCTCGTGGACTCCGGCAACGACGGCCTCGTCGTCAACGGCACCACCGGTGAGTCCCCGACCACCAGCGACGCCGAGAAGGCCCAGCTGGTCCGCGCCGTGGTCGAGGCGGTCGGGGACCGCGCCCACGTGGTGGCCGGTGTCGGCACCAACGACACCCACCACAGCGTGGAGCTCGCCCGGCAGGCGGAGGCGGCCGGGGCGCACGGCCTGCTGGTCGTCACGCCGTACTACAACAAGCCCCCGCAGGAGGGCCTGTACCGGCACTTCACCCAGGTCGCCGACGCCACCGGCCTGCCGGTCATGGCGTACGACATCCCGGGCCGCAGCGGGGTCGCGCTGAGCCACGAGACGCTGGTCCGCCTCGGCGAGCACCCGCGGATCGTCGCCAACAAGGACGCCAAGGGCGACCTCGGCGCCGCGGCCTGGGCGATCGCCCGCGCCGACCTCGCCTGGTACTCCGGCGACGACATCCTCAACCTGCCGCTGCTGTCCGTCGGAGCCGTCGGCGTGGTCAGCGTCGTCGGGCACGTGGTGGCCGGGGACCTGCGGGCGATGATCGAGGCCTTCCTGGCGGGAGATGTGGCCAAGGCCACCGGCATCCACCAGCGCCTGCTCCCGGTGTTCAGCGGTATGTTCCGCACCCAGGGCGTCATCCTCGGCAAGGCCGCGCTGGAGCTCCGGGGACTGCCCGCCGGCCCGCTGCGGCTGCCGCTGGTCGGCGCGACGCCCGAGGAGATCGAGCGATTGAAGCAGGATCTCGCCGCCGGCGGGGTACACCTCTAGCAGACACGGACGTGCGCGCCCCGGCTCGCCGGACCTCCCAGGGTCCGCCGCTGGACCGGATCGACGGCGCGAGAGCACAGACCCAGTAGGAAAACGACACTGAGTACGCACGCCATATGTCTCCAGGGGGAGGACCCCGGGCATATGGCGTGCGTCGTGAGGAGAGTCTTTTGAGCCACCCGCACCCCGAGCTCGGCGCGCCCCCGGCACTGAAGGAGGGCGCCCTCCGCATCACTCCGCTCGGCGGCCTCGGCGAGATCGGCCGCAACATGACGGTCCTCGAGTACGGCGACCGCATCCTGATCGTCGACTGCGGCGTCCTCTTCCCCGAGGACGAGCAGCCCGGCGTCGACCTGATCCTCCCCGACTTCAGCTACATCCGGGACCGCCTCGACAAGGTCGACGGCATCATCCTCACCCACGGGCACGAGGACCACATCGGCGCCGTCCCCTTCCTCCTGCGGGAGAACCCGGACATCCCGCTGATCGGCTCCAAGCTGACCCTGGCGCTGATCGAGGCCAAGCTCGCCGAGCACCGCATCCGCCCGTACGTGCTGGAGGTCAAGGAAGGCGAGCGCGAGCGCATCGGCCCCTTCGACTGCGAGTTCATCGCCGTCAACCACTCCATCCCGGACGCCCTGGCGGTGGCGGTCCGTACCCCCGCCGGCATGGTCGTGGCCACCGGCGACTTCAAGATGGACCAGCTGCCGCTGGACGGCCGTCTGACCGACCTGCCGACCTTCGCCAAGCTGGCGGAGGAGGGCATGGACCTCCTGCTGGTGGACTCCACCAACGCCGAGGTCCCCGGCTTCATCCCGCACGAGCGGGACATCTCGGCGGCGCTGCGCAACGTCTTCGCGAACGCGGAGAAGCGCATCATCGTGGCCTCCTTCGCGAGCCACGTGCACCGCATCCAGCAGGTCCTGGACGCTGCCCACGAGTACAAGCGCAAGGTCGCCTTCGTCGGCCGCTCGATGGTCCGCAACATGGGCATCGCCCGTGACCTCGGCTACCTGAAGGTCCCCGGCAACATGGTCGTGGACGTCAAGCAGCTGGACGACCTGCCGGACAAGGAGGTCGTGCTGATCTGCACCGGTTCGCAGGGCGAGCCGATGGCGGCGCTGTCCCGGATGGCCAACCGCGACCACCAGATCCGCATCGTCGAGGGCGACACCGTCGTCCTGGCCTCCTCGCTCATCCCGGGCAACGAGAACGCCGTCTACCGGGTGATCAACGGCCTGACCCGCTGGGGCGCCAAGGTCGTGCACAAGGGCAACGCCAAGGTGCACGTCTCCGGCCACGCCTCGGCCGGCGAGCTGCTCTACTTCTTCAACATCTGCAAGCCGCGCAACCTGATGCCGGTCCACGGCGAGTGGCGCCACCTGCGCGCGGCCGCCGAGCTGGGCATCGCCACCGGGGTGCCGCGCAACCGCGTGGTCATCGCCGAGGACGGCGTCTGCGTCGACCTGGAGGGCGGCGTCGCCCGGATCGTCGGCAAGGTGCAGGCCGGGTACGTCTACGTGGACGGCTCCTCGGTCGGCGACATCAGCGAGGCCTCGCTCAAGGACCGCAAGATCCTCGGCGAGGAGGGCTTCATCTCGGTCTTCGTCGCGGTCGACTCGACCAACGGCAAGATCGTCGGTGGCCCGACCATCCAGGCCCGCGGCTCCGGCATCGACGACAACGCGTTCGGCCCGGTGGTCGCCAAGCTCCAGGAGGCACTGGACCGCTCGGCGAGCGACGGCGTTCTGGAGCCCCGCCAGGTGCAGCAGCTGGTCCGCCGGACCATCGGCAAGTGGGTCGCGGACAACTACCGCCGCCGGCCGATGATCCTGCCGGTCGTGGTCGAGGTCTGACGCTCGACCGTCACCGGCTGAGGCCGGTTTGACGTGGGGCGACCCGGTGCGTAATGTTCTCCGGGTTGCCCCACGGGACGGCCCCTCGGAAACGGGCTCGAATCTGAATTCGAGAACGACCGGGGAAAACGGCCCGAGAAACTCTGATAGAGTTCGGGGGCGCCGAAAGGCAAAAGCGAATCAAATGAGTGAAACTCCGGAAAACGGAGCGGAAAACATCTGATAAGCTGGAAACACGAAAGAACGAAGCCCGGAGGGTCCGCTGGAAGGCGGTCCGAAGGAAG
>NZ_JBHXLL010000062.1:22276-43009 GCF_042721415.1 Kitasatospora sp. NPDC058444 | reverse complement strand
TGATGCGGGACGCGAAGATCACGCAGATCTACGAGGGCACCAACCAGGTCCAGCGGATCGTGATGGCCCGCAACCTGCCGTAACCCGCCCCGACCTGCACCGACGGCCCCCGACCGCCCGTCCGCGGTCGGGGGCCGTATGTCGTCCGGCATCGAACAGTCCTGGACGCGGCACCCGTGCCGGTGTCATAAATGATCGTCAATTCATGGGTGGCACGCGACGATTGCGGGAGATCGACGATCATGGGCAGCATCCCCGAGCAGGACCCGGCCGGCAAGGTCTGGCTGATCACCGGCGCCAACTCCGGCTTCGGCCGGGCGATCGCGAAGGTCGCGCTGGCGGCCGGCGACACCGTCGTGGCCGCCGTCCGGCGCCCCGAGACGCTGGAGGTGGCGGCCGGCAAGCACCCGGGCAAGCTGTTCCCGGTCCGGCTGGACATCACCGACCAGGAGCGGATCCCGGCCGTCGTCGCGGAGACCGTCCGGCGGCACGGCCGGATCGACGTCCTGGTGAACAACGCCGGGCGCGGGCTGATCGGCGCCGTCGAGGAGTCCACCGACCGCGAGCTGCGGGACCTGATGGACCTGCACTTCTTCGGCCCGGCCGCGCTCACCCGGGCCGTGCTGCCGCACCTGCGGGCCCAGGGCTCCGGCGCGGTGGTGCAGATGAGCAGCATGGGCGGCCGCTTCAGCTTCGCCGGCGTGGGCGCCTACTCGGCCACCAAGTTCGCGCTGGAGGGGCTGTCCGAGGCACTGGCCAAGGAGGTGGCCGGCTTCGGGATCAAGGTGCTGATCGTCGAGCCCGGCGCCTTCCGGACCGGCTTCGCGGGCGGGGACGCGCTCGCCCACTCCGCCCCCATCGAGGCGTACGAGCCGGTCGTCGGTCCGGTCCGCGCGGGGCTGCCGGACAGCGACGGCAAGCAGCCCGGCGACCCGGTGAAGGCCGCCGAGGCGATCCTGGCCGCGCTGGCCGCCGAGCACACCCCGCTGCGGCTCGCGCTCGGCAGCGACGCGGTGGACGCCGTCCTCGGCACCCTCGACGAGGAGCGGAAGGAGGCCGAGGCCTGGGAGGCGGTCGGCCGCGGCACCGACTTCCCGGCCGGCGAGTAGGCCTCACCCGGCCGACGAAAACCGCGCGACGGCGGGCAGCCGCGCTCCGTAGGCTGCCCGCCATGTCCTCCGCACCGACCACGCCCGGCACGTCCGGCACGCCCGGTATGTCCGGCACGCTCAGCCTGGCCCCCATCACCCCCGAGAACGTCGACGCCGCCCTCGCCCTGCGGGTCCGCCCCGGCCAGGAGGCCCTGGTGGCGCCGGTGGTGAAGTCGCTGGCCGAGGCGTACGCGTACGGCGACACCGCCTGGCCGCGGCTGATCCTGGACGACGGGCGGCCGGTCGGCTTCGTGATGGCCTTCTTCGACATCACCTTCTACCCCGACCGCCCCGGCGACCGCCCCCGCTCCGGCCTGTGGCGGCTGCTGATCGACGCCGAGCGGCAGCGCGGCGGCTACGGCCGCTTCGCGGTCGAGCAGGTCTGCGCCGAGATCCGCCGCCGCGGCGGCTCCCGCGTCACCGTCTCCTACCACCCGGGCCCGGACGGCCCGGCGGAGTTCTACGCCCGGCTGGGCTTCCGCCCGACCGGGGAGCTGAGCGGCGACCAGGCCGTCGCCGAACTGGACCTCCCTCCGCTCGACTGAGCGCCGCCGCCGTGAGCCGGAGGGGGACGAGAGGACCCCGCAGGCCGACCTGCCTCCCCGGAAGCCGAAGGCCCGGGAAACCCGCCTACGCGGCCTCGGAGGGGGACGACCGCTGCCCGGAGGCGGTCGCGATCACCTCGTCCAGCACCTCGCGGGAGCGCAGCAGGTCGTTGATCGTCCGGTCGATCCGCTCGCGCTCCGCGGTGAGCTCCTCGACCAGCAGCGGGGTGGCGATCTCGTTCGGGCTGCCGTCGGAGTCCCGCATGCAGGGGAGGATCTTGTAGATGGTCCGGCTGTGGAGTCCGGCCGCGAACAGCTCCTGGATGTGCACCACCCGGTCGACGGCGGCCTCCGGGTACTCGCGGTGGCCGCCCTCGGTGCGGCGGGCGGCGAGCAGGCCCTGCTGCTCGTAGTAGCGCAGCGAGCGTTCGCTCACACCCGTCCGACGGGCCAGTTCGCCGATCCGCATGCCGTCCACCCCGTCCCGTCCCGCGCCGCGGCCTGAACCTGACGCCGATGGTAGCTTCCCGGCCCGGCCCCGGGGTGGAGTCCGCACGGCGGGGAACCGGATAACACAGCCGCGTCCGACCCCTCCCGACCGGGGGCACCGAGCGCCGAACAGGTGATCGTGCCATCATCCCTGCATGTCTTCCAACGTTTTCTTCGACATCACGATCGACGACGCCCCGGCCGGCCGGATCGTCTTCAAGCTGTACGACGACGTCGTTCCCAAGACCGCCCAGAACTTCCGCGAGCTGGCCACCGGCCAGAACGGCTTCGGCTACGCGGGCTCCGGCTTCCACCGCGTGATCCCGGCCTTCATGCTCCAGGGCGGTGACTTCACCAACCACAACGGCACCGGCGGCAAGAGCATCTACGGCGAGAAGTTCGCGGACGAGAACTTCCAGATCAAGCACGACCGCCCGGGCCTGCTGTCGATGGCCAACGCCGGCCGCAACACCAACGGCTCGCAGTTCTTCATCACCACCATCGTCACCGACTGGCTGGACGGCAAGCACGTCGTCTTCGGCGAGGTCGTCGAGGGCATGGACCTGGTCAAGAAGATCGAGGGCCTCGGCTCGCAGAGCGGCCGCACCTCGGCCAAGATCAGCATCGCCGCGTCCGGCGAGGTCAAGTAGTCACCGCCGCCACTGGCACGCACCGCCCCGGAGCGGGACGTCGGGTCTTCCGGCCTCCCGCTCCGGGGCGGTTTCGTACCCGCCGGGCCGCTCCCGGGCCGCTTCGGTGCCGCTCCCGCGCCGCTCCCGCGCCCGCTTCGCGCCGGCCGCGCGCCCGCTTTCGCGCCGGTCCGCGGTGCGGCGGGCAGGGTAGCCCGGAGCGCCGCCGTCCGGGCCGGAACCGGGCAATCACGCGGCCTTCCTTCGCCGGGGCCCTACGCTCGATTCGGAGACGGTTCCAACCGTGTCCGAACTGGACTCTGCGGCAAGGTGGTTGACCGATGATGGAGCAGGGCGCCGACGACGGCGAGGTGACCTACGAACAGGTGACGGTGGTCTCCCTGGCCGGCTGCGAGCCGGTCGGCCCGGCGCGGTTCGCCGTCCGCGTCGGCCGCGAGGGCATGACCGTCAAGCGGGTGGCGGGCTACTGGGTGCGCTGGGACGAGCGGTGGGGCGCGGACGAGGTCCGCCACCACTCCCGCTGGGTCCCGGACGAGGAGTACGTGCGGCCGGACACCGGCAGTCTGGACGGCACCCTCGCGGTGATGGTCGCCGCGTACTGGACGGACCCGACGGGCGCCCTCCCGCGCCGCCCGGGCACCGAGACGGTGGTGACCTTCCGGCCGGGCGAGACCGAGCACGAGCTGGTGCTGGAGCAGCCCGCCCCGGTCGTCCCGGCCGTCCCGGCCGCCGTCGGCCCGCACCGCCCGTCCTCGCTGACGGTGCAGCTGACCCACGCGAGGTGGCTGAGCGGCGACCGGCAGCCGATCCACTACGGCTTCGCGGGCGCCACCGAGGCGGCCGGCGGCGAGGGGGAGTGGCTGGTCCGCTTCCCGGAGTGCGGCACCGGCCTGCTGCCGTACGTCTAGCGCGTTCAGGAGGGGCTCGGCGCGGGCTGGGCCGGGAGCGGCGAGGGCCCCCAGGCGCCCGCCCGCATCCCCACCCTGCGCGCCGGGACGCCGGCCCAGATCTCCCCGGGCCCGGTCGAGCGGGTGAGCACGGCGTTGGCGCCGACGATCGTGCCCGCGCCGACGGTCAGCACGCCCTCCTTGCACACCACCTTGGCGCCCGCGCACAGCACCGCGCCGTCCTCGACCACCACCCGCCGCATCGCGCTCTCCTCCTGCGGCACCCACGGGTCGGCCCGGCCGATGGTCACGCCGTTGTAGAGCGTCACGCCGGCGCCGAGGGTGGTGTACGGGTGCAGCACGGTGCCGAAGCCGCGGTGGTGGACCATCAGCCCGGGCCCGATCTCGCAGGCGGCGGGCACCTCCATCCCGTAGAGCGCGAGCGCCTCCTGGACCAGGCGGCCCAGGAGGCGGTGGCGACGGCGGTGGATCAGCGCGGTGACGAGTGACATCCACTCATTGTGGTGGCGCGGTCACGCGAAGTCGCGGACTACTTGAAGTCCGGCACCGCGGTGTCGTTCTTGAAGGCGGCGAAGAGCTGCTTGGACTTGTTGGCGTCCCACAGCACGGCGGACTCGCCGGTCTTGGTCCGGTAGTCCGGGTTGCCGATCGGCACGGTCAGCGACGTGCCGCTGCCGCCGTTGACGTCCTTCATGGCGAGGAAGAGCGAGCCGAGGTCGGTCAGCCCGCAGTCCTCGTCGACGATCAGAGTGCCGAGCGCCGAGTCCACCAGCGGGTAGAAGGTGAACGGGTTCATCAGGTTGCCGGGGGAGGCGGCCTGGTGGGCCAGGGCGCCGAGGAACTTCTGCTGGTTGCGCATCCGGCCGAGGTCCTGGTCGGCCATCTGGTGGCGCTGGCGGACGAAGGCCAGGGCCTGCTTGCCGCTGAGGGTCTGGTCGCCGGCCTTGAGGTCGAGGCCGGAGTCCTTGTCCTGGATGTCCTGGTCGATCTTCATCTCGACGCCGCCGATCGAGTCGACGATGCCGACGAAGCCGCCGAAGCCGATCTCGGCGTAGTGGTCGATCCGCAGGCCGGTGTTCTGCTCGACGGTCTGGACCAGCAGCCGGCCGCCGCCGTTGCCGAAGGCCGAGTTGATCTTCGCGCTGGTGCCCTTGACCGGCTTGCCGTTGCTGCCCTGGTGCTCGGGGATCGGCACCCAGGAGTCGCGCGGGATGCTCATCAGGGTGTTCCCGTTGTCCCCGACGTGCAGGATCATCATCGAGTCGCTGCGCTTGCCGTCGGTGTCGTGCCCGGTGTGCAGGTCGTCCTGCTCGGCGTCGGTGAGGCCCTGGCGGCTGTCGGAGCCGACGATCAGCCAGTTGGTGCCCTTGCCCGCGGCGGGGCGGCCGGGGTAGTCGGCGAGCACGTTCTCGTGGTTGAGCTTGGAGCCGGCCCAGAACCAGGTGGAGACGGCGGTCACCATGACGGCGATCAGCACGCCGAAGACCGACCACTTCACGATCCGCCGTCGCGGCCAGCGCCGGGCCTGGGCACCGGACGGGCGGGTGCCGCCGGGGCCGCCGGGCCCACCGGGGCGGCCCTGACCACCCTGGCCACCGGGCCCACCCGGGCGGCCCTGACCACCCGGTCCGCCCGGCCCGCCGTGGCCGGCGGCGCCGCCGGGGGCGCCGGGGGCGCCGGGACGCCCCGGCCCGGCGGGACGGCCGCCGGGCGCGCCGGCCCCCTGCGGAGGGACGCTGCCGAGCCTGGACGGCCCCGGCTGCCCCGGTTGCCCGGGCTGTCGCGGCTGCCGGGGCGCGGGCGCGCCCGGCCCGCGCGGGTTCAGCGAGGCCGGCAGCGGCGGCTCGGCCGCGCCGCCTCCGCCGGTTCCGCCGTACGGGTTCCCGCCGCCCCCCGGGCGGCCCTCCTGCCACGTGTTCATGCCGACGAGGATGCCCGACCCCGGTCGGGCTGACTCCCCCCGGGGGGCCCACCGGGCCTCTTGTAGCAGTTTTGATGCACGCATCGGATCGTTCCGCCGCAACGTCCGGACACCCGCCGTTCCGGCTGCTGAAACGTTTCTTGACCGGCTCGAACACAGCGTGTTTGCATTTCAGGCATGGATCAGCGTTGGGCACTCACGCGTCGGCGGCACGTCGACCTGCGGCGCGGTGTGGCCTGTTCGCTCTGTCGCGGCTGACGCGTCCGTCGAATCCCCGCGCTCCCGGCACGTCCGCCGGCCCAGCGCCCCGGTGCCGCCCCGGCACCGCTCCCGGTACCGGCCCCCCACCCGCGGCGCCTTCCCCCGCCGCGCCCGGCCGGAACCGGCCGCACCGCGCCGCCCCGCTCCCAGCCAGAGGTGAACCCATGGCCGTCGTCCTGTCCGTTTCCGGCTCCCCGTCCCCCACCTCCCGCACCACCCGTCTGCTGCGCCACGTCGACGCGCGGCTGGCGGACCGCGGTCACCACGTCGTCCCCTTCGAGGCCCGCGACCTGCCCGCGCACGCGCTGCTGTCGGGCGACTTCGACCACCCCGAGATCGTCGCCGTCACCGAGCTGTTCGCCCGCGCCGACGGCGTGGTCATCGGCACCCCCGTCTACAAGGCCGCCTACTCGGGCCTGCTGAAGGCCCTGCTGGACGTGCTCCCGCAGTACGCGCTGGCCGACAAGGCCGTCCTGCCGCTCGCCACCGGCGGCTCGCCCGCGCACGTCCTCGCGGTGGACTACGCGCTGCGCCCGGTGCTCAGCTCGATGGGCGCCGGCCACATCACCCAGGGCTGGTTCGTGCTCGACCGCCACATCACCGCCCGGGAGGACGGCACGACCCTGGTGGAGCGCGAGACCGAAGCCCTGCTGGTCCCGGTGGTGGAGGGCTTCGCCACCGCGCTGGAGCGGCTGGCCGCGCCCGCGCTGACGAGCTGACGGACCGTCGCCGCGGCCCGTACGGGGCGTCCCCGAGGCGGACCGCGGCGACCCCTAGGGGGAAGCGCCCCGCGGCCCGTAGAACCATGGTTGGGCGGCTTCATTCCGGCGGATGACGAGCCCCCGGCCGACGACTCCTAACGTGGTTCACACATCCCCACCCGCCAGGAAGCGGCCCGATCGCGTCGGGTCCGGTGGCCAGGTCCACCGGGAGGGTGGAGACAACTCCCGGTCGAGGACTACCGCCTGCGCCATGTCGCGAGGCGGGCGGGCCCGCGAGGCTGGGGGCCAACGGGTGAGCGCTTTTTCCTTAGGAGACTCCAGTGACGACGGCAGCAGCAGCCGTGTACGACCCCCAGCTTCCCGGCGGAGCGTCCGCCGCCGCCGCGTCGGCCCGTCAGGTCACCAAGGCGTACGGTTCGGGCGAGACCAGGGTGACCGCGCTCGACGCGGTCGACGTCGACATCCAGCGCGGCCGGTTCACCGCGATCATGGGCCCCTCGGGCTCCGGCAAGTCCACCCTGATGCACTGCCTGGCGGGCCTCGACACGGTCACCACCGGGCGGATCTGGATCGGTGACACCGAGGTCACCGGTCTCAAGGACAAACAGCTCACCAGACTCCGGCGCGACAAGATCGGCTTCATCTTCCAGGCGTTCAACCTGCTCCCGACCCTGAGCGCGCTGGAGAACATCACGCTCCCGATGGACATCGCCGGTCGCAAGCCCGACCAGGCCTGGCTGGACCAGGTGGTGGAGACGGTCGGCCTGTCCGGCCGGCTCAAGCACCGCCCCTCCCAGCTCTCCGGCGGCCAGCAGCAGCGCGTCGCGGTGGCCCGGGCGCTGGCCGCCCGCCCCGAGATCATCTTCGGGGACGAGCCCACCGGGAACCTGGACTCCCGCTCCGGCGCCGAGGTGCTGACCTTCCTGCGCCGCTCGGTGGACGAGCTGGGCCAGACCATCGTGATGGTCACCCACGACCCGGTCGCCGCCGGCTACGCGGACCGCGTGCTCTTCCTCGCCGACGGCGTGATCGTGGACGAGATGTACGCGCCCACCGCCGACTCCGTCCTCGAACGCATGCGCCGTTTCGACGGCAAGCGCACCAGCTGAGCGGCGGGACGACACCATCATGCTGCTCAGAACCTCACTGCGGAGCTTCTTCGCCCACAAGGGCCGGATGGCGCTCTCGCTCATCGCCGTCGTGCTGTCGGTGGCCTTCGTCTCCGGCACCCTGGTGTTCTCCAACACCGCCACCGGCACCTTCGACAGACTCTTCGCCGCGACCGCCTCCGACGTCTCGGTCCAGCCGCCCAAGCCGGCCGAGGACGAGGAGCAGCAGGCCGCCGTCAAGGTGCCGACCGTCCCGGTCCCGCTCGCCGACCGGGTCGCCGCGGTGCCGGGCGTGAAGAAGGCCATCGGCCAGGTGATGGTCGGCAACGCCGTCCTGGTCGACCCGGCCACCAACAAGCTGGTCGGCCCGACCACCGGCGCGCCGACCCTGCTCGGCAACTGGACCGACACCCCGCGCAACCCGGTCACCATCACCTCCGGCCACGAGCCGAGGAACTCCGGTGAGCTGGTGCTGGACGCGGACACCGCGAAGAAGGCCAAGCTCGGCCTCGGGGACAAGGTCCGGGTGGAGAACGGCGGCGGCCGGCACGACTTCACCATCGCCGGCATCGCCACCTTCAGCACCACCAACCCGGGTGCGGCGCTCGGCTTCCTGGACACCCCGACCGCCCAGCAGGTGCTGCTCGGCGAGCAGGCCTACACCTCGATCGAGGCCTTCGGCGACGGCAGCCGCAGCGACGAGCGGCTCAAGGCCGAGGCGGCGGCCGCGGTCGGCGGCGGCTACCAGGTCAAGACCGCGGCCGAGCAGAAGGAGGAGAACACCAAGCAGGTCGGCAGCAGCCTCGACTTCATGAAGTACGCGATGCTCGGCTTCGCCTTCGTCTCGGCGATCGTCGGCGCGTTCCTGATCGTCAACACCTTCTCGATGCTGGTCGCCCAGCGCACCCGGGAGATCGGCCTGCTGCGCGCCATCGGCGGCAGCCGGCGGCAGGTCAACCGCTCGGTGCTGGTCGAGGCGCTGATCCTGGGCGTGCTCGGCTCGACCCTCGGGGTCGCGGCCGGCCTGGGCGTCGCGGTCGGCCTGATCAAGCTGATGAACGCGCTCGGCATGGACCTCAAGGCGGCCGACCTGCGGATCGGGCCGGACGTGTTCGTCGCCGGCTACGCGCTCGGCATCGTGGTCACCCTGGTCGCGGCCTGGTTCCCGGCCCGCCGGGCGAGCCGGATCTCGCCGATGGCCGCCCTGCGCGACCACGGCACCCCGGCCGAGGGCCGCGCCAACCTGGTCCGCACGGTCGTCGGCCTGCTGCTGACGGCGGGCGGCGGCGCCCTGCTGGTGCTCGGCGCGCGGGCGGAGAAGGCGGCCACCGGCGGGCAGTACCTGGGCCTGGGCGTGGTGCTCACCCTGGTCGGCTTCGTGGTGCTCGGCCCGCTGCTGGCCTCGGCCATCGTCCGGGTGCTCGGCGCGGCGCTGCCGGCGGTGTTCGGCCCGTCCGGCAAGCTCGCCCAGCGCAACGCGATGCGCAACCCGCGCCGTACCGGCGCCACCGCCGCCGCGCTGATGATCGGCCTGGCGCTGGTGATCGCCTCCTCGGTGTTCAGCTCCTCGGCGGTCACCTCGGCCAGCGCGCAGATCGACAGGTCGGTGGGCGTGGACTACATCATCGCGGGCGGCCGCACCGGGGTCACCCCGGAGATGGTGGACATCGTGCGCCGGACCCCGGGCATCGACCACGTCACCACCCAGGAGTTCTTCCCCGCCAAGGTCCAGCTGGCGGACGGGCGGAAGCCGAAGACCGAGCTCACCGCCGTGCCGCCGGCCTTCTTCGGCACCGACTTCCGTCCGACCGTCAAGTCCGGTGCGGTGGACGCGATCGGGCGCGGCTCGCTGGGGATCGGAGAGGCCTTCGCCAAGGACAACAACCTGAAGGTCGGCGACCAGGTGACCGTCGACTACGGCAAGGGCCGCACCCAGACCCTGCCGGTCGGCGCGGTCTTCGCCAAGGGCGAGCTGTTCGGCGACGGCTCCTTCGTCGCCATGGACACCATGGCCAAGGTCGTCCCGGCCGCCGAGCAGCCGCCGGTGTGGACCTTCTTCGCCAAGGCCTCGGCCGGCGCCGACGTCGCCAGGACGCTGACCGCCCTGCAGGACGGGCTCAAGGAGTACCCGCAGCTGACCATCAAGGACCAGGCCGGTTACAAGGAGCTGGTGCAGTCCCAGGTCAACACCCTGCTCTACCTGATCTACGGGCTGGTCGCCCTGTCGATCACGGTCGCGGTGCTCGGCGTGGTCAACACCCTGGCGCTGTCGGTGGTCGAGCGGACCCGCGAGATCGGCCTGCTGCGGGCGATCGGGCTCTCCCGCCGCCAGCTGCGCCGGATGATCCGGCTGGAGTCCGTGGTGATCGCGGTGTTCGGCGCCGTCCTCGGCACCGGGCTGGGCCTCGCCTGGGGCGTCACCGCCCAGGGGGTCCTGCGGGACCAGGGCCTCGGGACGCTCTCCGTCCCGACCACCATGGTGGCGATCACGCTGGTCTCCTCGGTGCTGATCGGCCTGTTCGCCGCCCTCGTCCCGGCCTTCCGGGCCGGACGGATGAACGTCCTCGCGGCCATCGCGACGGACTGACCCGGCGTCGGGGGGGCGCCGGGCCACGGGGGAACGGGGGAACGGGGGAACGGGGGAACGGGGGAACGGGGCGGGGGCCGGGTGCGCACAGCGCCCGGCCCCCGTGCCGTGTCCGGCCCCCGCCGGGCGGAGGCGGCCGTCCTGCGCTCCGTCTCCCACGTGCTGAGATGATCGTCCGATGTTCCCCTCGGACGCTCCGCCGCTGCCCAGCGCCGCGCCCCTCACCGCCGCCGCGGCCGCCCGCTGGCAGGCCGCCCGGACCGCCTGGCGGCTGGACGGCCGCCTGCTCGCGCTGGTGCCGATCGGGTTCGTGCTCCTGGCCGGCGCGGTGGAGCCGGACGTGGGCCGGTGCAACGTCCAGAACGTCTGCCGGGAGACCTGGGGCTCGAGCCTGGCCGGCTGGTCGGTGCTGGCCGAGATCGTCCTGCTGGCCACCAGGGCCCCGGTCCGGGTGCTCGTCCCGCCGGTCGTCCTGGCGCTGCTCTGGTACCTCCCGCAGGGCCTGGTCACCCCGCTCGCCCGCTGGTCCGCGGTACTGCTCCACGTGCTGCTCACCGCCGTCCTGCTCGGCGCCGAGGCCGGCCGCCGCCGCGCCCGCCGGCAGCTGGACGAGCTGATGGCCCCGCCCGTCCACTACCCCTGGACGGCCGCGGGCGCGCCCTCGCCCGTCCACCGGGACGGCCCGCCCGTGCTGCGCCGCACCCTCGGCGCCCTGCTGCTGGTGGTCGCCGCGGTCTTCCCGGTGTACGGCCTCTGGGCGCAGGCCCGGGCGGACGCCGCCGCCGAGCGGGCCACCCGGGTCACCGGCACCGCGGGCGGGAGCGACCGGGACGGGGTGCTGACCGTCCGCTTCCAGCCGCCCGGCGGCGGCCCCGAGCGCACCGCCGCCCTCGACGTCCGGTGGCAGCACCGGCCCCGGCCCGGCGAGCCCGTCCCGCTGCTGGTGGACGGCGACTCGGTGCGCGCCCCGGGCGACGACTACGACGTCTCCGGCCAGCTGAGCGCCGGCGGCCTGATCGCCCTGCCCGGCCTGGTGCTGCTCGGCTCGGCCGCCGCCGCGGGCGCCCGCCGGGACAGGCCCGCCTTCGCCGGCGCCGCCCCCGCGCTCGCCGTACGGGTGCGCGCCGACGCCCGCGGCGACCTGCTGGTGCTGCCCCTGGACGGCCCGCCGGACGGCCCCGGGCTCTGGCGGCTGGTCGAGCGCGACCGCTACCGCTGGGCCCGGCACGCCGCCCCGGACGGCGAGGCCCCGGCCTGGGTGCCCGAACACCTGGGGACCGGCCACGAGGACGCCGACTACCCCGACCCGGTGCTCGGCCACGACGAGGACGAGGAGGAGTGCGAGGAGCTGTTCGACCGGGCGACCCCGGCCGAGGCCGCCGAGTGGCTGGCCCGGGCCGGCCGCAGCGTGCCCGCCGTGCTGTACGTCGGCCCGGACGGGCCCGACCGCCAGCTCCTCGTCCGCCCCGGCCTGCTGGACGGCGACCCGCACTGGGTGGCGTCCGTGGTCGCCCCCGCCGCCCGGCCCCCGCGCTTCGGCCGGCGCTCCGGGCGCTACCGCGAGCGCGAGCTGGCCGTCGCCGCCCTGACCGCCGAGACCGTCGCCGCCGCCCCCGCGGCCGGCCCGGACGTCGAGCCGCTGGCCGCCCGCCGCTGGGAGATGCCGCTGCCGCTGCGGGCGGCGGCCGGACCGCTGGCGGCGCTGCTGGTCGCCGCCGTCGTCGTGCTGCGCGACGACGACGGCTGGTGGGAGGGGCTGCTGCACCCGCTGTGGATCGGCTCGACGGCGATCCTCGCCTGCGCCCACACCCTCTCCTGGCAGCTGGTGGCCGACCGCGACGGGCTGCGGGTGGCCACCGCGCTGCGCACCCGCAGCTACCGCTGGGCGGAGATCTCCGCGGCGGCGGTGCACCGGAACCTGCTCACCATCCGGCTGCACGGCGGCCGCGAGTTCTCCTTCCTGTGCGGCCCGGCGGGCCGGCCGGCCGCCCTCCTCGGCGGGCGGTACGACCCGGCGGCGGTCGCCCGGACCGTCGCCACCGCCGCCCACCGGCCCGACCTGCGCCCGGCGCGGGCCCTGCCGGACCGCCTCGGCGGCCCCCAGCACCTGGTGAACCGGCTCGCGCTGACCGGTTACACGGTGTTCACCGTCGCCCACTACGTGCTCTGAATCCACCCCGGACCGGCACCGGATCCACACCGCTTCCGGCCCTCGCATAAGGGGGAGTACGGTGTCCTTGATCACAGCACCGGTGCCGCGCCGCGAGGCGCCCCCGGAGGCCCGGACCGGGACAAGACGGGGACGCGTCCGCACCGGTACGGTTGGCCCCGATGAACACCAAGGCTGCTGAGGAGCTGCCGGCTGTTTCCGTGATCATGCCGGTGCTCAACGAGGAACGTCACCTGCGCACGGCGGTCCGCCGCATCCTGGACCAGGAGTACCCCGGGCCGATGGAGGTGGTGATCGCCCTCGGTCCGTCCACCGACCGCACCGCGGAGATCGCGGCCGAGCTGGTGGCCGAGGACCCGCGGGTGCGGACGGTGGCGAACCCCACCGGCCGGACGCCGGCCGGGCTGAACGCCGCGATCCGGGGCTCCCGGCACCCGATAGTCGTGCGCGTGGACGGCCACGGCCTGCTCACCCCCGGCTACATCACCACGGCGGTCCGGCTGCTCGGCGAGATGGACGCGGCCAACGTCGGCGGCATCATGCACGCCGAGGGCGAGACCGAGTGGGAGCACGCGGTCGCCGCCGCGATGACCTCCAAGATCGGCGTCGGGAACGCGGCCTTCCACACCGGCGGCCTGGCCGGCCCGGCGGACACCGTCTACCTCGGGGTGTTCCGGCGCGAGGTGCTGGAGAAGCTCGGCGGCTACAACGAGGAGTTCATCCGCGCCCAGGACTGGGAGCTGAACTACCGGATCCGCCAGGACGGCGGCCTGGTCTGGTTCACCCCGCAGCTGAAGGTGACGTACCGGCCCCGCCCCTCGGTGCGGGCGCTGGCCAAGCAGTACAAGGACTACGGCCGCTGGCGCCGGGTGGTCACCCGCTACCACCGCGGCTCGGTCAACATGCGCTACCTCGCCCCGCCGGCCGCGCTGGCGGCGGTCGTCCTCGGGCTGGTGCTCGGCGTCGCCGTCCACCCGGCCTTCCTCGCGGTGCCCGGGGCGTACCTGCTGGGCATCCTCGGCGGCGCCGCGGTCGAGGGCCGCGGGCTGTCGTTCAAGGCCAGGGCGCTGCTGCCGGTCGCCCTCGCGACCATGCACCTCAGCTGGGGCTTCGGCTTCCTGACCTCACCGCGCTCGCTGGCCCGAAGAGTGATCGCCAGCGTCGGCCCGTCCTCCGAGGACGTGCTCTCGAAGGCCGGCTGACCCGGGCGCCGGCCGATTCCCTCCGGCGGCCCGCGGGCCCGCCCGGCACCGCTATCGTCGGTGCGCATGGCGACAGTTGAGGACGGGGCCGGTGCGGCCCGGATCGAGCCGAGCGCGGACGTCGACGAACGGGCCGCGATCGGTGCCGGGACGGCGGTCTGGCACCTCGCCCAGATCCGCGAGGACGCGGTGGTCGGTGCGGACTGCGTGATCGGCCGCGGCGCGTACGTCGGCCCCGGCGTGCGGATCGGGGACCGGGTCAAGGTGCAGAACCACGCGCTGGTGTACGAGCCGGCGGTGGTCGAGGACGGGGTGTTCATCGGCCCGGCCGCCGTCCTCACCAATGACCGGTACCCCCGAGCGGTCACCCCGGACGGTCGCCCCAAGGGTCAACTCGACTGGCACGCCGAAGGAGTGACACTCCGTCAGGGCTGTTCGATCGGCGGCCGGGCGGTGCTGGTCGCCGGCGTGACGGTCGGCCGCTGGGCGCTGGTCGCGGCCGGCGCGGTGGTGCACCGGGACGTCCCGGACCACGCGCTGGTCGCCGGTGTCCCGGCCCGCCGGATCGGCTGGGTCGGCCGGGCCGGCGAGCCGCTGCGGCCCACCGGGGACGGCGACTGGCAGTGCCCCCGGACCTCCGAGCGCTACCGCGAGCAGGAGGACGGAACCCTCCTGCCCTGCTAGGTGGTGCCTGCCCGGCCAGGTAGGGCCTGTCTCCGGCGGATTCCTGCCGGGCCCGACAAGATCCGCCGGCTGGGCCCCGGCTACTTGGCGCAGACGTCGGTGTCGTCGGCCTGCACCCGCTGGAGGTCCTCGGGCGCCTCGGTGGGCACCGCCGCGGGGGCGGCCAGGACGTCCTTGCCGAGCACCAGCAGCAGACCGCCCTTCGGGTCCGACTTCCCGGCCGGCTTGACGGCGTCGCCGGGCAGCCCGAGGGCGGCGGCCAGGGCGGTGGCCTCGGCCTCCAGGCCGGCCGGGTAGGTCACCGTGGTGGTCGGGGCGGGCGGTGCGTCGCTGCCCACCGCGGCCTTGGCGAAGCCCTTCGCCCGGAGCTTCTCCACGGTCGGCCCGGACTGCCCGCGGGTGCCGCTGCCGTTGCGCACCGTCAGCTGGACGCCCTTGGTGTCGGCGGTGGGGGCCGCGGCGGCCGTGGTGGGGGCGGCCGGCGGTGCGGCCGCGGCGCCGGTGGCCGGGGCCTCGGCGGCGGGCGGGGCGGGCGGGGCGGTGGTCTCGGTCAGCGAGCGGTCGGCCGCGACCATCGCGAACAGCTGCCCGGCGTCCGGCTGCTTGAAGATCACCCGGTCCGGGTCCTTGGGGTCGTCCAGGACGGGCGAGGTGGTGAAGGTGATGTTCTTGGTGTCCACCTTGCTGATGTCCAGCGCGAGGTCCTTGAGCTTGTCCACGCTGCCGATGCCCGAGTCCACGGTGAGCGCCTTGGTGGCGGCGTCCGCGAGCTTGTAGAGCTTGGTCGGGCTGGTCAGGGTGTCGTCGCTCTTGATCTTGCGGATCATCGAGCTGATGAACTGCTGCTGGAGCGGGATCCGGGTGAGGTCGCCGCCCTGGCCGACCGCGTGCCGGGTGCGGACGAAGGCCAGTGCCTCCTCGCCCTGGACGACGTGCCGGCCCTTGGTCATCTTGAGGTGGGAGCCGGAGTCGTTGATGTCCTTGGCCGCGCAGACCTCGACCCCGCCGACGGCGGTGGAGAGGGACTTCACCGCGTCGAAGTTGACCTGCACGAAGTGGTCGACCCGGATCCCGGTGTTCTTCTCGACCGTCTTCCAGGTGCAGCCCGCGTCGCGCCCCGCCTGGCCGAGGCTGTTGTTGAACTCGTCCCGCGCCGAGCCCGGGATCTTCTTCCCCTGGGCGTTCTGGCACTCCGGGATCGGCAGCATCAGGTCGCGCGGGAGGCTGATCACCGTCGCGTTGGTGCGGTCCTTGGCGATGTGGAACAGCAGCGTGGTGTCGGCGTGCCCGGTGCTGCCCTCGTCGCCGTACTCCCGGCCGAGGCCCTCCCGGCTGTCCGTGCCGATCACCAGGATGTTCAGCGCGTCCCCGGCGGCCGGGGGCCGCTCCGACTCGTCGCCCAGCTGGACCTTGACCGAGGTCAGGTTGTCGTTGAAGTGCCGGTACAGGTAGTACGCCCCGCCGCAGCCCGCCACCATCACCAGGGCGCCCGCCCCGGCCGTCCACTTGAGGGCGCGTCGGCGCCGGCTGCGCTTGGCGAGCGCGGCCGCCCGGCGCCGGCTGTCCCGGCGGCCCTCCGCGACCGGCGCGGCCGGTGCCTCGACGGCCCGTCGGCGCTGCCGGGGGACGCCGGGAGCCGGCTCCACCCGGTAGTGGCCGGCTTCCGGTTGCTCGTCGTGCACGCGGGTTCCCTACCTTCGACCGGTCACGGCTGCGGATCGGCCGTACGGACGGGCCGATCCGGACACACTAGACGAGCCGAACGGGGCAGTCGTTCCCGGTGTGATCTCCGCCATGTTCCGGCAGGGCGGCGACAAATACCGCTCGTGGCCGACCACTTGCGGAAACGCCCGGATCGGCGGGCCCGGGGCGCGCCGCCGCGGTCGGGGGCCGGCGGCTCAGTGCGGGGCGCAGGCGTCCACGTCGGCGGTGCGTCCCTCGAAGGTGGGCGAGGCGCCCGCGGAGGGTGACGCGGTCGCCGTCACCGCCACCGCCGCCTCGGCCGTCGGACGCGTTCCCGGGCCGGGATCCGGGCCCGGCGAGGGCGAGGGAGTGGGCCCGGGCGGCCGGACGGCCACCGGCCGGTCGTCCCGCAGCGCCGCGAACAGCTGGCCGGTCTGCGGCTGCACGAACTCGTCCCGGTCCGAGTCGTAGCGGTACGGGCGGCGCGGCGCGGTCAGGAACACCACGTCCGCCGAGGGGATGCCGCGCAGGTCCTGCGTCAGGTCGTACAGGGCGCCGAGCGAGGACAGCCCGCCGTCCGCCCGGACCGAGGAGGTGGCCGCGTCCAGCACCGGCCACAGCTTCGCCGGGTTCAGCAGCACCCCCTGCGACTGCACCTTGCGCAGCAGCGCGGCCAGGAACTGCTGCTGGCGCCCCATCCGCTGGGTGTCGCTGCCGTCGCCCAGGCTCTCCCGCGCCCGGACGTAGCCGAGCGACTGCTCGCCGTGCAGGGTCTGCCGCCCGGCGGGCAGGTCCAGCTTGGCGTCCTTGTCGTGGATCGGCTGCGGCACGCAGACCTCGACCCCGCCGATCGCGTCCACCATCGTCTTGAAGCCGCTGAAGTCGAGGATCACGTAGTGGTCGATCCGGATGCCGCTCAGCTTCTCGACGGTCCGGATCGAGCAGGCCGCACCGCCCGTCTCGAAGGCCCAGTTGAACTGCGTCAGCACCGGCTTGCTGCGGGTGCCGTCCGGCTTCTCGCAGGCGGGGACGGAGACCATGACGTCGCGCGGGACGGAGACCGCCGTCGCGTGCCTCCGGTCGGCGGCCAGGTGCAGCAGGATCGTGGTGTCCGAGCGCTGGGTGCCCTGCTCGCCGCCGTACGAGCCGTTGGCGCCGGAGCGGTCGTCGCTGCCGATCAGCAGGATGTTCTCGGCGCCCCGCGCCCCGGCGGTGCGGCTCGGCCGCTCGGCCTCCAGCTCGGCGAGCAGCCGGTCGGTGGCCGAGTCGGTGCGGATGTTGCCGTCCAGCTTGCGGTAGGCGATCCAGAGCAGCACCCCGGTGGCGACCAGCAGGAACGCGACGGCGCCGGCGGTGATCATCAGCCACCGCCGGCGCCTGCGCGGGCGTCCGCTCCCGTCGGGAGGGGTGTCGGTCGGGGGAGTGCCGGTCGGGGGGTGCTCGGTGTCGTCCTCGGCCATGGCAGCGATCCCTACCCGCCGGGCCCCCGCCGGGGGGTCAGCCGAGGCGCAGTGTCACCCGTTCGGACTCCGTCCGCTTCTCCCACTGCCCGGCGTCCAGCGCCTGCGAGTTGCGGCACAGCACCACCGAGGCACCGGCCGCCAGCGGGGCCAGCAGACCGGCCTCCAGGCCGGCCCAGTCGTCGTACGAGAGGGTGGACAGAACGCGGTCACCGGGCTTCAGACCGAGCCGCGCCGCGCCCTCCCGGGCCAGCGCCACGGTCTGCTCGCCCGTCAGCTTCAGCGGCAGCCCGTCCACCGCGGTCTCCAGCGCCTGCCCGTCCGGGGCGACGGGGGAGTACGGGGCGAAGCGGTCGCCCTGGCCGGGCACCTCGGCGGCGTAGTCGAGGAACCCGTCCGGACGCTGCGGGAAGCGGCCGCCGAGCGGGCGCAGCGCGAGCGCGACCCGGTCGCCCCCGCAGGCCTGGGCGGCCTCCAGCCCGTCCGGGCCGCTGACCACCAGGTCGGCGGCGGCCGGGTCGCCGCCCGGCACCGCCGTCACCCCGACCGACCAGCAGGCCAGCAGCCAGACGGCGCTCTGCCAGTGGGCGGGCAGCAGCAGCGCCGCCCGGTCGCCGGGGCCGGCGTTCAGCTCGTCCTGGAGGAGGTTGGCCGTCTTGGCCACCCAGTTGTCGAAGGTGCGGGCGGAGAGCTCCACCCGTTCGCCGGTGGCGTCGTCGTAGAAGGTGACCAGCGGGGCCGCGGGATCGACCGAAGGGGTGCCGCCGCGCAGGAATGCGTGCAGCAGCTCGACGGGGGTGCGGGCATCGGCAGCGAAAGGCGCAGTCATGGTGCGCCCCAGCCTAAGGCCTTCGGGTGGGAGGCCGGGAGGGGCGCCCGAACGGGCGCGGAGCGGCGTGGCGGGCGGTCCGGTTTGCGGCGACGATCCGGTCTATGCGCCTCTCACTCCCGGCCGCCCTGCTCGCCGCCTGCACCGCCGTCCTCCTCCTCCAGCCCGCCGCCACCGCGACCCCGCACCGCCGCGACCAGGCCGGCGGCGGCTCGACCACCACCATCCCGCTGCCCGCCGGCACCGGCCTCGCCCCGCGCGGCACCCGCCCCTTCGAACTCCTCGGCCTCGACTGGGACGGCCCCGCGGAGGCGCTCGCCGGCGCGGTGCTCAGGGTCCGCACCCGGAACGCGGCCACCGGCCGCTGGAGCGACTGGCACCGACTGGAGGCCGAGCCCGGGGACGGCCCCGACCACCCGGCGCACAGCGCCACCGCCCCGCTCTGGACCGGCCGCAGCGACGGCGTCGCCGTCGACCTCCGGCCCGGCCCCGCCGGAGTGCCCCCCGGGCTCCGGCTCGACCTCGTCGACCCCGGCCGCGGCGCCCCCCACACGACCGTACGGACCCTGCCCGCGGAGCCACCGACCAAGGGCCAGGCCCCACGCCCGCCGATCGTCACCCGGGCCGGCTGGGGCGCCGACGAGTCGCTGCGCGACCAGGACTTCGACTACACCGGCCCGGTCCGCGAGGTCTTCGTCCACCACACCGACAGCGCCACCGACTACGCCTGTGCCGACGCCCCCCGGGTGATCCGGGCGATCTACCAGTACCACGTGCGGACCAACGGCTGGCGGGACATCGGCTACAACTTCCTGGTCGACCGCTGCGGCACCGTCTACGAGGGCCGCGCCGGCGGCGTCGACCTCCCCGTCCACGGCGCCCACACCCTCGGCTTCAACACCGACTCCGCCGGCGTCGCCGCGATCGGCACCTACACCGAGGACCAGCCGCCCCAGCCCCTCCTCGACGGCCTCGCCGCCCTCGCCGCCTGGAAGCTCGGCCTCACCGCCCAACCCGCCGACGGCCGCACCCAACTCACCTCCACCTCGAACGCCAGCCGCTACCCCAAGGGCACCGTCGCCGACTTCGACGCCGTCTCCGGCCACCGCGACGCCGTCGCCACCGAATGCCCCGGCACCACCCTCTACGCCAGCCTCCCCGCCCTGCGCACCGCAGCAGCCCACCTCCAGACGCCTGCGGCCCTGCCGCCCGACCCCCTGACCCCCCTGACCCCCTGACCCCCCCCGACCCCACCCCTTCCCACCTCCCGTCCCGCCTCCCCCACCCCCCGCGTATCGTTCATATCCGGAGGCAACGCAGGAGGCGACAGCAGTGGAAGCAGTACGTCGCTGGCGCCCGACATTCCCCCTGGACGTGCCCCGCACCCTGCTCCCGCTGCGCCGGGGCCCCGCCGACCCCGCGTACCGCACCACCGGCGACGGCGCCGTCTGGCGCGCCTCCCGCACCCCGGCCGGCATCGGCACCCTGCGCGTGCTGCCGCGCCCGGCCGCCGGCGAGGTCGAGGCGAGCGCCTGGGGCCCGGGCGCGGACTGGCTCCTCGACCGCCTCCCCGCCCTGCTCGGCGCCGAGGACGCCCCGGAAGCGCTGGTGCTCCCGCCCGGCCCCCTGAGGGACGCCCAGCGCCGTACCGCCGGAGTCCGGCTGCCCAGGACCGGTCTGGTGCTGGAGTCCCTCGTCCCGGCGATCCTGGAACAGAAGGTCACCACCGACGAGGCCTACCGCGCCTGGCGCACCCTGCTGCGGGACTTCGGCACCCCGGCCCCCGGCCCGGCCGAGGGCATGCGGGTACCCCCGTCGGCCCGCGAGTGGACGCTGATACCGAGCTGGGAGTGGCACCGAGCGGGCGTCGACCCGAAGCGCTCGGCCACGGTCATGCGCGCGGTCCGGCTGGCCCCGCGGCTGGAAGAGGCCTCGGCGATGTCCCACGAGGAGTCCTTCGCCCGCCTCACCGCCGTCCCGGGCATCGGAGTCTGGACAGCCGCCGAAACCCTCCAGCGCAGCAACGGCGACCCCGACGCGGTCTCGGTCGGCGACTTCCACCTCCCCAACCTGGTCGGCTGGGCCCTCGCCGGCCGCCCCCGCAGCGACGACGCCCAGATGCTCGCCCTACTGGAGCCCTACCGCCCCCACCGCCACCGCATCTGCCGCCTCCTCCTGGCCACCGCCACCCACGCCCCCCGCTACGGCCCCCGCCTGACCCCCAACGACCACCGCCACCGCTAGGCCTCGTCGTGGGGGGGGGGGGGCCCCCCCGCCCCCCCCCCCCCCCCCCCCCCCCCCCCCCCCCCCGCGCCCCCCCCCCCCCCCCCGGCGCGGGCCCACGGGCCCGCCCCGGCCCGCG
>NZ_JBHXLL010000062.1:0-22266 GCF_042721415.1 Kitasatospora sp. NPDC058444 | reverse complement strand
TACCGCCCACCCCTTTAAAAAATTTTTTTTGTTGGTTGGTCTTTTTATTTTTTTAAAACGCCCCGGGGGGGGCCGGGGGGGGGGGGGGGGGGCCCCCCCCCCCCCCCCCCACGCCCCACCCTCCCGAGAGCCCCCCGACCACACCAGCCCCCACCCATCTACCGCACCACGACGAACCCCTCAGCCCCCCGCTCCCCCCGAGCCCTAGCCCCCTCCGCCGGCCGCCCCACCGCAACCGCCCCCATCGGATCCCACCCCTCCGGAAGCTCCAGCACCTCCCGCACCGTCTCCCGGCAGAACATGGTCGACGAAACCCAGGCCGACCCGTACCCCTCGCCGGTGAGCGCGACCAGCAGGTTCTGCACCGCGGCCCCCATGGCGACCGTGAACATCTCCCGTTCGGCGGCGGCCCGCCGCGCGTCCGGATAGTCGTGCGATCCGTCCATCACCAGGCACGGCACCACCAGGTAGGGGGCGTCGCGCAGCACGTTCCCGCGAGCGGTGCGCCGGGCGATCTTCGCCTCGTCCCAGCCGTCGAGCTCCCGCAGGTCGCGCTGCCAGGCTCCGAGCATCGCGTCGAGCAGCCGCGTCCGGGTCTCCGCCGACTCGAGCAGGACGAACCGCCACGGCGTGGTGTGGTGCGGGGCGGGCGCGGTGACGGCGGCGGCCACGGCGCGGCGGACGGCCGCCGGGTCGACCGGTTCGGCCGTGAAGGAGCGGACGGTGCGCCGCAGGGTGACGGCCTGCCGCAGGGCTTCCGAGGTGCCGAGCCGGAACATGTCGTTGACGGAGGGCCGGATCAGCGGCCGGACGCCTTCGCCGTCCTCGGCGGTGACGAGGTGTCCGAGTCCCCGTACGACGGCGACCGGGATGCCGGTGGCCTTGCCCTTCACGAGGTCGGCGGCGGCGGCGAGTTCGTCGGCCGTCGCGGTGACGGTCATCTCCAGCGCGTTGCCGTGGCTGTCGGTGCGGCCCCGGTGGTCCTCCAGGACGGGGAGCCCGGCGGCGCCGATCGCCACGTCGGTCAGCCCGTCGCGCCAGGGCCGTCCGAAGGTGTCGGTGACGACGACGGCGAGCCGGCGGCCGGTGAGCTGCCGGAGCCTGGCCCGCAGGGCCCGTGCGGAGGCGTCCGGGTCCTCGGGCAGCAGCAGGACGGTGCCGGGGGCGGTGTTGGAGGCGTCGACCCCGGCGGCGGCCATGACGAAGCCGTTGCGGTTCTCGACGATCCGGATCGGCCCGCGCCGCGCGACGACCCGGACGGTCTCGGCGTCGATCGCGGCCTCGCGGTCGGTGGCGTGCAGCAGCCGTCCCTCGGCCTTGCTGACGATCTTCGAGGTGACCAGCAGGATGTCGCCGTCCTGGTACGTCCCCGCCTTGGCGATGAGCTCGCCCAGGTCCGCCCCGGCTTCGACCTCGGGGATGCCGTCGACGCCCAGGACCTCCAGCGACGCAGTCACTTCCGCACCTGCTCCGCCGAGGTCCGCACCTGCTCCGCCAGCGCCAGCGCCGCCCGCGCCATCTCGGCGGTGGCCTCGACGTCGGTCATCAGCAGCGGGACGGCCCGGCAGGCGATCCCGGCGGCCTCGACCGCGGCCACCGACGCCGCGTCCACGGTGTCCACCAGCCATCCGTCGATCAGGTCCGCCCCGTAGTGGACCGCGACCGCGTCCGCCGTGGCCTCCACGCCGACGGCGGCGAGCACCTTGTCGGCCATGCCCCGCACCGGCGCCCCGCCGATGATCGGGGAGAGCCCGACGACCGGCGCGGGCGCGGCGGCGACCGCCTCCCGGATGCCGGGGACGGCGAGGATGGTGCCGATCGAGACCACCGGGTTGGACGGCGGGAAGAGGATGACGTCCGCCCCGGCGATGGCCTCCAGCACGCCGGGCGCGGGCTTGGCGGTGTCGGCGCCGACCGCGACGATCGCCTCGGCGTCCACCGCGGCGTGCAGCTTGACCCAGTACTCCTGGAAGTGGATCGCCCGGGTGCCCTGCTCGTCGGTGATCCGCACGTGGGTCTCGACGCGGTCGTCGCTCATCGGCAGCAGCCGCACGCCCGGCTTCCACCGCACGCACAGCGCCTCGGTGACCTGGCTGAGGCTGTACCCGGCGGTCAGCATCTGGCTGCGCACGAGGTGGGTGGCGAAGTCCCGGTCGCCGAGCCCGAACCATTCGGGGCCGACGCCGTACTCCTTCATCTCGGCCTTGATGGACCAGGTCTCGTCGGTCCGGCCCCAGCCCTGTTCCTCGTGGATGCCGCCGCCGAGGGTGTACATCACGGTGTCGAGGTCGGGGCAGACCTTGAGGCCGTAGAGGTGGATGTCGTCGCCGGTGTTGCCGATGACGGTGATCTCGTCCTGCGGTCCGATCGCCGCGCGGAGTCCGCGCAGGAAGCGCGCTCCGCCGATTCCGCCTGCCAGTGCCACGATGCGCATGGGGGTCATCCTGCCACGGTCGGACTCGCCGTCAGCCGAGATCAGTGCGACCCGGCCGGCGCCTGCTGCTCGGAGTGCTGCTCCGGTACGGCGGTGGCGCCGTACTGGTTCATCTCGGTCAGGCCCGGGGTGTAGAGGTGGATGGAGACGGCGGGCTCGAGCGCGCCGTTGACGACCTCGTGCAGGTAGCCGGAGGAGAAGACGCGCTGTCCGCCGGGCCGCAGGGTGCGGGCAAGTGCGCCGCTGGGGGTACCCCCGGCCGAAGGCTGGGGGAGAGTGAGGGAGCGTTCGATCAGTTCGCCCTTGACGACGCTCATCACGCCGGAGGACTCGCCGTGGTCGTGGAAGCCGCTGGACTGGCCGGGCAGCCAGCTGAGCAGCCAGACCTCGTAGCCGGGGCCGGTCTCCAGCCGGGCGTACCAGCGGGTGAGCGCGTCGTAGCGGACGAGCGGTTCCCAGCGGGCGCGGTCGGCGGCGATCTCGCGCACCAGCCGGGCGTACCCGGCGACGGTGGTGGGGTGGGCCGGCAGGTCGGTGCGGGCCAGGTGGGGGAAGGCGAGCGGGTCGCCGGCGATGGAGACGTCGCTGAGGCCGTCGGCCCACCGGCGGGTCCGGGCGCCGACGAGGGCGCCGGTGGGGATGCCGCTGGGAGTGCCGGTCGGGGTGCCGGCGGGTGCGGTGGCGGGGCCGCGGCGGGCGAGCTTGTTGCGGTCGCGGTTCCGCCTGCGGATGCGGATCATGCGCACGGGAGTCGTCCTCGGAAGGGTCGGCCGGTTCGTGGGATCGGCCGGATCCGGGATGTCCTGGGACGGGAATCGCGGGCGGCCTCTGTGTTTCCTGGGGGCGGCGCGCGGTGGGACGCGGGCGCCTAGATACAGCAGGAACAGAGGCGACAACAGGAGTTCACGGCACGGCGGAGGGTGGAACCGCTCCGGGGGGTGGCGAACTCTGACATAGCAGCAAGGACACCGCATCCGCAGGGCCGGTGTCAAACCGAAGGATGCGGCATTCGAGTGGGTTAGGTCCGGATCTTTCCCTGATGGGGTGATTCATCACTCTCTATGTTTCGATGGGAAGATCGCCGGGAAGGCAGGCCGATGACCGGCCTGTGACGGTGACCGAGCGTCACCTGGTGAAGGGTTGCGGACGGTTCGGCACCGTTCAGGACCTTGAGGCGGAAGGTCCGATGTGTCCGGATATGTACACTATTCGTAACGGCTTGGTGCCAGGGAGTGAATCCCGGCCCCAATACCAGAGCTCGGCTTGACTGGGCCAGAGTGACGCAACTGTAATTTCACTCGTGTCGTCAGCCGCACGAGGCAACGGCAACCACGGGGACGCCAAGTAGGGGCAGAGGAGGCGCGCCACATGAGCGAGCTCTTTGAGCTGTTGATCGGGGACGGCATCGCGGAGGACGAGGAGGAACTCGGCTGGCAGGAGCGCGCGTTGTGCGCCCAGACCGACCCCGAGTCCTTCTTCCCCGAGAAGGGCGGCTCGACCCGCGAGGCCAAGAAGGTCTGCCTCGCCTGCGAGGTCCGCTCGGAATGCCTGGAGTACGCCCTCGCCAATGACGAGCGCTTCGGCATCTGGGGCGGCCTCTCCGAGCGCGAGCGCCGTCGGCTCAAGAAGAGCGCGGTCTGACCGGGCGGCCGCTGACCCCCGCTGACCCTCCGACAACGAGGGACAACCGCACAGCTGTACGGGCGCCTCACCGCGGTGGTGGGGCGCTTTCGCGTTCCCGGAGCTTCCCGGAGCGTCCCGGAGCCCCCTTCACGGCCTCCGCACGCACACCCCGGACGAAGCGGCCACCCGGAGCCGTTAGTGTGGTGCGCCATCCGGTTGCCGTTCACCGGCTGTGTCCACCGAGAACTGGGGCCCGCGCACTCGATGACCGTCTACAGCCACCAGAGCGGCTTCACCGCTTCCCGGCCGCCCGCCTATCCGCGCCACCTGGTCACCGCCGTGATCGTCTCGCACGACGGCGCCCGCTGGCTGCCGCAGGCCCTGGCCGGCCTGCTCGGTCAGGACCGCCAGGTCCAGCGGATCCTCGCGGTCGACACCGGATCCACCGACAACTCTCCGCAACTGCTCGCCGACACCCTCGCCGACTGGCTGCCCGACAGCGGCCCGCTGGTCCTCGGCCGCCGGGCCGGCTTCGGCACCGCCGTCGCCGAGGCCGTGTCGAGCAGCGCGCCCCTGCGTCCGGAGGACCTGCCGTACCGGCTCGACCCCTCCGGCTACGACCCGGTCACCGGCGGCTGGGACGACTTCGGCGACCCGCTCGCCCAGGAGGACGACCTCGGCCGTGGCGGCCCCCGCGAGACCCGGCCGGTCGAGTGGCTCTGGCTGCTGCACGACGACTGCGAGCCGCAGACCGACGCGCTGCGCCGACTGCTCCAGGTCGCCGACTCCACCCCCAGCGCCGCCGTGGTCGGCCCCAAGCTGCGCAGCTGGTACGACCGCCGCCAGCTCTTGGAGGTCGGCGTCACCATCGCCCACTCCGGCCGTCGCTGGACCGGCCTGGACCGCCGCGAGCAGGACCAGGGCCAGCACGACCAGGTCCGCCCGGTGCTCGCCGTCTCCAGTGCGGGCATGCTGGTGCGCCGGGACGTCTTCGAGGAGCTCGGCGGCTTCGACCGGGCCCTCCCGCTGATGCGGGACGACACCGACTTCTGCTGGCGGGTCAACGCCGCCGGCCACCGCGTGGTGGTCGCCCCCGACGCCGTGCTGCGGCACGCCGAGGCCTCCTCCCGCGAGCGCCGCGCGATCGACTGCGGCCCCTCCCACCCGCACCGGGTGGACAAGGCCGGCGCCGTCTACACCCTGCTCACCAACTGCAAGGGCGCGCTGTTCCCCTACGTCCTGCTGCGGTTGGTGCTCGGCACCCTGGTGCGGGCCGTCACCAACCTGCTCGGCAAGGACCCGCGCCAGGCCTTCGACGAACTCGCCGGCCTCGGCCACGAACTCGTCCGCTTCCCACGGCTGTTGGCCGCGCGCAAACGCCGTGCCAAGTCCCGGGCGGCGGACGCCCTGGACGACCGCACGCTCTTCCCGGCCCCCGGCGCCACCACCAGGCTGGCGGTCGAGGGCGTCATCGGCTCGCTCGGGATAGGGGGCGGCGACGACACCGGCGGCCGGCACGGCTCGGTCGAGGCCGGCGGCGACGAGGACGCCGAGGACCTGGTCGTCGAGCAGTTCGCGCTGCTCAAGAAGCTCGCCCGGCGCCCGGCGCCGGTGCTGTTCGCGGCCCTGCTGGTGTTCGCCCTGATCGCCTGCCGCGGCCTGCTCGGCAGCGGCGAGCTGTTCGGCGGCGCCCTGCTGCCCGCGGCCGACGGGGCCGGCGGCCTCTGGTCGATGTACGCGGACGCCTGGCACCCGGTCGGCACCGGCTCCACCGCCGCCGCACCGCCGTACCTCGGCGTGCTCGCCGTGCTCTCCTGGCTGCTGTTCGGCCACGCCGACCTCGCGCTCACCCTGATCGTGGTGCTCGCCGTCCCGCTGTCCGCGGTCAGCGCCTACCTGGTGTCCCGGCCGCTGCTGGACTCCAAGGTGGTCCGCGCCTGGGCCAGTGCCACCTACGCGCTGCTGCCCGCCGCGACCGGCGCCCTCGCCCAGGGCCGGATCGGCACCGCCGTGCTGGCCGTGCTGCTGCCGCCGCTGGCCCGCGCCGCCGCCATCGCGGCCGGCCTCGGCATCCGGGACGAGAGCGCCGCCAAGGGCGCCCGCCCGGGCTGGCGCCCGGTCTGGATGACCGTCCTGCTGCTCACCCTGGCCACCGCCTTCGTCCCGATAACGTGGGCGCTCGCGGTGCCGCTCTGCCTGGCGATGCTGGTCGTCGCGGTGCTGCGCGGCGGCGCCTTCGGCTCCGGCGGCGCGGCGCTGCGACTGCTCGGCCTGCGCGTCCTGGTGATCCTGGCGGTGCCGGTCGTGGTGCTGGCCCCGTGGTCGCTCAAGGTTCTGGCGCACCCGCAGTGGCTGCTGCTGGAGGCCGGGCTGCCCGGCCTGCACGGCAGCGGCGCGAGCGCGGCCGGCCTGCTGCTGGTCAACCCGGGCGGCGCCGGGGTGCCGCCGGTCTGGCTCTCGGCGGGTGTCGTGCTCGCCGCGCTGGCCGCGCTGCTGCGCGCCGACCGCCGCCGCGCGGTGCTCGCCGCCTGGGGCGCGGCCGGTGCCGGCCTGGTCTTCGCGGTCGCGGTGGCGGGCACCTCCGTCACCCCGGCCTCCGGCGGCCCGGCGGTGCCCGCCTGGGCCGGCCCGGCCACCCTGATCGCCGGGATCGCCCTGCTGGCCGCCGCCGCGATCGGCGCCGACGGCGCCAACGCCCGCGTGGCCGGGATCGCCTTCGGCTGGCGCCAGCCGGTGGCCGCCCTGGTGGTGGCCGCGGCCGTGCTGGCCCCGCTCGGCACCGGCCTGTGGTGGGCGCTGACCGGCGCCGGCGGCCCGCTGCACCGCGGCCAGTCCGACCAGGTCCCCGCGTTCATCGCCGAGGAGGCGGGCACCACCGACCGGGCCCGCACCCTGGTCGTCACCGGGGAGAAGGGCGGCGGCGCGGTCCGCTACACCGTGCTGCGCGGCGCCGGTCTGACGCTCGGCCAGGCCGAGTCCACCGTCGACCCGGCGACCGGCACCCAGGACGGCCTGAACAAGATGGTCGGCAGCCTGCTGGCCGGCTCCGGCGCCGACCAGGCGAGCGCCCTGGCCGGCTACGGCATCGCCTACGTGCTGGTCCAGCAGCCGGTGATCGACGCCTTCAAGGACGTCCTGGACACCACCCCCGGCCTGGTCAAGGCCAACCAGGACGGCTCCGCCGCGCTCTGGCAGGTCAACGGCACCCCCGCGGTCCGCGCGGTGATCACCGCCCCGGGCGCCAACCCGGTGGTCGTCCCGTCCGGGACCCGCGACCTGTCCACCACCGTCCCGGCCGGCCCGGACGGCCGGGTGCTGCGGCTCGCCGAGTCCGCCGCCCCGGAGTGGAAGGCCACCGTGGACGGCACCGCGCTGGAGCCCGCCACGGTCGACGGCTGGGCGCAGGGCTTCAAGCTCCCGGCCGCCGGCGGCAAGCTGACCGTCACCCGGGAGGGCGGCGCCGCCCACACCGGCTGGATCTGGGCCCAGGTGCTGCTCGGCCTCACCATCCTGGTGCTGGCCCTGCCCGGCCGCCGCAGCCACAAGGACGACGACCTGCCCGAGGAGGCGGTCGCCGCCGCCGCGCTGGCCGCCGCCGCCCAGGCGCAGGCCCCCACCCCCGGCAGCCGCCGGGCCCGCCGGATGGCCGAGCGCGGCGAGGGCGGCGAGGGCGCGGACGGCGCCGAGGGCGGTGCCGAGGAGTCCGGGGTGTACGACCGCCCGGGCGCGATCCCGGCCCAGCCCACCGGCGAGCCGGTGACCGGGGCCGTCCAGGCGGCCGCCGCCATCCAGGACGCCGAGCAGTACACCGACCCGTACCAGGCGTACCAGCAGGCCGACCCGTACAGCTACGACCAGTACGCGGCCCAGCAGCCGGTCGCCGCGCCGTACGGCGGCCAGGGCTACGAGGCCCACGGCTACGAGGCCCACGGGTACGACGGTGGCGGGCCGCAGGGCTACGAGCAGCCGTACCAGCCCGAACAGCAGCAGCAGCCGTACGGCTACGACGCCCACGGGTACGACGGCCACCAGCAGCAGCCGGAGCAGCAGCCCTGGCTGCCCGGGCAGCAGCAGGGCGAGCCCTACTACGACCCGAACGACCCCAACGGCCCCGGCCGGTACCCGCACCAGCACGGATCGGGGAGCTGACCCGCGATGAAGAAGCCCGCATTCAGGAAGAAGTCCGGCCCCGGCGGTACCCCCGGCGAGCCGGCCGGGCCCGCCGTCGCGGCGGAGCCGTCCGGGCCCGCCCCGGCCGGCCGCCCCGCCCGCAGCCGCAGCCCGTTCGCCGGGGGGGCCGCCGGGGCCGGCGGCGCGGCCAGGACCACCCCGTCCCTGCTCGCCGCGGCCGTGGTGCTCGCGGCGGTGTTCGGGATCGCCGAGGTGCGCCCGCCGGCCGCCCCGGCCAAGGCGGGCACCGGGGCCGCCCCGACCACCGCGCAGGTCGAGCGGACCTCGGCGGTCTGCCCGCAGCCGATCCAGGGCCTGACCGGCTCCACCACGCTCACCGCCTACACCCCGCCCGGGACGGGCTCCGCCACCGGCGGGGCCGGCTGGCTCTCCGACGCCGCCGCGCCGGCCGTGCCCGCCGCCCAGCCGAGCGCCGCCCCCACCGCCCCGGCGGCCCCGGCCCCGACCGGCTCGGGCGCCCCCACCGCCCCGGCCCAGGACAAGAACGCGGCGCCCGCCGACGCCCGGCTGACGGTGTCCAAGCCCGGAACCCCGGTCACCGGCCCGGCCGCCAACGGCGACGCCGCGCCCGGCACCGGGGCGGTCGCCACCGGCTCCCTCGCCCCCGGCTTCACCGCCACCCAGACCACGGTGGTCACCGAGCAGCGCGGCACGGGCCTGTCCGGCCTCACCTGCACCCCGGCCGGGACCGGCTTCTGGTTCGCCGGGGCCAGCACCGCCGGCGACCGGGTGGACTACCTCAGCCTGGTCAACACCGAGTCCTCCGCCGCGGTGGTCGACATCAAGCTGTACGGCGACAAGGGCCTGATCGACAACGACGCGGCCAACGGGATCACCGTCTCGCCCGGCAGCTCCCAGTCCGTCCTGCTGCCGACCATCAGCAAGGGCGCGGTCGCCGACCTCGCGGTGCACGTGGTGGTGCGCTCCGGACGGGTCGGCGCCGCGCTGCACGCCGCCGACGGCGGCAAGGGCGCGGACTGGATCCCGGCCTCGGCCGACCCGGCCCCCGTCCAGGTGCTGCCCGGCCTGCCCGCCGACACCGCCTCCGCCCGCCTGGTGGTCTGGGCGCCGCCGGAGGACGACGCGGACCTCAAGATCCAGCTGTCCGGCAAGAACGGCTGGTTCAGCCCGGCCGGCAACGAGTCCATCCACGTCAAGGCGGGCATGGTGGCCGCCGTCGACCTCGGCAAGGTCACCCGCGACGAGGTCGCCGGGCTGCGGCTGTCGCCGAGCGACGACAAGCACCGGACCCCGGTCGTGGCCGGCCTGCGGATCGACCGGGCGGCGGCCAACGGCAAGTCCGACGCGGCCTGGCTCACCGGCAGCGACCCGGTCGGCGCCCGCGCCACCGTCGCCGACAACCGGGCCGGCGCCTCCACGCTCTACCTGACCTCCAGCGGCGAGGCCGCCACCGTCCGGGTCACCGCCTCGGCCGGCAGCGGCGGCGGCACCCCGGCCACCAAGGAGGTCCAGATCCCGGCCGGCGGCACGGTCGCCCTCCCGGCCCCCGAGCCCGCCGGGCTGAACGGCGTCTTCGCGCTCACCGCGGAGACCGTCTCCGGCGGCCCGGTGGTGGCCGCCCGGATGCTGTCCCTGCCGGCCAAGGACGTGCCGATGTTCACCGTCCAGGCGCTGCGCGACGACCGCAGCACCGTCAAGGTCCCGCAGGCTGGCCAGGACCCGGGCGTCGTCCTGCGCTGAGCGTCCGACGGGGCGGCACTCCCGGTGCCGCCCCGGTGGGGTCAGTCCTCGTCGTAGCGCGGGTCGATGGCGTCCGGGGACAGCCCCAGCAGCTCGGCGACCTGTTCGATCAGGATCTCGTGCACCAGCGCCGCGCGGTCCTCCCGGGTCTTCGCCCGGATCTCCACCGGCCGCCGGTACACCACGATCTGGCTCTTGCGCCCCTGCTGGCCCGGTGACACCCGGCCCAGCGGCACGCCGTCCTCGACGTCGGCGCCGTCCGGCTCGTGCAGCGGCACCTCCTGGACGGCGAACTCCACCTCGATCAACTGCGGCCAACGCCGTTCGAGGCGCTCCACCGACTCGCGCACGTAGTCGTCGAACAGTTCGGAGCGGGTGAGCGAGATCGGCACCTGCGGCGGCGCCAGCGGGCCGCGCAGGCCCCGCCCGTGCCGGTCGCGGTGCCGGGGGCGGCGCGCCGGGCCTGTCGATGACTGCGGTGCGGAGCTGTCCATATCACTGCCGAGGGTAGTCCTTGGACGGTCGGAAGTGGACCACTCCGACGGGGAATCGCACGGGGCGTCGAGACGCGGCCCCGGCGCCCGCGGTGCGACACGGCACCCCTTCCGGGCAGGCGGTCTTCGCTCCCCGGCGGGGAGTGCGGTACCGTCCACCCTCGTGAGCTCTGTACGTCGTTGTTCGCGGACCGCGTGCGGCCGGCCGGCCGTGGCGACGCTGACGTACGTCTACGCGGACTCCACCGCCGTCCTCGGCCCGCTCGCCACCTACGCCGAGCCGCACTGCTACGACCTGTGCGCCGAGCACGCCGAGCGCCTCACCGCCCCGCGCGGCTGGGAGGTCGTCCGGCTCGCCGTCGAGACCGGGCCGCTGCGCCGCAGCAGCGACGACCTGGAGGCGCTGGCCAACGCCGTGCGCGAGGCCGCCCGCCCGCAGACCTCCCGTCAGGGCCGCGGCCCCGAGGGCGAGTCCACCGAGGGCGGCCGTCGCGGCCACCTCCGGGTCCTGCGCTCGCCCGACAACTGACCCCTCACCCGGCACGGGGCATTCGTCCGGCCCGGGTACGCTGCCCGTCTACCGTCACCGCGCCCGTCGACCGACGCGCGCGGCCCCGACGTTTCGTGATCAGTCCTAAGACCAGGGTGGAGCCGCAGTGCGCGACCTCAAGCAGCTCGTGAAGGCGTACGACGTCCGAGGCGTCGTCCCGGACCAGTGGGACGAGAGCCTGTCCCGGGCCTTCGGTGCCGCGTTCGTGCAGGTCACCGGCGCGACCGCGATCGTGGTCGGGCACGACATGCGGCCCTCCTCCCCGGCGCTGAGCCTGGCCTTCGCCGAGGGTGCCGCGGCCTACGGCGCCGACGTGGTGCAGATCGGGCTGTGCTCCACCGACCAGCTGTACTACGCCAGCGGCAAGCTGGACCTGCCCGGCGCGATGTTCACCGCCAGCCACAACCCGGCCCAGTACAACGGCATCAAGCTGTGCCGGGCCGGTGCCGCCCCGGTCGGCCAGGACACCGGCCTGGCCGAGATCCGCGAGCTGGTCGAGTCCTGGACGGCCGAGGACGACACCGTCACGGTTCCGGCCAAGGACGTGAAGCCGGGCGGGCTGTCCGCCCAGGACACCCTGCGGGGCTACGCCGACCACCTGCTGGGCCTGGTCGACCTCACCGGGATCCGCCCGCTCAAGGTCGCGGTGGACGCCGGCAACGGCATGGGCGGCCACACCGTGCCGACCGTCTTCGACGGCCTGCCGATCGAGCTCGTCCCGATGTACTTCGAGCTGGACGGCACCTTCCCGAACCACGAGGCCAACCCGCTCGACCCGAAGAACCTGGTCGACCTCCAGGCCAAGGTCCGCGAGGTCGGCGCCGACGTGGGCCTGGCCTTCGACGGCGACGCCGACCGCTGCTTCGTCGTGGACGAGCGCGGCGAGCCGGTCTCCCCGTCGGCGATCACCGCCCTGGTCGCCGTCCGCGAGGTCGCCCGCGCCCGCGCCGCCGGCGAGGCCGAGCCGACGGTCATCCACAACCTGATCACCTCCTGGACCGTCCCCGAGGTGGTCCGCGAGCTCGGTGCCAAGCCGGTGCGCACCCGGGTCGGCCACTCCTTCATCAAGCAGGAGATGGCCGAGACCGACGCCGTCTTCGGCGGCGAGCACTCCGCGCACTACTACTTCCGCGACTTCTGGCGCGCCGACACCGGCATGCTGGCCGCCCTGCACGTGCTGGCCGCGCTCGGCGGGCAGCCGGGTTCGCTGTCCGCGCTCACCGCCGAGTACGACCGCTACGCCGCCTCCGGCGAGATCAACAGCACCGTGGCCGACCAGGCCGCCAGCACCGCCGCCGTCCGCGCCGCCTTCGCCGGAGGGGAGGGCACCACGGTGGACGAGCTGGACGGCCTGACCGTGGCCGGCCCGGACTGGTGGTTCAACCTGCGCGCCTCCAACACCGAGCCGCTGCTGCGCCTGAACGTCGAGGCCAAGGACCCGGCGAAGATGGCCGAGCTGCGCGACGGCGTGCTCGCCGTCGTCCGCGGCTGAGCCACGAGCCTGATCACGGGCCCCGCTGCCCCGGCCGGTAGGGTTTCCTCTCGGCCGGGGCACCTTCGTGCCACCCCCGAACTTTGGAGAGCCCCATGAAGCTCGAATCCTTCCTGCTGGAGATCCTGGTCTGCCCGCAGTGCCGGGCCGCGCTCGTCGAGGGCGGTACCGAGGAGCAGCCCGAGCTGGTCTGCACCGGCGCGGACTGCGGCCTCGCGTACCCGGTCCGCGAGGGCATTCCGGTCCTCCTGGTGGACGAGGCCCGCCGCCCGGCCTGATGCTGGGGGCGTTCCCCGGGGCGCGATCCGCGCCCCGGCCGCCCCACCCGACCGCCCGGCGCGCAGCGGAGCGCGCGCCCAGAGGACCGCAGCCGGAGGTTCGCCGCATGCTCGACGACACCCTGCTCGACGATCCGGCCGCCCTTCGGCGCGCCGACCACGACCGCGCCCTGCTGGCCCTGGCCGGTGCGGGCGCGCGGGTCCGCACCGCGCTGCGGCAGGCCGAGGCGGCCGGCCTCGACCGGCTGCGGCCGGACGGCCGCCCGCGGGCCGTCCTGGTCGCGGGGCACGGCAGCGCGCTGACCGCCGCCGAGATGCTGTCCGCGCTGGCCGGTACGGCCTCGCTGATCACCGTGGTGCCGCCGACCGAGGCGGCCGCCCCGCGCGCCGACCGGGCCGGCGCCCCGCCCGCCTTCACCGCCGGGCTCGGCTGGCAGCTGCCCGGCTGGGCCGGCCCGCTGGACCTGCTGGTGATCAGCTCCGCCGACGGCGGCGAGCGGGGCCTGGTCGGCCTCGCCGAGCAGGCGTACGCGCGCGGCTGCGCGATCGTCGTCACCGCCCCGGCCGGCAGCGCGCTGGCCGAGGCCGCCTTGCAGGTGCGCGCGCTGCCGCTGCCCTTCGTGGCCTCGGTGCTGTCCGAGGAGCCCGCGCCGGTGGCGGCCGCCGAGCCGGACCTGCCGGCCGAGGACCCGGCGGCGCTCTGGTCCCACCTCACCCCGCTGCTGGCGCTGGCCCAGAAGATCGGCCTCACCCAGCTGCCGTACGACGCGCTGCCGGCCGTCGCCGACCTGCTGGACGCCACCGCGGTGCGCTGCCGCCCGGACGCCGCCGCGTACACCAACCCGGCGAAGGGCCTGGCCGCCCGGCTGGCCGGGACGGTCCCGCTGCTGTGGGCCGAGGGCCCGATCGCCGGGGCGGCCGCCTCCCGTTTCGCCGCCCAGCTGGCCGACCGGGCCGGGCGCCCGGCGCTGGCCGGGCCGCTGCCGCAGGTGCTCACCGCCCACCGCGGCATGTTCACCGGGCAGTTGGGCGCGGGCGCCGACCCGGACGACTTCTTCCGCGACCGGGTCGAGGAGCCGGACCCGCTGCACCTCCAGGTGCTGCTGCTGCGGCACGCCCCGGGCGCGGCCGGCCCGGCGGCCGAGGGCGAGCAGGACGGCCCGGCCGAGGTGCCGGAGGAGGACGCGGGGCCGCGCAGCTTCGGCGTGGCCCGGGCGCACCGGCTGGCCGCCGCGCACGACGTCCGGCTGACCGAGTACGCGAGCACCCGGCCGGACGCGCTGCACGCGCTGGCCGACCTGGTCGCGCTGACCGACTTCGCCGCCGTCTACCTGGGGCTCGCCGCCGCGCAGGTCTGAGACGGCCGGAAGCCCCCGCCGGGTACGGTAAGCGCTCGACGAGCCGTACCGACCCGTGAGGACCTGGAAGCATGAGTACCGAAGGCGGCACCAAGGCACTGATCGCGGCACTGTCCGCGAACCTGGCGATCGCGGCGGGCAAGTTCACCGCCTTCGGTTTCACCGGCTCCTCCTCGATGCTGGCCGAGGGCGTGCACTCGGTGGCCGACTCCGGCAACCAGGTGCTGCTGCTGGTCGGCGGCAAGCGGGCGCGCCGGGCGGCCGACGAGGAGCACCCGTTCGGGTACGGCCGCGAGCGCTACGTGTACGGCTTCCTGGTGGCCATCGTGCTGTTCAGCGTCGGCGGCCTGTTCGCGATCTACGAGGGCTGGCACAAGATCAGCCACCCGGAGACGCTGGACTCCTGGGGCTGGGCGGTCGGCGTGCTGCTCTTCGCCATCGTGATGGAGGGCTGGTCCTTCCTCACCGCGATGCGGGAGTCCGCCAAGGCCAAGGGCCGGCAGGGCTGGGTGCAGTTCATCCGCACCGCCAAGGCGCCGGAACTGCCGGTGGTGCTGCTGGAGGACACCGGCGCGCTGATCGGTCTGGTGCTCGCGCTGTTCGGCGTCGGGCTCACCGTGATCACCGGGAACGGTGTCTGGGACGGCGTCGGCACCCTGTGCATCGGCGTCCTGCTGGTGGTGATCGCCGTGGTGCTCGCCCTGGAGACCAAGTCGCTGCTGCTCGGCGAGTCGGCGAGCAAGGAGTCGGTGAGCCGGATCCGGGAGGCGCTGGTGGACGGCGAGACGGTCACCGGGGTGATCCACATGCGCACCCTGCACCTCGGCCCGGAGGAGCTGCTGGTCGCCGCCAAGATCGCCGTCAACGCCGAGGACAGCGCCGCCCGGGTGGCGGAGGCGATCGACGCGGCCGAGGAGCGGGTCCGCGCGGTCGTCCCGATCGCCCGGGCGATCTACCTGGAGCCCGACGTGTACAGCGCCGAGAAGGCCGCGGCGGGCGACGACCCGGCCGCCACGCCCGGTGGTCCGGGCCCGGCGGGCGAGCACTGACCCCTCCCGGCCGCGCGGTCGGAGCCCCCGGGGCCCGGCCGCGGAGCCGGTCGGTCCGGGGGCCGAAATCGGTCATCGGCGGACGGCCGACTGGGCCGTCGGTGTAGATTCGTCACCAGAGCCAGAACGTCGCTGCTGATGGCGGTCGATCGGCGGTCCGCACCCGTAGGGTGTGCGCCGGTCGAGGGACAGAGGTCCTCCGACGGTTTGTGCTGCGCAACGGGAGGCCGGTCCACCACGGACCCGGCGGTCCCGGCACGGCCGTGCACCCGTACGGCCGCGCGCGACGCACGCCCGGACCTTTGGCCCCACCCCCATCAGCGAGGAGCAGACGCATGTCGACCGACATCACCGGTGACTTCAAGGTCGCCGACCTTTCCCTGGCGCCGTTCGGCCGCAAGGAGATCCAGCTGGCCGAGCACGAGATGCCCGGCCTGATGGCGATCCGCGCCGAGTACGCCGAGTCGCAGCCGCTGGCCGGCGCCCGGATCACCGGCTCGCTGCACATGACCGTGCAGACCGCCGTCCTGATCGAGACCCTGACGGCGCTCGGCGCCGAGGTCCGCTGGTGCTCCTGCAACATCTTCTCCACCCAGGACCACGCGGCCGCGGCCATCGCCGTCGGCCCGGAGGGCACCCCGGAGAACCCGCAGGGCGTGCCGGTCTTCGCCTGGAAGGGCGAGACCCTGGACGAGTACTGGTGGTGCACCGAGCAGGCCCTGACCTGGCCCGACGGCAAGACCCCGAACATGATCCTGGACGACGGCGGCGACGCCACCCTGCTGATCCACAAGGGCGTCGAGTTCGAGAAGGCCGGCGCCGCGCCGGACCCGTCCACCGCGGACAACGACGAGTTCCGGATCATCCTGGAGCTGCTCAACCGCACCCTCAAGGACACCCCGAACAAGTGGACCGAGGTCGCCGCCACGATCAAGGGCGTGACCGAGGAGACCACCACCGGTGTCCACCGCCTGTACGAGATGCACCGTGACGGCAAGCTGCTGTTCCCGGCCATCAACGTCAACGACGCCGTCACCAAGTCGAAGTTCGACAACAAGTACGGCTGCCGCCACTCGCTGATCGACGGCATCAACCGCGCCACCGACGTCCTGATCGGCGGCAAGGTCGCCGTCGTCTGCGGCTACGGCGACGTCGGCAAGGGCTGCGCCGAGTCGCTGCGCGGCCAGGGCGCCCGCGTGATCATCACCGAGATCGACCCGATCTGCGCGCTCCAGGCCGCGATGGACGGCTACCAGGTCACCACCCTGGAGGACGTCGTCTCGATCGCCGACATCTTCATCACCACCACGGGCAACAAGGACATCATCCTTGCCTCGCACATGGAGCAGATGAAGCACCAGGCGATCGTCGGCAACATCGGCCACTTCGACAACGAGATCGACATCGCGGGCCTGGCGAAGCTGCCCGGCATCGTGAAGACCGAGGTCAAGCCGCAGGTCCACGAGTGGCGCTTCGCCGACGGCCACACCATCATCATGCTGTCCGAGGGCCGCCTGCTGAACCTGGGCAACGCGACCGGCCACCCGTCCTTCGTGATGTCCAACTCCTTCGCCAACCAGACGATCGCCCAGATCGAGCTGTTCACGAAGACCGAGCAGTACCCGATCGGCGTCTACGTGCTGCCGAAGCACCTGGACGAGAAGGTCGCCCGCCTGCACCTCGACGCGCTGGGCGTGAAGCTGACCACCCTGACCCAGGAGCAGGCCGACTACATCGGCGTTCCGGTCGAGGGCCCGTACAAGGCCGAGCAGTACCGCTACTGACCGGTGCACCGTCCGGCGGCCGGCGCTTCCCTCGGGAGGCGCCGGCCGCCGGCGTCTGCGGGGCTGTGGGTCGCCGTGTCAGCGGGGCGTGCCGGCGGGGTCCGTCGCGGTCCAGGAGGCCTCGTCCGCGCCGAGCACGGTGAACCGGTCGAGCAGGCCCGCCAGTCCGCCGGCCTGCTGCACCGCCGGGCTCCCCGCGGCCGTCCCGTTGGCGCAGAGCCGGACGCCCTTCCCGACGCGGCACACCGGGGTTCCGCCGTCCGGCCTGCCGTCGACGAACACCCCGAAGCTCTCCGGCTGGACGGTGACGCTCAGCCACTTCCCGTCGACGGTGTACGACAGGATGGCGCTCCACGGGGGCTCGCCGTCCTTCGATGGCCGGTGGATCTCGACGTTGCGCGGCTTGAGCTCGGCGGGCACGCCGGTCGGCCGCACCGGGAACGGGACCTCCCGGTCGCCGAACTCGACGCCGGCCGCGACCCTGAGCAGGTCCTCCTTGACCTTCGCCCCCGTCCACAGCGTGGCCCTCAGTTCGGCCCAGCGGCCGGAGGCGGTCATCCAGCGCAGGCCGACCGGGACTCCCGACGCGTCGGTGACCAGCCACCGGGCCTCCCGGCCGGCGACCGCGGGCGCGGCGACCGTGTGCACCCCGGGGGCGAGGGACTCGCCGGGGCCGCGCAGCAGTTCGAGCTTCAGGGTGGGGACGGCGTTCTCGACGGCGGTCGTGGTGGCCGCGGTGAGGACGGACCGGCCGTCGCTGTTCGCGTAGCCGACGGACGGCCGGGCCAGCCACGGCGGCAGCCAGCCGAAGCGGGCCTCGGCGCTCAGCGGACCGGCGGCCGCCGTCGGCTGCGGTGTGGCGGTCGGGGACGGCGGGGTCGGGGACGGCGCGAGCGAGGACGGGGCGGTCGGCGCGGGGACGGCCGGCACGGGCGGTCCGCCGGACGGGCGCAACAGCAGCACACCGGCCAGTACGGCGGCGGTTGACCCGGCCACCGCGCCGACCAGGGCGCGCCGGCGGCGGCGCAGCCGGACCCGTCCGCGGGCGATCGCCGCCGAGGCGTCGAGTGCGGCGGGCGGCGCCGGGGCCTCGGCGAGGGCGCTCAGCCGGGCGGTCAGATCACGCTGCTCGTGCGACCTCATGACGTCCTCTCGGCGGTGGTGGGACGAGGGGCGAGCGTCGTCCGGAGGGTGGCGAGGGCGCGCGAGGTCTGGCTCTTCACATTGCCCGAGGAGCAGCGCATCGCATCGGCGGTCTGATCGACCGTGAGGTCGCAGTAGTACCGGAGCACCACGGTGGCCCGCTGCCTGGGCGGCAGCGCGGCCAGCGCCTTGCGCAGGTCGAGCTGGACGTCGAGGTCGGCCGCCACCGACGCGACCTCCGCCGGCGTCGCGGTCCGCGTCGTCCGCCGCCACCAGGACGTGCGCTGCTCGGCGAGGAAGGTGTTGACCAGCACCCTGCGGGCGTAGCCGTCCAGGTTCTCCACCCGGCCGGCCCGTGACCAGTTCACGTACAGCTTGGTCGCGCACTCCTGCACCAGGTCGTCGGCCCGGTGCCAGTCCCCGCACAGCAGATAGGCGACCTTGCGCAGCCAGCCGCTCCTGGAGGCCAGGTACTCGGTGAACTCCGTGTCGCGCGTCCGCTCCGCCATCCGCACCCCCTCTCGTCGTGGTGGCGACGCCCAGCCGCGCCGTCCGCCGCTCTAATGCGGGCACCGGCCGGAAGGTTGCACGCGCGGTGCACCCGTAGGCTTTCCGGCATGCCCAACGGCCGGTACTCGCTCCACGACCCTCACGACCACGTCCCGCTCGGGGAGGAGCGCTTCAGCTGCGCGCCCGGGGCGGCCGGGTGGCGGTACGTCTCCAAGACCTACGCGCCGGACGGCCGGGTGCTCGCCAGTACCGACCTCACGCTGGACTCGCGTGCCCGGCCGCTGCGGATGGAGCTGCGGGCCGGCGGCTGGCAGGTGCGCGGCGGGGCGGTGGACGGGGTCGCCTGGGTCCGCACCGACGCGTCCGACCCCGGCGGCGAGCACGCGGCGGAGGGCCACGACCGGGCGCACGCCTTCACCGGCCGCTCGCCGGGCTTCCTGGTCGCCACCGCCCGGCTGCTGAGGCTGCGGGAGGGGGCGAGCGCGCGGGTGCGGCTGGTGGCCTTCACCGAGCCGGTGCTGGCGCCGCGCACCCTCGACCAGGGGTGGCTGCTGGAGGGCGTCGACACCCACCAGACGGACTCCGGGCCGCTGCTGGTCGAGCGGTACCAGGTGGCGGACCTGGAGACGGGCGAGCAGCAGGTCGTGCACCTGTCGGGGGACGTGGTGCTGGCGGCTCAGGGGATCGAGCTGGAGGAGCTGGAGTCGCCGCCGAACGCCTGGCGGGTGGGGGCGGAGGAGGAGTAGCCGGTCCGCCCGGCCGTGGCGGCCCGGTTCGGGCGGGCGGGGCTCAGACGGGCGGGACTCAGACGGGCGGGACTCAGACGGGCGGGGCTCAGGCGGGCGGGGGCTCAGGCGGGCGGGGCGAAGCCGGTGCCGGCGGCGGGCTTGTCGAGGGACGGAGCCGCCGGTGCGGCCGCCGGCACCGGGCCGGCGGACTGGACGGGCGTCGGTGCGACGGCCGGGGTCGCGGGAGCGGGCTGCTGCGCCGGCAGGCCGAGGACGCGGACGGGCCGTCCGTCGGCCGCGCCCGCCGGTGCGGCCGCCGGCACCGGACCGGAGGCCGGGCGGGGAGCGGGTACCTGGGCGGGGGCCGGCTGGGCGGACATCGGCCCGGCCGCCCACAGCTGCTCCTGGGCGCGTGTCCACTCCCGCCGCTGGCGCTCGGTCAGCACCGCGCCCAGGTAGGCCGCCGGGTGCAGCCCCGGCGGGATCGGGTGGCCGATCCGGGCGGACAGGTCCCCGGCGAGCCGGGTGGACATCTGGATCATCACTGCCGGGTCCAACTGGCCGACCCGTCCCAGCAGTTGGCGGATGGCCAGCCAGAGCGGCTCCGGAACGGCGGACAGGTCCATCGCGACCAGCTCGTGGCCCATCGACTGCAGCAGGTGCGGGTGCACCGGCGGCAGCGGGGTGGAGCCGCCCGCGCCCGGGGTGCGCTCACGGACGACCACCGTCCCGGCGAAGATGTCGCCGAGCCGCTTGCCGTCCGAGTGCACCACCGAGGTGATCACGGCCGGGGCGCCGGTCAGCACGATCATCTCGAAGAAGCCGACCAGTCCGCGCACCAGCGAGTGCCGGAACCGCACCGGCCCGCCGTCGGTGCGGACCACCCGCAGGCCGAGCGCGGCCTTGCCCAGCGAACGGCCGCGGGTGAGGGTCTCGACCATCACGGGCACGCCCACCAGGAAGAACACCGTCAGGCCGATCATCACGGCGGCCAGCGCCGCGCCGTCGAGGCCGATCAGGGCGAGGCTCAGCAGCAGTGTGAACACCAGCAGGGCGGCGAACTCCACCAACAGGTCGATCACGATCGCCAGGGCCCTGCTCGGAAGCTTCGCCGTCTGGAGGCCGAGGACGACCGCCTCACCCGTCACCAGGTCGCTCAAGACACCTGTCCGTTCACGTTCTTGGAGCCCGTGCGGCTCGCCCATGGAGATCCGGCCCTGGGAGCGCGGCAGTGCCGGGGGAGGGCGTCACCCCGGATCGGCTCCCCCTGACCCGCTCTCCGCAGTCAGATCCGCAGCCGCAAACATACGGGGCCCGGTGGGCGCACGGGAAGTGAGATCCCGACGGCCGGGGCGACGGCCGCTGCTGGCATGCTGGGCCGCGCGTGTCCGCCCGGACCCGCAGCCCGTCTGGCACCCACCCGCCCGCGCACGCACGTCCGCGCCCGTCGCCGATCATGGAGCCGCCGAAATGGACCTGGACGTCTTCGTCGCCACCCACCAGGGGGAGTGGGCCCGGCTGGACGCCCTCGCCCGTCGGCGCCGGCTCAGCGGGGAGGAGGCCGACGAGCTGGTCACGCTCTACCAGCGTGCCACCGGACACCTCGCCAAGGTCCAGGCCGCGGCGCCCGATCCGGCCCTGGTGAGCCGGCTGACCGGGCTGGTCTCCCGCGCCCGCAGCGCGGTGACCGGCGCCCGCACCAACGGCTGGCAGGACGTCGCCCGCTACTACACGGTGAGCTTCCCGGCCGCGCTCTACCGCGCGCGCCGCTGGTGGGTGCCGGTGGCGATCGTCTCGATGGTGGCCACCGCACTGCTCGCCTGGTGGATGGCGACCCACCCCGAGGTCCGCAACAGCCTGATCGCCCCCGAGCACCTCGACGAGATGACCCGCCCCGGCGGCCAGTACGAGACGTACTACTCGGACCGGCCGGCCGGCTCCTTCGCGGCACAGGTCTGGACGAACAACGCCTGGATCGCCGTGCAGTGCCTGCTGTTCGGGATCGCGCTGGGCATTCCGGTGCTCTACGTGATGTGGACCAACGTGGTCAACCTCGGCGTCGGCGTCGGACTGATGGCCTCCGCCGGGCGCCTCGACGTCTTCCTCGGTCTGCTCATCCCGCACGGTCTGCTGGAGCTGACCGCGGTCTTCGTGGCCGGCGGCCTCGGCCTGCGCCTCGGCTGGACCGTGATCGACCCCGGCCCGCGCACCCGCTCGGTGGCGCTGGCCGAACAGGGCCGCGCGATCATCGGAATGTCGATCGGCCTGGCGACGGTCCTGGCGGTCTCCGGTGTCCTGGAGGCCTTCGTGACCCCGTCCGGCCTGCCGACCTGGGCCCGCATCTCCATCGGCGTGCTGGCCGAGGCAGCCTTCCTCCTCTATGCCCTGGTGCTGGGCCGTCGGGCCGCCGAGGACGGGGAGTTCGGCGACCTGGATGAGGCCGATCGGGCGGACCTCCAGCCGGTCGCGGCCTGAGCCGATGTGATCGACAGGCCCCTGACCTGCTAGTCTTCCTCTCGTTCCGACCGAACCATTGACGTGGTGAGGGCGGACTAGTAGGTTTCAACGGTTGGGACTGACTGGACAACGGTCGGGCCCGGGCGTTAGTGTCTACGACACCGCCGAATCGAGGCGAGTGCATTTCACGAAATGCGCACCCTCCGACGAAGCAGATCCCACGGACTGAGCACTCCGAAAGCCTTGATAGGCTTCGGAATGAAGTTCGCAGGAAATCCCCCCAGCGGGAATCGGATGAATGAAGCGCCGGTAAACGGAGCGGAAAACATCTGGTAAGCTGGAAACACGAAAGAACGAAGCCCGGAGGGTCCGCTGGAAAGCGGTCCGAAGGAAGCGTCCGTTCCTTGAGAACTCAACAGCGTGCCAAAAGTCAACGCCAGATATGTTGACATCCCCGGCCTCAGATTCTTCTGG
>NZ_JBHXLL010000061.1:0-44819 GCF_042721415.1 Kitasatospora sp. NPDC058444 | reverse complement strand
CGCCCGGCCCATTCGACGGGCGGCCGCCATCCGCGGCCCGGCCGACACACCGCGCAGCGCACTAGTCGTACGTACGCCACCGGCGCGGTGACCGACGGCCCCACGAGCGGAGTCCGGCGTCAGTGCCTACGGCCGCCCGGAGTCGCCCTCCGCCCACAACTCCGCCTCACACGCCGCGACCAGCGCGCCGATCCGCGCCCACGCCTCCTCGGCCGGCAGCGGCTCCAGCCGCCGGCCGTCCCGCAGCCGCAGCGCGACCCGGTCGTCCACGGCCTCCTTCGCCCCGATCACCGCCTGGTACGGCACCAGCCGGGCCTCGCGGATCCGGGCGCCGAGGCTGCCGTGCTCGGGCCCGGCGACCTCGGCGCGCAGCCCGAGGTCCAGGCAGCGCTGCCGGAACCGTTCGGCCTGCGGCAGTTCGGCCTCGGAGACGGGCAGCAGCACCACCTGGACGGGCGCGAGCCAGGCCGGGAACGCGCCGCCGTACAGCTCGATCAGGTGGGCGACCACCCGCTCGACGCTGCCGATCACGCTGCGGTGCACCATCACCGGGCGGTGCTTGGCGCCGTCCGCGCCGATGTAGTGCAGGTTGAACCGCTCGGGCTGGTGGAAGTCGATCTGCACGGTGGAGAGGGTGAACTCGCGCCCGGCGCCGTCGGCGATCTGCACGTCGATCTTGGGCCCGTAGAACGCGGCCTCGCCCTCCGCCGCCTCGAACGGCACCCCGGAGCGCTCCAGCACCTCGGTGAGCAGGGCGACGGCGCGCTCCCAGAGCTCCGGATCCGCCACGTACTTGCCACCCGCACCGGGCAGCGAGAGCCGGTAGCGGACGGGGGCGACGCCCAGCGCCCGGTGTGCCTCGCGGATCAACTCCAGTGCGGCAACGGCCTCGTCGGCGGCCTGCTCCGGGGAGCAGAAGACGTGGGCGTCGTTCAGCTGGATCGCCCGGACCCTGGTCAATCCGCCCAGCACCCCGGACAGCTCGGAGCGGTACATGCCGCCCAACTCCGCCATGCGCAGCGGCAGTTCCCGGTAGCTGTGGGAGCGGGAACGGTAGATCAGCGCATGGTGCGGACAGAGGCTGGGGCGCAGCACCATCTCCTCGGAGCCCAGTTCCATGGGTGGGAACATGTCCTCGCGGTAGTGCGCCCAGTGGCCGGAGATCTCGTAGAGCTCGCGCTTGCCGAGCACCGGGGAGTAGACGTGGCGGTAACCGGCCCGGCGCTCGCGGCCGCGGATGAACTCCTCCAGGGAGTGCCGGATCGCGGCGCCGTCGGGGAGCCAGTACGGCAGGCCGGACCCCATCAGCGGGTCGGTGTCGAAGAGGTCGAGTTCGCGGCCGAGCTTGCGGTGGTCGTGTGCCGGGTGGTCGCGCATCGGACGGTCGCGCGGCGGGCGGTCCTGCATCTGGTGGTCGTGCATGGCGGTGGTCTCCACTCGGGTCTGCGGGCGAGTGGGTCCGGGAAACGGCGAAGCCCCGGGGCACTCGCCCCGGGGCTTCGGACTAGGTCAGCAGTCAGCGCGCCGGGACTCTCTCCGGCGTCGTCGTGACGAGTGCAGCGCGCTTCATGCGTTCCACGGTAACAGCTCCGCACTGCCGATGGTGATCTGTTTCTCTCCCGCGGTTCGGAGACCGGTGGTTCAGAAGAGCACGACGCATCCGCGCGCGGCCAGCGCCGCCAGCAGCCGGGCCGACGGCCGTACCTCGTTCCACCGCAGGTCCAGCTTCTCCAGTGCGGGCAGCGCGCCCGGATCGGTCAGCCAGTCGGGCAGTTCGGCGATCCGGTTGCCGCGCAGGTCGAGGCGGCGCAACCGCGGAAGCCCGGCGAGCACGGCCGGCAGTTCGGTGAGGGCGTTCTCCCGGAGCTCCAGCTCGCGCAGCCCGGAGAGCCGGCCGAACGAGTCCGGCAGGCCGGTCAACTCGTTGCCGCGCAGCCAGAGTTCGCGCAGCTCACCGAGGCCGACGATCGACTCCGGCAGGGCGGCCAGCCGGTTGTGCTGCGCGCGCAGCTCGATCAGCGAGGACAACTCCCCGATGGCGGAGGGAAGTTCGGTGAGCCGGTTCTCGCCGACGTTGAGGTAGCGCAGCGCGGTGAGCCGCCCGAGCGCCTCGGGCAGCGCGCTCAGCGCGTTGTCGTGCAGGTAGAGGAAGTCCGCGAGCCCGGTGAGGTCGCAGAGCTCGACGGGCAGGTCGGCCAGTGCGTTGTGCCCGAGGTCGAGGGTGCGCAGCTTGCGCAACCCGCCGATGCCGGAAGGGAGTTCGCGGATGCCGGTCTCCGCGAGGATGAGCACGGTCAGCTCGGTACGGTCCCACACCTCGGCGGGCACCTCGTCGAGCGGCCGGCGCCAGAGGTTCAGCGTCACATCAGTCATACCCACCACGCCCGTCATGCCCGTCATGCCCGTCCCCGTCGTCATGCCTGCGCCCCTTCACCCGGTCCGATGCGGAACTCCGCGAGCTGCCGCCCGTACCACCGGTCGGTCAGCCCGACACTGGTCATCCCCAGGCGCCGGCATACCGCCGCCGACCGGGCGTTGTCCGGGGCCAGCACGGCGCGGATCTCGGTCAGGCCGTCGGCGAAGCCCTTGGCCAGCGCGGCCCGGGCGACCTCGGTGGCGATGCCCTGGCCCCAGCTGTCGGGGTGGAGGTGCCAGCCGACCTCGGCCTCGCCGTCCCCGTCCGGCAGCGGCACCAGCAGGACCGTACCGGCGACCGCGCCGGTGTCGCGCCGTTCGATCGCCCAGGCCCCGTAGCGCGGGTCGGCGGAGCGCATGCGGCAACGCTCGACGAAGGCCCGGGCCTCCTCGGGCGCGGCCATGGCCCGCGGAGTCCGGCCGAGCCACCGGGCGACCTCCCAGCGGGAGTAGATGTCGAAGGCGCGCTCCTGGTCGGCCGTGGACGAGGTCCACTGACGCACCACCAGCCGCTCGGTGGTCAGCACCGTCTCCGGCCCCTGTTCCGTCCCCGCCATGGCGCGCGCCCCTCTCCCGGGATGTGTGTGGATCACCGTACGCATCCGAGCCGCCTGGCGGAAACCCCGAAGCCCGGGGCCCGGACGCGGACGTGGCCCGGTCCACGGGAGAGTGGCCGCGAAAACGACACCGCTCCGGCCCGCCCGCGCGGTCGGGGACCCGCGCGGACGGGCCGGAGCAGTGACATGGGTCGAGCAGCAGACGGGGTCAGCCCAGCTTCGGCACCACGGCGGCCGGCCCGCGCGCCGCCGTGCCCGTCGCCGGACCGGTGCCGCAGAACGCCTGCTCCAGGAAGCCGGCCTCCGCCTGCATCTGCGCGACGAACTGCGCCTCGTCGCCGCGCGGGGTGACGGACAGCGACACCTGCCGGTCGCCGGAGGTCCACAGCTGGGTGCTGTACCCGGGCACCGAGCCGTTGTGCCCGTAGACCGGGCCGCAGGAGAGCTGCCAGCTGGCCAGCCCGAGCCCGTAGCCCACCGCGGTCGGCAGGCCCTCGACCTCGATCGGGACGGTCTCGGCCATCTCCTTCAGCAGGGCCGGCGGCAGCAGTCGGCCGCCCAGCAGGGCCTTGTCGAAGCGGTTCAGGTCGGCCAGGGTGGAGATCAGCTCGCCGGCCGAGTTCGCCCAGGTGACGCTCGCCACCGTCACGTCCCGGTCGCTGCGGTCCTCCGGGCCCGGGCCTTCGGGAAGCGTCCAGTAGCCGTGCGCGTGCGGGCCCCGGATGCCGGTGGCCGTGCCCGGGAAGTACGTGCCGGTGAGGCCGAGCGGGCGCAGGATGCGCGCCGTGATCTCCTGGGCGTAGCCGTGCCCGGTCACCTTCTCGATGATCATGCCGAGCAGGGTGTAGTTGACGTTGGAGTAGCCGTACCCGGTGCCCGGCGGGAAGTCGGGCGCGTGCGCCACCGAGGAGGCCACCACCTGGGCCGGGGTGATGTGCCGGGTGAGCCCGCCCTGGTCCAGCCAGTTCCGGATGCCCGCCGGGTCCGTCCAGTCGGGGAAGACCCCGCCCTTCTCGTTGGTGGAGTCCCAGAGGCCGGAGCGGTGGCCGAGCAGCTGGCGGACGGTGATGTTCCCGCCGTTCGGGACCAGCCCGGGCAGGTGCCGCTCGACCGGGTCGTCCAGGCCGATCCGGCCCTCCCCGACCAGCTGGAGCACCGTGGTGGCGGTGAACATCTTGGTGACGCTGCCGACCCGGAACCGGCCGTCGGTGCGCAGCGGCGCGCCGGTGGCCAGGTCGGAGACGCCGGAGGCCCCGCGCCAGGCGCCGTTCCCGTCCCTGACCTCGGCGATCGCCCCGGCGGCGCCGGCGTCGGTGAGCGCCCGCAGGGCCGCCGCCCGCGGATCGCCGATGCCCGGCCGCGGATCTGCGGCGCCCGGCCGCACGTCGGCGGCATCGGCGGCCCCCGCCGGGAGCACCGGCCCGGCCAGGGACAGACAGACCGCCCCCACCAGCGCGGAAACAGCGGTGACAAACGTACGACGTGCCATGCGACCCCACCTTCGCCGTCGGCGAGCAGTTCCCCGCCTTCGCCGCCCAGCCTCGCCGGATCGCTGACGGTCGGTCATCCCCCGCCGGGAGGAGTCGTCCGTACACCTGCCAACGGAGGGCGTCCGCCGAACGGCGGAGACCCTCCGTCGGGCACGGGCTACCGGGCCGGGGCCGGGCGGACCGGGTGCTTGCTCAGGATGGACACCCGGTTGAAGGAGTTGATGGCGATCGAGACCCAGACCACCGCGGAGATCTCCTCATCACTCAGCACCGAGCGCGCCACGCCGTACGCGGCCTCCTGGAGCGCCGCGTCCGCCGGGGAGGTGGTCGCCTCGGCCAGCCCGAGCGCGGCCCGCTCCCGGTCGCTGAACACCTCGGTGTCGCGCCAGGCCGGGAGCACGCCCAGGCGCTGGGTGGTCTCGCCCTCGCGGATCGCGGCCCTGGTGTGGACGTGCAGGCAGTAGGCGCAGCCGTTGATCTGCGAGACGCGGAGGTTGACCAGCTCGATCAGCCGGCGGTCCAGCCCGGCCTCGGCCGCGACCTCGCGCGCCGCCTCGGCGGCGGCCAGCAGCGCCTTGTACGCCTGGGGGCTCTGCTTGTCGACGAACACCCGCCGGTCCGCCGGAACCACCGTCACATCACTCACCTGGACTCCTTAGGCTGGTCACACTGTCGTCCGCCACTCTGCCATGGCATGATAGTTGAATCTAGAACTAATTAACACCCGGGAGGGACCCACCCGTGAGCACCGCCGAGACCGACCTCGTCGAGACGCCCGCCGCCGACCCGCGGGTGGAGGTCCTGCCCGCCCGGGACGTGCCGCTCGGCGGCCCGCGCGCGATGACCGTGCGCCGCACCCTGCCGCAGCGCTCCCGCACCATGATCGGCGCCTGGTGCTTCGTCGACCACTACGGGCCCGACGACGTGGCGACCACCGGCGGCATGGACGTCGCCCCGCACCCGCACACCGGACTCCAGACCGTGAGCTGGCTGTTCACCGGCGAGATCGAGCACCGCGACAGCCTCGGCGTGCACGCGTACGTCCGGCCGGGCGAGGTCAACCTGATGACCTCCGGCCGCGGCATCGCCCACTCCGAGGTCTCCACCCCGGCCACCACCGTCCTGCACGGCGTGCAGCTGTGGGTCGCCCTGCCCGAGGAGCACCGGCACACCGGGCGCGACTTCCGCCACCACGTCCCCGCCCCGGTCGCCCTCGACGGCGGCGAGGCCCGCGTCTTCCTCGGCACCCTCGCCGGCGACACCTCCCCCGTCCCCACCTTCACCCCGCTGCTCGGCGCCGAACTGACCCTGCGCCCGCACGCCACCGTCACCCTCGACGTCGACCCCGCCTTCGAGCACGGCCTCCTGGTCGACAGCGGCGAGGTCCGCCTCCTCGACACCCCGCTGCGCCCCGCCGAACTCGGCTACGTCGCCCCCGGCCGCACCACCCTCACCCTCGCCAACACCGGCGAGACCGACGCCCGGCTGGTGCTGCTCGGCGGCACGCCCTTCGAGGAGCAGATCGTCATGTGGTGGAACTTCATCGGGCGGTCCCACGAGGACATCGTCCGGGCCCGCGAGGAGTGGATGAGCTCCGCGAACCCCGACCGCTTCGGCGCCGTCGAGGGCTATCCGGGCGACCGCCTGCCCGCCCCGGAACTCCCGGGAATCCCCTTGAAGCCTCGCGGAAACGTCCGCTGACCTGCGTGTTACGCAATCGGGGGTGCGGCGGCCCGGTCCACCGCACCCCCGAGCCGGAGCCTCCCTGAACTATCCCCGAAGCAGCCCTGTCGGCACTCGCTTCCGCACTCGACGCATGACACCCTTCGACCATCCGCGACAGCGCCTGACAGGACCAATGCTGACTCAATGCTGAGTTTGCTGATGGTCCGCCAGGCACGATCGAGGCACTCACCGCGCCCGCGAAGTCATCGTCGGGCGCCGCCGCGAGATCCGGCGGACGCCCGGCACGCCCCCCTCGCCGGTTGCCGAAGGACGGTTACCACCGGAGGGGCGCGGGCTGGAGAAGACAGCCACCATCCCGTCCGTTGCTCTCACCGAGGATCTTGCTTCAAGCCAGTTATTAGGCCCGAGCCCTGTGGCACATCCCGGCCCCTCTGCCGGCAAGGAGCCCGCCGCCCCGTCCCAACCCGGCGCTAGGGTGACCTCATGGCGGACGCCCCGACGACAGCAGCCACCTCGGTCGAGACGCTGGACGCCCTCGTCGAGCGTGCCTGCGAACCGTCGACCGGCACGTCTCGGGCGAAGCAACTGCGCTGGGTCGCCGGCGAACTGCGCACCGCCCTGGAGCGGGGCGCGCTCGGGCCCACGGCCGCCGGCTCACTCGCCCTGCTCTTCGCGCCGGACACCCTCGCCGACTACCTCACAGCCGCCGAGCGGGGCCTGCTGCGGCGCAAGCCCACCGCACGACCGGGCCAAGCCTCACCCGCGTCCATGCGCGTCCGGGAGGACTGCCTCCGCATCCTCGGCGCACGGGCCGGCATCACCGTCACGCTCCCGGACCGCAACCCGCCGCGAGTCGAGCTCCGGCCCGTGGTCGCCGCCCGCCCGCGCAGCATCCTCCTCGGCCACCTGGAACACTCGGCCCGCCCCGGCCGGTCCGAGTCCCGCAGCCGGATCCTCGCGATCATCGGCACCGTGCTGGACACCGGCTGCCGCGCCGGCGAACTCTGCGCCCTGCGCACAGACGACGTCGACCTGCACCGCGGCACGATCCGCCTCACCCGCCTCCCCCAGCACCGCAACCCGCGCACCACGCCCGCCACCATGCCGGTCGGCCTGTCCGGCCCCACCCGGGCCGCGATGCACCACTGGCTCGCTGTCCGCAGCCACCTCGTCGCACGCGACACCACCCAACCCGTCGGCCCGGGCAACGAGACCACCGACGCCCTGTGGGTGAGCATCGCCCCCAGCGGCCACCCCCGCCCCGGCCTACCCCTGCACTTCCGCGGCCTGGCCCGCGCCTACGCCCGCGCGATCCACGACCTCAACACCGAGATGGCCGCAGAACCCGGCTGGCACCCCCTGCCCCAGCGCATGGAACAGCTACGCCGCGCCATCGAACTCGAACCGGCTGACCCTGACGGTACGGCCCTCCGCCGCGCCCGTACACCTGCCGGCGACCCCGAAGCAACGGCACCGGATAAGTCGGGGCTGCCCAACAACGAGTGCGCGACAAAATTGAGTCGGTTCCGCCGACACTTCGGGCCACTGCCGTCCGACCTCCGCGGGTTCAATCCGCTCGACGCGGCAAGCAGCTGATCATCTGATCCGCGACGGTTTGGAGCACTTCGCGCGGCACACCCGAGGCGGCCTGAACAGCGAGCCCTTGGACGAGCGTGACCAGGAGCCGCGCGAAGGCCGAGGAGTCAGAGCCGGGAGGCAGGCCGTCGGCGACGGAGAAGGATCTCAGCCGGTCGGCCAGGCACGTCACCCCCTCCTCCCGGAGGTCGGCCAGATACTTTCGGACCTCGGCCGAGCGAGGGCTCACGGCGAGCGCGCCCTGCACGACCAGGCAGCCGTGCGGGGTGCTCTCCCCGGCGACCGCCTCCACGGCGGAGTGCAGGAGAGTGCGCGCCAGTGCCTCGGCGGTCGGCTGGTCGAGGGCTGCCTGAAGGTAGGCCCCCGGCCCGGCCATGTAGCGTTCGACGGCCTTCCGGAAGAGGGCCTCCTTGTCCCCGAACGCCGCGTAGATGCTGGGGACGCTCATCCCCATGGCCGCCGTGAGCTCGGCCATGGCGGTGCCCTCGTAGCCCCGGGTCCAGAAGGTCAGCATGGCTGCTTCCAGCGCGAGTTCGGCGTCGTAGCCACGAGGCCGACCACCCGGCATGAACCTCCCCTGCCCTTCTTCCGCCGACCGGAGTCTCGGTGACCCTGCGGAGAGCGGGGTTCTCCCTCAGCCTATCGACGGCGTGATCTCCGGGGAGCTGGAGTTCCTCAACGGCGACGAGACCGTGACCGCCGGGCCCGGCGGATTCTTCTTCGTCCCGCGCGGCACCCGGCACCGCTTCCGCAACCGCGGCTACCACGCAGCCAAGATGATCTTCTTCTTCACTCCGGGCGGCATCGAGGAACTCCTCCTCGCCGACGCCACCCCGGCCGAGCCCGGAACCGCCCCACCCGTCCGGCAGCTCAGCATCGCGGAACCCCCGACCGAGCTGATGGAGCGCTACGCCACCGAGATCCTCCCCGACCCCGCGCCTTGATCTGCTGGGACAACAACGGCCCGGCGATCGGCAGCAACTCGGCGACCCACCGTAGTTCAGCTTCAGCTCCTCGGCGACGCCACGAAGTACTGCGGTTGGCGCAACTCCCCGCCCCACATGCCAGGGCCGCTGAGAGGATGCACCTACGACCAGCGAGAACGCCGGTCGTGGCAAGCACCCCACCGCGCGACATCCCGCAGCACCCCGGCCCGGCCCAGCGCCCAAACAACGGAGTCACCCCATGCGCGAGTTCCTGGTCGAGATCACCACCACCATCCCCGAGGGCACCCCCCAGGAGGAGGTCGACCGCCGCCGCGCCGCCGAGGCCCAGCGCGCCCGCGAACTCGCCGCCGCCGGCCACCTGGCCCGACTCTGGCGCCCGATCGGCGAGCTGCGCAGCATCGGCATCTGGCGCGCCGCCGACGAGGAGGAGCTCCACGGAAAGGTCCTCGACGCCCTCCCGCTGCGCCCGTGGATGACACTCACCGTGACCCCGCTCGAATCCCACCCCAATGACCCCGGCCGAGCCCACGGCGAAGCCTGACCACGCTCCACATCCGTCTGCTCGCCCTCCCCCGCACCCACCGCTCCGAGGCTCGACGGCCCGGCCCGATGCGTGTCTGTCGGCACCCCAGGCGGCAACCGCACCCGAACAGCATCAGGCAGAGAGGCTCCAGCCGTGACAACCTCGATCCCCGTCGTCCTCGTTCACGGACGCCGGCTGCGCAGCACCTCGGCAGGGACCGCGTTCAGCGGGCCGGCAAGACAGACCGTGGAGACCCTGCGATGACCCCTTCCACACCGTCGCGAGCGGCAGGGCCCGGTGACGACGGCGGTCTGGCCGGCCGGACCGTCGTCGTCACCGGGGCCGGACGCGGCATCGGGCTCGCGATCACCGAGGCGTTCCTCACGGCGGGATGCCACGTCGTCGCGGGATCACGGGCACGCACCGAGGCCCTCGACGCGCACGTCAGGCAGGGCGCGGACCTCACCGTCGTGGAAGTCGATCTCGCGACTCCGGGCGGTCCGGCCGAGCTGATCACCAGGGCCACCGGGCTCCATGGCGGCATCGACGTGCTGGTGAACAACGTCGGAGCGGTGCGCCCGAGGGTGGACGGCTTCCTGAGCGTGACGGACGAGGACTGGGACTGGGCCCTGAGCGTCAACCTCATGACCGCCGTCCGCGCCACCCGGGCCGCCCTGCCGCACCTGCTCGCCTCCGGCGCAGGACGCATCGTCACCGTCTCCTCGGTCAACGCCCGGCTGCCGGACCCCCTGGTCATCGACTATGGCGCCGCCAAGGCCGCGTTGACCAACTTCTGCAAGGCCCTGTCCAAGGAGGTGGGACCACGAGGCGTACGGGTGAACACGATCGGCCCCGGCCCGGTGGAGACCGCGCTGTGGCAGGGCGCCGATGGCGTCGCCGCCACGGTCGGACGGTCCCGTGGTGTCGGCCCCGACGACGTGGCCCGCGCCGCCGCGGCCCAGTCCGCGACCGGCCGCTTCACCCATCCGGCGGAGGTCGCGGACCTCGTCCTGTTCCTCGCCGGCCCCGGCGCCGCGAACATCACGGGCGCCGACTTCGTCATCGACGGCGGGCTCGTGGACTCCCTGTGAGGGGGTCAGGACTTCCCGGTCGGGCATGATCGTCACCTGGTGCCCGGCCAGCTCCGCCGTGAGGGCCACGAGGTCCTCCGGGGTCAGGGGAGGCGCCGCCTTGCCGGGCTCCGGGTCGATGCCGTTGTCGAGCCAGAAGCCCTCGTGTCCGCCGGGCATGATGAAGGTGAGCAGTCGGCCGGGCAGGTCACCGGTGTTGGTGAAACCGTGCCGGTTTCCCCGGGGGGACGAAGAGGAGGTCCCCAGGCCCCGCCTTGACGATCTCGTCGCCGTTGACGAAGTCGAAGTCCCCGGAGAGAACGTAGAACCCTCCTCCTCGCGGCCGTGGGCGTGCGGGATCGCGCCGCCGCCGGGTGGCACGGACGTCTCCAGGACGCCCAGGGCGCCGCCGGTCTGCGCCGAGCTGATCTTGACGGTGGTGGTGTCGCCGATCATCCACTTGGTGACGCCCTCGTCGCGGCGGACGAAGACGCCGTTGCGGCGGGTCCAGCGGGGATCGTCCTTGTCGGGCACGGCCGGGATTCCGAACGTCATGGCCACTCTCTCCTTCTCTTCAGGGTTGGACAGGACCGTTCAGCGCGAGGCGAGGCGCAGGACGAGCGTCGCCACTGCTACGAGCAGGAGCACGGCCGAAGGCAGGATCCGCCAGTCACGGATCCGCAGGTGGGAGACGACGGCGCCGGTGAAGTAGGCGATGAGCCCGAGGGCGGCGGCCACGCCAAGGGGCGGCCAGGCGAGGCCGATGAGGATGCCCACGACGCCGGCGATCTCCGCCGCCGCCAGCAGGGGCACCCGCCGCGCCGGGAATCCGACGTGTTCGAGCGTCTTCATCTGCTGGGGGTCCCGGACGAGCTTGCCGTACGCGGAGAAGAGCAGGACCAGGGCGAACAGGGTGCTGACGACCAGGGTGGCGATGAACATCGGAAAAGCTCCTGTCGAGGTGCGGGCGTCTCCTCGGGGCGGCCCGCACCGGGTGGTGGATGGGCGGTGCAGCGCTGCTGCGGGTCAGTCCTCGGGAAGGATCGTCACGTTCTCCGCGAGGAGCCCGTCGACCAGGGCGGCGTACCGCTCCGGTCCCCAGGGGAGTGACGCCTCGCCCTCGACGGGCGCGTCTCCGTTCCTGAGGAAGAACCGCTCGTGGCCGCCCGGGGTGTACAGGAACAGGAACGTCGCGTCCTTGTCGCCCACGTTCTTGAACCGGTGACGCGTGTTGCGCGGGACGAAGACGAAGTCCCCGCTGGTGACCGTGAAGGTCCTCGCGCCCAGGAGGAACTCCAGTTCGCCGTCCAGGAGGTAGAAGGCCTCGTCCTCGTTGCCGTGGGCGTGCGCGACCGGTCCGCCGCCCGGCGGGACGACGGCCTTGGCGAAGCCCAGGGCGCCGTTGGTGTCGTCGGCGGTCGCCTTGATCGTGTAGGTGTCGCCGGCGAGCCAGCGCGCGGTGCCCTCACCGCGGCGGACGTGGACGCCGCCCTCGCGCGTCCAGCGCGGGTCGCTCTTGTCGGGGACGGGGAAGGGGAAGCTCACTGTTCTCTCCTTGGTGCTCAAGGTGCGGAGCGCAGGGTGCCGTCGGGGCCGTAGCGGTTCCAGAGGCCGGTGACGCGGGTGCCGGTCGGTCCGGGGTAGGCACGGGCGAAGGTGGCTTCGTCGGGGGCGCTCTCGAAGTTCACGTATGCGCCGTCGACGTTCGGGGCGATGGGGGCCCAGGCGGCGGCGAGTACCCCGGGGCCGTCTGGGGAGAACGCCGAGGCGACGACGAGGGTGTTCTGGTGGCGGTGTGCGAACGCCGTCGCCGAGGGGGCGGGATCGTGGCTCGCGCCGCCGAGCGAGCGCAGCTGGATCAGGACGGGATCGGGGGCGGCCCATGCCGTGACCAGGGCACGTGCGGCGTCCGGGGTCATGGTCGTAAGCAGTCCGTTGGTCGTGCTGGACGGCATCTGTCCGGTGTTGGCGTGCAGGTGCTGGGCAGGGACCAGCGCCGTGTAGGGGGCCACATGGGCTTCCTGGGCCGTCACGTCACCGATGCCGAGCAGCGGTTGGACAGCGTCGCGGATGACGGCTGGCTTGTCCGAGGCGACCACAGCGGTGATGAACGCCGTGGTGCTGGTGCCCCGCGAGGCCAGCGTCACCGCGGTCGAAAGCTCGCGCGGAACCCGTTCCATGACGTCGGCCCAGCGCCGCAGCGTCTCCCCGGCCGGGTCGACGGTCACGGCCAGCTGCACGTATCCGACGTCACGAAGCTCCATGGCCTCGATCTCAAAGGCGACCGCGATCCCGGCTCCGGCGCCGGCTCCGCGCATCACCCACAGCAACTCGGGCTCGTTCTCGGCGTCGGCGCGTATGAACGTGCCGTCGGGCAGGACGACCTCTACGGCGCGGGTGTGGTCGATGGTGAGTCCGTACTGCCGGACGAGCCAGCCGACTCCTCCCCCGGTGGCGATGCCGCCGACGCCGACGTTGCCGTGGTCGCCCGAGCTGATGGCGAGCCCGTGCGGGGCGAGCGCCTGGGCGACCTGGGCCCAGCGGGCGCCCGCCTCGACGCGGACCAGCCGGGAGACGCGGTCGAGGACGTCGACCCGCCGCAGCGCGCCCAGGTCGATGACGAGCCCTCCGTCGTTGGTGCCGCTGCCGGACAGGCCGTGCCCTCCGCTGCGGACCGCCACCCGGAGCCCCGCCTCCCGTGCGAGGCGCAGCGCGGCGGCGACGTCGTCCGGGGAACTCCGGCCTGACGACGGCGGCCGGGCTGCCCACGGTGGTGTAGGTGGAGCGGAGCAGCGGGTAGCGCCGGTCGTCGGAGGTGACCACCTTCCCGGCCAGTGCCGTCGGAAGAGTCCCCAGAGTGCTCTTCACCGCCCGCTCCGCTGGGCGTCGACGCGCTCGCGCACGGCGGGCACGACCTCGTCGGCGAAGAGCGCGAGCTGACGCTCGGGATCGGCGGCCGGCCAGAACACGTAGGTGTCGAAGCCGAGTTCGACGGTCCACCCGGTGAGGGTGTCCACCCACTGCCGCACCTCGCCCACGAGCCCGCGGCCGGTCCGGTGCGCGCCGAGCGAGCCGATCGCCCCTCGGTGCGGACTGCGTGGCCCGGGTAGAGGCCAAACTCGCGGCGGTAGCCGACGAACTCGCCGCCTGGCGGGGGCTCTCCCTGTCCACGGGGTACGACGTTCCCGCCTGAGAGGTCGGCGCCATCCCGCGTGTGCATGGCCTTACGCCGGACGTCACGCACCCGGGACCCGCCCGGCGCCCCGGGTGCGCGCTCCCCGCCGCATGTTCCACGCCGCGAGCGGTCGCAAGGCGACCGGCAGCCTCAGCGCCCGTTCGAGCAGCGGCACGTCGAACCTGGCATCGTGCGTGAGGACGCACAGCACCGTCCGGTCGTCGACCTCGGTGGCCTCCAGATAGCGGTGCGGCCAGTCGGCGACCACGTCGTCGGCCTCCGGGAAGCGCGCACGGGTCGCGAACACCGGCCGCGCGTCGCACACGGTGACGCGGTAGCCGAGGTACTTGGCCAGCCGAACGAGCGCCGAGGCGAAGTCGACGGCGCCGAAGACGATCAGTCGCGGCGGCGCGGCACGGGACTCGACCAGGAGGGTGAGCGGCCGGCCGCCGTCCACTCCGCCCACGCCCACGCCGACCGTGCCGGTGCGCCCACCGTCGAGCATGGCCCGGGCCCGTACCGCCGCGCTGCGAGTGAGCGGGCCCTGACCGCCCAGGGTGCCTTCGTACGACCCGTCGGGCCGGACGACCAGCCCGTGCCCCAGCAGGTCGGCCGGCCCGTCGACGACCCGGGCCAACGCGACCGGCTCGCCCGAGCGGACGGCGGACAAGGCTGAGGCGACCACCGTCCGCTCCGATCCGCCGGAGCGGACGGGCACCACGAGGACGTCAATGACGCCGCCGCAGGTCAGGCCCACCGCGAACGCGGTCTCGTCGCTGTAGCCGAAGCTCTCGCGCACGGGCCGGCCGTCCTCCAGGGCCTGCCGGCACAGCTCGTACACGGCGCCCTCGACACACCCGCCCGAGACGGACCCGACGGCGGCGCCCTCGCGATTCACGGCCAGTGCGGCGCCGGGTTCCCGGGGCGCGCTTCCGCTGACCCCGACGACGGTCGCCACGGCGAAGTCCTGGCCCTGCCCGACCCACCCGTCGAGGGAGTCGGCTATGTCAAGCAATGTCTTCCTCCTTACGGATCCCCGCAGTTCGGAGCACGAACGCGGCTCAGAGCATGAGCTGGTCGATGGTGAAGGGCAGGGAGCGCAGGCGCCGCCCCGTGGCGTGGCGGACGGCGTTGCCGATGGCCGCCGCGAGCCCGACCAGACCGATCTCGCCGACGCCCTTGGTGCCGACGGCCGTCGCGCGGTCGGGACCGCCCACGAACAGCACCTCCATGTCGGGTACGTCCGCGTTGACGGGCATGAGGTAGTCGCCGAAGGTGGCGTTGGCGATGCGCCCGGTGCCCCGGTCGGTGAGGGTCTCCTCGAACAGGGCCTGGCTGATGCCGCCGACCGTGCCGCCGATGATCTGGCTGGTGGCGGTCTTCTCGTTGAGGATCCGCCCGCCGTCGATCGCGGACACCACCCGGGCGACGCGCAGCAGGCCGAGGGCCGGGTCGACGCGTACCTCGACGAACTTCGCGCCGAAGGCACCCGCGAGGGCCATGCCCAGGTCCTCGGACCGGGGAGGTGTGCTCCTGCCGTCGGCGCTCAGCTCCTCCAGTCCGTGGCGGGCCAGGATGTCGACGAAGGACTCTCCCCTGGCCGTGTCCCCGGTGCGGTGGAGGCGTCCGCCGGTGACGGTGACGTCGCCGGGCGCTGCCCAGCGCAGCGGGGAGGCGGGGTCGTCGGCCACCACGTCCAGGAACTCCCGCACCAGCCGCCGGCACGCCGTGTGGACGGCGTTGGCGAGCGCACCGGTGAGGCCGGAGCCGCCCGCCTGGGGCGCGTACGGCATGTCGGAGTCGCCGAGGTCGAAGCGGACCCTGTCGACCTCCAGGCCGAGGAGCCCGGCCGCCAGCTGGGTCATCACCGTGTAGGTACCGGTTCCGATGTCGACGGCGGCGCTGCGCACGTGGGCCGAGCCGTCCCGGCGCACCGAGACGCGTGCCTGGCAGGGCACCTGGTAGAAGGGGTAGGAGACGCCGGCCAGGCCGTAGCCGACGAGCCAGCGCCCGTCCCGCATCGAACCGGGTTCCGGTGTGCGCCGGGACCAGCCGAACCGCTCGGCGCCCCGCAGGTAGCACTCCCGCAGCGCGTTGCTCGACCAGGGCAGGCCCGACAGCGGGTGCTCGTGGGCGAGGTTGCGCAGGCGGAACTCCACGGGGTCCATGCCGACGGCGTGGGCGACGTCGTCGATGGCCGACTCCAGGGCGAAGTTGCCCTGGCCCTCGGCCGGCGCCCGCATGGAGCCGGGGCAGGGGATGTTGAGCCGCGCCTGCTTGTCCTCGGTGAGCACGTGGGGGCAGGCGTAGGCGACGGCCGAGCCGAACGACACCGGTTCGTAGTCGTCGTCCTCCATGGCCACCGAGGACAGGCCGTGGTGCTCGACGGCGAGGAGGTCGCCGTCGCGCGTGGCGCCGATCCTGATCCGCTGCACGCTGTTCGGCCGGTGTCCCACCGAGGTGAACATCTGGGGGCGGGTCAGGACGAGCTTGACGGGCCGCCCGACCTGCCGGGCCGCCAGCACGGTGAGGATGACGTGCGGCCACACCCGCAGACCGGCTCCGAAGCCGCCGCCGACGAACGGCGCGAGGACCCTGATGCCGCTCTCGGGCACCTTGAAGACGACGGCCAGCGTGGTGCGGACGTTGTGCGGCCACTGGGTGGAGTCGTGCACCGTGAGTGCGTCGCCCTGCCACGAGGCCAGCGTCGTCATCAACCCCAGCGGGTTGTTGGTGTTGTCGGGGGTGGTGTACGTGTCCTCGACGACGACGTCGGCCCGGGCGAAGCCGGCGGCGACGTCGCCCTTGCGGGTGTCCAGTCCCCAGGGATCGTCGACGATCTCGGCCCGGGGGTCGTCGAGGTCGAGCACGGCCTCGGTCGTCTCGTAGTCGACGTGCACCAGCCGTGCCGCGTGCCGCGCCTGCTCGGCGCTCTCGGCCACGACGACGGCGATGTGCTGGCCGTGGTGGAGGATCCGGTCGTCCCGCAGCGGCGCCGGCGGCGATCCGCCCAGGAGCGTCAGCGGACCGCGCGCCAGCTCGGGCGCGGTGAGGTGGGTGATGACGGCCAGCACGCCCGGGGCCGCCTCGGCCCGCGACACGTCGATGTCCCGGATGCGTCCGGCGGCGACGGTGCTGCCCACCAGGGCGGCGTGGACCATGCCCGGCAGGGAGAAGTCGTTGGGGTAGTGCGCCGCTCCGGTGACTTTCAGCGGGGCGTCCACGCGGTCGATGCCCGCGCCGACGATGCCAGCGGTTCCGAGAGTCGTCATGATCGTGCTCCTGCCACCGTCTCGAGGGTGCGGACGAGGGTGCGCTCGGCCAGGTCCACCTTGAACGCGGTGCCCGGCAGGGGCCGGGCGCCTTCCAGGGCGGCCCGCGCCGCCGCGCGGAACACCTCCGTGGTCGCCCGGGAGCCGCGCAGCACCTCCTCGGCGCCCCAGGCACGCCAGGGCACCGTGCCCACGCCGCCGAGCGCGACGCGCGCCTCCCGGACGAGCCCGTCCTCCAGGACGAGGGCCACGCCGGCCGAGGTCAGGGCGAACTCGTACGAGGCCCGGTCACGGACCTTGAGGTAGTGCGAGCGCGCGGCGGCCGGGAGCAGCGGAATCTCGACCGCGGTGATCAGCTCGCCGTGCCGCAGCCCGTTCTCGACGTGCGGGGTGTCTCCCGGCGGGAGGTGGAACCGGGTGAGCGGGACCGACCGCGGGCCGTCGGTCCCCTGGAGGTGGACGACGGCGTCGAGGGCCGCCAGGGGCACCGCCACGTCCGAGGCGTGCAGGGCGATGCAGTGGTCGCTGGTGCCGAGGATGGCGTGCATGCGGTGGCTGCCGTCGACGGCAGCGCATCCTGACCCGGGATCGCGCTTGTTGCAGGCCGGGACGGCGGGGTCCCGGAAGTAGCGGCAGCGGGCCCGCTGGAGCAGGTTGCCACCGATCGTGGCCATGTTGCGCAGCTGGGTCGACGCCCCGAGCAGCAGGGCTTCCCGGACGAACGGCAGGCGGTCACGCACGACGGTGTCGGCGGCGAGTTCCTCCATCGTCGTCAGCGCACCGACCCGGATCGTGGTCCCGGTGTGCGTGATGCCGCCGAGCGGGAGGCGGGTGATGTCGAGGAGCCGCCCGGGCCGCACCACCCCGTCCTTCATGAGGTCCAACTGCGTGGTCCCGCCGGCGAGGTACGAGGTGTGCGGGTCGGCGGTGGCGTCGGCGACCGCCCGGGCGACGTCGGTGGCCCGGGCGTAGGCGAAGGGGTACACGATCAGCCCTCCCCGGTGACATCGCGGATGGCCGCGCGGATGTTCGGATAGGCGCCGCAGCGGCAGAGGTTGCCGCTCATGAACTCGCGGATGTCCTCGTCGGTACCGGCCCGCCCCTCGGCGACGAGGCAGACCGCGGACATGATCTGTCCCGGAGTGCAGTAACCGCACTGGAACGCGTCGTGGCGCGCGAAGGCGGCCTGCATCGGGTGCGGCCGGCCGTCCCGGGACAGCCCCTCGATGGTGGTGACCTCCCGGCCCTCGCACTGGGCGGCCAGGACGAGGCAGGCCACCACGCGCTTCCCGTCGACCATGACCGTGCAGGCACCGCAGGCGCCCTGGTCGCATCCCTTCTTCGCCCCGGTGAGGCCCAGGTGGTCACGCAGCGCGTCGAGGAGGGTGACGCGTGCGTCGACCCGGAGGGCGTACGCGGTGCCGTTGACGGTGAGCGTGACGTCGACGTGCGGCACGACGGGAGGCGACTGCCCGGAGCGGCGGGCCTCGGTCGTTGGTTGCTTCATGGCGCCTCGATTTCTTGAGCCCCGGGGAGACCCCGGGGAAGGACGTGCATGACTATTCCCTGGGAGCGGGGCCCGCGTACCAGGGGTGACCCCTGGTCAAACCCCTGGGGTACCCGCCGCTCGCCGTCTCACCGTCTCGCCGTAGGACTCGGTATCGCACAATGTGCGTCATCGCCGGACGGCGAATCAGCTCGACCTCGGCGAAGAGAAGGGGCCAAACGGACGGTGTCACCGCCTCATGTGCTGGGACGAAGCGCCGAGTGCGCGCTGCTCGACGAGTTGCTCTCGGCCGTTTCGCTCGGCGAGAGCCGGTCCCTGACCGTCCGGGGTGAAGCGGGCGTGGGCAAGACGACCCTGCTCGACCACCTCGTCGCCGGCGCGCAGGGCTTTCAGATCATCCGCGTCACCGGTGTGCAGGCCGAGATGGAGCTGGCCTACGCGGGCCTTCACCAGCCGTGTTCCTCGATGACCGACCAGGTCGACGTGCTGCCGGCCGGTCAACGCGACGCCCTGCAGGGGGCACTCGGCCTCGGTTCGGTGCGTCCCCCGGACGGCTTCCAGGTCGCCCTGGCCACGCTCGGCATCCTGACCGAGGCCGCCCGTGAGCGGCCACTGCTCTGCGTCGTGGACGACGCGCACTGGCTCGACCGAGCGTCGATGCAGGCCCTGGCGTTCACCGCGCGAAGGCTGCGGGCCGAATCGGTCGCCGTCGTCTTCGGCGTACGGACCCCGGACGCGCGGCGGACGGGGACAGCCGGCCGAGAGGAGTCCCCGAGCTCCTCGTGGAAGGGCTGCCCGACGAAGCGGCGCGGTCACTCCTCATGTCGCTCCTGCCCGGCCGCTGGGACGAGCAGGTCGTCGACCGGATCGTCGCCGAAGCCCGCGGGATCCCGCTCGCCCGGGTCGAGCTGCCCAAGGAGTCGACGCCGACGGAGTACGCGGGCGGATTCGGCCTGCCCCGCGCGGCCCCGGTCAACGACCGCGTCCGGGCCGCCCACGTCGGCCGCATCGCGGGACTCCCACCCGAAACCCGCCGCCTGCTCCTCACGGCCGCCGCGGAGCCGACCGGCGATCCGGTCCTCCTGTGGCGCGCGGCCGAGCGCCTTGGCTTGAGCGCGGCGGCAGCCTCATCCGCCGTCGCCCTCGGTCTCATCGTGATCTCCGACCGGGTCGCCTTCTCGCACCCCACCGTCCGCTCCACCGTCTACTGGGACGCGACCCACGACGAACGCTGCGCCGTGCACCGCGCGCTCTCGGACGCCACCGACCCGCTGACGGACCCCGACCGCCGCGCCTGGCACGCGGCACGGGGCGCCCAGGGCCCCGACGAAGGGATCGCCGAGGACCTGGAACGCTCCGCCGCGCGAGCGCGGGTCCGCGGGGGCCTGGCCGCCGCCGCGGCGTTCATGTCGCGGTCGGCCGAACTCACCCCCGACCCGGTCCGCCGTCGAGAGCGGGCCTTGCACGCCGCACGGGCGGCCCGGGCCGCCGGAAGCCCCGACGACGCCCTGCGACTGCTCTCCATGGTCGAGGCAGGCCCCGTCGACGAGCGCCGACAGGGCGAACTCGACCTGCTGCGGGCCCAGATCGCCTTCGCCACCAAGCGCGGACGCGACACCGCCTCCCTGTTCCTGCGGGCCGCCCGCCAGCTCGAACCGCATGACGTCGAGCTGGCCCGCGACACCTATCTCGAAGCCATCAGCGCCGCCATGTTCGCCGGGCCCCAGGACGCCGGCGGCCAGGCCGAGATGAGCCGGGCTGCCCTCGACGCCCCGCCCGCCCCGCACCCGCCACGCCCCGTCGACCTCCTGCTCGACGGCACGGCCACCCGGATCGCCCTCGGGCACGCCGCCGGCGTCGACATCCTCAGGACGGCGCTCGCCGCCTTCCGCGACCCCGGACTCCCCGAACCGGACGGACTGCGGTGGCTGTGGATGGCCGGCGCGACGGCGGTCGGCCTGTGGGACCAGGAGGGCTGGGACGAACTCTCCGGCACGTACCTCAAGCTCACCGGACGGACCGGCCAGACCGCCGCACTGCCGCTCGCCCTGACGATGCGTACCGTCATGCACACCTGCGTCGGTGAGCTGGACCTCGCGTCCGCCCTGGTGGAGAAGGCGCAGCTGGTCTCGGAGGCCGTCGGCACCCCGCCGCCGCTGTACGGCGCCCTGCTGCTCGCCGCGTGGCAGGGCCACGAGGCCGAGGTCGCCCGGCTGAGCCGGACCGCGGAGGCCGAGGCGCTGCGACGGGGTGAGGGCAACGGACCCGTGATGGGCAACCTCGCACGGGCTGTCGTCGCCGACAGCACCGGCCGCTACCAGGACGCGCTGGCGACGGCGCGCGAAGCGGGCAGGGGAAGCCGGCCGCTGGAGGTGGGCGGAGCGACCTGGGCACTGTCCGAGTTCATCGAGGCCGCCGCCCGCGCCGGGGCACCCGACGAGGCGGCGGACGCCCTGCGACGCCTCACCGAGGTGACCGGCCCGAGCGGCACAAACTGGGCCCTGGGCGTCGAAGCCCGCGCCCTGGCCCTCGTGGGCGGCACCGACGAAGCGGAGGACCGGTACCGGGAGGCCATCGACCGGCTCTCCCGGACCCGGCTACGTGGTGACCTCGCCCGTACGCACCTCCTGTACAACGAATGGTTCCGCCGCGAGCGCCGCCGCCAGACGGCCCGAACGCAGTTGCGAACCGCGTACGACCTGTTCACCACCATGGGCATGACGGCGTTCGCGGCCCGATCCGCGCGCGAGCTCCAAGCCGCCGGGATGACCGTGACCATGCCGCGGCCGTCGCCGCGAGCGAACTCATGGCACAGGAGAGCCAGATCGTCCGACTGGTCCGCGACGGCCTCACCAACGCCGAGATCGGGACCCGGCTGTTCATCAGCCCCCGCACTGTCGAATGGCACCTTTCGCAGGTCTTGAAGAAGGTGCCCAACCGCTCCCCGGTGTCCTGCCGGGCCGCCGCCGAGCGTGTGTGCCCCTCCGCCTGCCGCCATGGCGTGCTCTGCGCGCTCGACCCCCGTTCTCCCGGCCGAGGGCGTCGCCGCCACCGGTCCTCCCATCAGCCGCGATCGTGAAGGTCCTCCAGCCCCTCGGCCGGTGAGCCTCTGCCCGCGAAGCCCTCGAAACCTCCTGCAGCAGAACGCACCCGACGGCCTCGACGACCTCGCCCAGCCCCGGATGCGGCGCCCGGCGGTCGCGCGTCGACCGGCGTGGCCGCGCGGGCCCGGTCCGCACCGCGAGCCGGACCCGCGCGGTGCTAGGCGGCAGGTGCGGCGCGCCTGGCCGGCCGACGTCGGCCGGAGGAGCCCTGACCGTCGCGGCCGGAGGCGGCCCTGGTGCCGTCGGCGGTGCGGGCGGGACGTCCGCGGCGGCCGCGGCTCGTGGACGGGCCGCGGCGCGGCCGCTCGACGACGGGGTTGGCGATCACGGTGGGAATGCCGGTGGGCACGCGGGCGCCGGTGATACGGGCCAGGTCCTCGCCGCCGGAGCTGACCCTGGTGGTGACGGGGGTGATACCGGCGGTGGTCATCATGCGGGCCGTCGCGCGGCGCTGATTGGGCAGGACGAGGGTGACGACGGTGCCGGACTCCCCGGCCCGGGCGGTACGCCCGCCCCGGTGCAGGTAGTCCTTGTGGTCGCCCGGCGGGTCCACGTTGACGACGAGGTCGAGCCCGTCGACGTGGATGCCGCGGGCGGCGACGTTGGTCGCGATCAGCGCGGTCACCTCGCCGGTGCGGAACTGCTCCAGGGTGCGGGTGCGCTCGGGCTGGGACTTGTCGCCGTGCAGGGCCGCGGCCTTCACCCCGTTCGCGAGCAGGTCCTCCACCAGGCGGTCCGCGCCGTGCTTGGTGTCGATGAACATGATCACCCGGCCGTCGCGGGACGCGATGTGGGCGATCGTGGCGTTCTTGTCGGAGTTCTGCACGTGCAGCACGTGGTGCTCCATGGTGCTGACCGCTCCCGCGGACGGGTCCACCGAGTGGGTGACCGGGTCCTTGAGGAAGCGCCGCACCAGGCGGTCGACGTTGCGGTCCAGGGTGGCGGAGAACAGCATCGTCTGGCCGCCTTCGGCGACCTGGTCGAGGAGTTCGGTGACCTGCGGCAGGAAGCCCATGTCGGTCATCTGGTCGGCCTCGTCGAGCACCGTGACGCCGACCCGGTCCAGCCGGCAGTCGCCACGCCGAACCAGGTCCTTGAGCCGGCCCGGGGTGGCCACCACGACCTCCGCCCCGCGGTTGAGCATCCATGCCTGGCGGCTCATCGACGTCCCGCCCACCACGGTCGCCATCCGCAGGCGCACCGCGCGGGCGTAGGGGGTGAGGGCCTCGGTGACCTGCTGTGCGAGTTCACGGGTGGGGACCAGCACCACGGCCAGCGGGCAACGCGGCTCGGCCCTCTGCCCGGCAGTGCGGGCCAGCACGGCGAGGCCGAACGCGATGGTCTTGCCGGAACCGGTCCGGCCCCGGCCGAGGACGTCGCGGCCGGCCAGCGAGTTCGGCAGCGTCGCGGCCTGGATCGGGAACGGCACGGTGACGCCCTCGCCGGCCAGCACCGACAGCAACGCCTTCGGCATGTCCAGTTCCTCGAAGGACTCGACGGCCGGCAGTGCCGGGGTGGTGCTCACCGGCATCGCGAACTCGCCCTTCGTGGACGGGCCCCGAGGGGTGCTCCGGCCGGAGGGACGCCGACCGTTGGAGGGCCGGCCGCCGCTGGAACGGACGTCGGCGTCGTGGTAGGAGGGGCGACTGGAGCGGGCCATGCGGAGGACCTTCCTCGGGGCGGCACGTCACGGGGAAGGCTCCGTGGCGCGGAGCGCCGGGCGGAGACCACAAGGGAACGGGCCGGAAGTGTGACGGGCGGAGCGTGGACGGTGGAACCGTGCGGCACGTCACCTACGGTCGGCGCTCACCACGGAAGGCGGGAGCGGAGAACCTCGAACCGTGAGCTGTCACGGCGGGGCGGCGGTCCGGACGCGGCGCGATGCGTCCCGTGTGGGGGGTGGCCGCCGGTGGCGGAGCCAGGGGCCTGAACGGCCGGGGGATGTGCCGTGGCGCGATGCCAGAGGGGCCCGCACCGGGCATGTGCGCGGTGCGGGCCCCTCGCTACCAGGCGGGTGCCGTGGCAGAAGAACTACAGCGGGCGAATGTTCTCGGCCTGCGGGCCCTTCTGGCCCTGCGTGACGTCGAACTCGACCTTCTGGCCCTCGAGCAGCTCACGGAAGCCGTTGGCGTTGATGTTCGAGTAGTGGGCGAAGACGTCGGGGCCGCCACCCTCCTGCTCGATGAAGCCGAAGCCCTTCTCCGAGTTGAACCACTTCACAGTGCCATTAGCCATTAAGAAATCTCCTTCAAGGGACTGTCCGAAGCACACACAGCGTGGGCTTCGAGTCACCGCATGGAGCGCCCACCGGGGAAAGAGCCGGGGAACAAAAAATGCGCCTGCAACACAAGGGCAGGCGCACACAAAGTTCATGGGAACCACTACTGCAACTGAGTCGACTGTAGCAGGCCGCGGCCCGCCACGGAGGCATGCTTCACCCACCGGTTCTGCCGGTGCCGTCCCGTCGAACCGCCGCTCCGAGCCGGGACGGCCGTGAACATGCCTGGCGAGCAAGCCTCTTGACCATGCGGCCGGTCCCGCTCCGAACCGACGACTGCCACTGCCACTGCCACTGCCAGGGATTCCTGCGGCACGCCGCACCCCGCCCGACCGCCGCCACTCGCGAGGACGCGCTGGATGATGTGTACGGAATTCACGGGCAGTCCCCGACCAGCACACCCCGGAAAGTCCCACGCCCGCACTTCGAGGCGCATACTGGCCGGAATGACGAAATTTGCAGCAGGTCGCCGCCCTCTGCCCACCAGCCCCTTCAAACCCCGCGCTCAGGCGCCACCCAAGCACTTCGCCGTCGGTGACCGGGTCACCCATGACGCGTACGGCCTCGGCCGAGTCATCGATGTCGAAGGGGACGGCGACACCGCGGTGCTCGTCGACTTCGGAGCGCGACAGGAACGCATCACCCAGCCGTACACCGCGATGTTCAAACTCTGACCCCGGACGCCCCCGAACACCGGGCAAGGCCGTCCGGGCCGAACTCGTCGTGCCCTTCGAACAACCTCCGTCGTCGCGTGGCATCCCGCCGCCGTGACGACGGAGGGAAAACCCCCACGGCCCCGGAGCCGCGCCTCCGACGAAGGCGGCAGGTCAGGCGGCCTTGCCCGCCAGGAGGCTGGTGACACGGTCAGCCATGAGGACACCGAGGATGTAGCCGTCCTCGTCGACGACGGGCCAGACCGCCAGACGCTTGATCCGCATGGCGATCGCGGCCAGGGCCAGGCCCATGGTCGGCCAGGCGAACGGGCCGCGCTGGTGGGTGGTGGCGCTGATCGCGGTCCGTCCGGTGTACGAGGAGCGGTTCAGGAACGGGTGGAGTCCGGTGCGGGTGACCAACCCCTCGCACCGGCCGTCGTGATCGCGGACCAGCAGGTACTCGAGGTGGGCGCCGCGCAGGACGTCGTCGGCCTGGTCGACGGTGCTGTCGTCGGCTATCTGGTAGTCGCAGGGGTCCATCGCGTCGGCGACCGTGAGGCCGTGGCCGGGCCGTACCGACTGCGGAGAGTGAGTGGTCACGGTGTTCACCGTTCCCGTCTCCGGCTGCCCGCTGGGGCCGCCGGGCTGGCCTTCACCCAGAACGAAGCCGGAACGGAGACCGGAGTGCGGGATGCCCTGGATGTCCCCGAGGCTACTCCGATGGCCGGCGGCCCGGAGGAGCCCGCTGCGGAGTAGCGTGGGAGGCAGACAACCGAGGACATTCCGCACACCGGCATCAGCGCCGACGTCGCCCTGGGTCATGACGGGTCCCTCGTGGACCGGACGGGCGGCTTCGCATGATGCCGATTCCTTTCCCCGCCTCCTCCTCTCCTGGGCCGTGGACGGTGCCCGGTGCCCCGCTGCTGCCTCGCCTGGTGCTGGAGCCGACGATGTCGCGGGAGGGCGTCTTCGACGGCGCCTGGTGGCCCCGCTCGAACCACGTCCTCACCGAACTGCCGGACCTGATCACGGCGCTCGGCGCCCACTTCGGACGCATCGTCCGGGTCGGCCTCGACACCTCGGTCTGGGACGGCGTGCCCCGGTCCATCGCGGCGAACGGCCTGACGATCAGGATCAACTGGTTCCCCGGCAGCGAAGCGACGATCAGCATCACCCGGGGTTTCCAGGACCACTTCCTGCTGCTGGTCGTACCGCCCGGCACCGCCCCGGCAACAGCCGCCTCGGCCATGGCCGGCGCCTCGGCGACCGGCAACCACACCCCGGCCGCCGAACTCCTGCTCGGCTGAGCGGTCCGGGCACGCGCCGCTACCGCCGCGCGCCGGACCACGCGGTCTCGTACCAGCCGGATCCCCGCCATTCGCCGACGGATTCGCTGCGGGAACCGTTCAGGGTGAGCATGCGCAGGACCGCTTCGGGGCCGAGCGTCTCGTCGGTCCGCTGCCAGAGGTCGATCTGGCGGTGGATGGAGGCGAGGACGGGCATCCAGCCTTCTTCGAAGATGTCGGCGAGGGCCTAGCCGTCGGCAAGTCGGCGGGCGGGTGCGGTGAGGGCGAGGCGTACGGCCGGCCAGTCGACGCCTTCGGGGTGGACGTGGGTCATGACGGTGCGGGTCGCGGCGATGTCGGCGCGGGCCATGGTGACGTCATCGATCTTGAAGTGCCACTCCTCGACGGGGACGTGGATGCGGGTGACGTCGAGGAGTCCGGCTTGGACGGGGGCGCGGCGTGTGGTCTCGGCCGCCGCACCAGGCGTAGCCGTCGCGCGGCGCTGCCCACCGGCCCGGCGCGACCATGGCCCGGAGCACCGGGCCCTCCCTCGCGAGCGGCTCGTCGACGCCGCTCCGCCGTCCCGGTGCAGCCGGTCGGGCGGTAACTTCTTCGAGGGATCGGCGACCGCAATCGGCAGTACCCTGCGGCCTCCGCCACGTCGACCTGGCCGGACCGCCGCGGCTGCGCTTCGTTTCGGGCTCGCAACCCGGGGGGTGGCCATGGTGAGTGCGCACTGTGCTGCTGATCGGCCCACGCCCCGGACGGGCGGGCGGGCCGGTCAGTTCGCGCCGGGCGGGTAGAACTGGCGGGCCCAGTGCCGGTAGATGCCGACGGACTGGTCCCCGGGCGCAAGCCGGGGCCGCGGCTCCACCCGGGTGCGCAGCGGTACGCCGTCCGGATCGCTGACGCAGGAGCCGTCGGCCCCGAACGCGAAGCGGTGGAACGGGCAGACCAGCGTGTCGCCCTCGACGGTGCCACCGAAGCCGAGGTGGGCGCCCATGTGGGGGCAGTAGGGCCGCGTGGCACGGACCTCGCCCACCAATCGCACCAGGGCATCGCGAACGCCCGACCCCTCCGCGGCCTTCCCGAGCCGATCGACACCCCGGAGCACTCACCCTGATTCCCGGGCTCGGCGAACAGCGATCGGATCACAGTACCCACGCACTACGACGTCTTCGGGGCCGGTACTGAGGTGAGGCCGTGCCGCTTGCTTCGCGTCGAGGGTCAGCCGAGTGGGGAACCGGCCGTTCCGAGGGTGTCGCGCAGCCACTGCTCGACGCCTGCCACGTGGACCGTCGCCCAGGAGTGTGCGAGCTCGGGAGCGCGGCGGGTGATGGCGTCGAGGATGGCGTGGTGCTGCTGGCGGGTGCGCTCGACCGCCCCCTCCTCTGTCAGTCCGCGCCAGATCCGCGCACGTGCGGTCGGCCCGGACAGGCCGTCGATCAGCGAGCAGAGCACGGTGTTGCCCGACCCGGCGGCGATCCGGCGGTGGAAGTCGAGGTCGTTGTCGATCAGCTCCTGGAGCGTGGCGTCGTCGCTGAGGCCGTCCAGCACCTCGCGCAGGGCCGCGATGTCCTCCTCGGACATCACCCGGGCGGCCATGGCCGCGGCGGCGGGCTCCAGGATGCGGCGGACCTCCAGGAACTCCAGAACGGTGTCGTCCTGGTGGAAGTCGACGACGAAACCCAGCGCGTCCATCAGCAGGTTCGGTTCCAGGCTGGTCACATAGGTACCGTCGCCCTGGCGTACGTCGAGCACCCGGATGAGCGAGAGGGCCTTGACCGCCTCGCGCAAGGAGTTGCGGGACAGGCCGAGCCGCTCGGCGAGGTCGGCCTCCCTCGGAAGGCGAGAGCCGGGGCGGAGCTCGCCACTGACGATCATCGCCTTGATCTTCTCGATCGCCTCGTCAGTGACTGGCACTGTGCGCCTCCCATGGTCATGTGCCTTGCAGCATAGTCCTCGCCGCGCTGATCGAACGCGGCTTCGAAAACGGCGGCCGGACACCGACGCCGTACTCGCACGGTCGGAGCCGACCGCTCGTGGTCCGGTCACCCGGGGCCTCTCACGCCCCGTCGTCGAGCAGTTCGGGCGGCCGCAGCCCGTACGCCCGGATCGCGTTGCGGCTGAACACCGCGTCCTTCTCGTCCGGGGCCAGCCGGCCGGTGAGGCCGTCGGCGATCCGGACAACGTCGTGGTAGCCCGCCTGAAGGGTGCAGACCGGCCAGTCGGAGCCGAACAGCAGGCGGTGCGGGCCGAAGGCATCGAGCACGGTGCCGGCATAGGGCCTGAGGTCCTCGGTCCGCCAGCTGCCGGGGGTGGCCTCGGTGACCATGCCGGAGAGCTTGCACACGGTGTTGGGCAGGGCGGCCAGGCGGCGCAGGTCGGCGGCCCAGGGGGCGAGCGCGCCGGTGGCGATGGGCGGTTTACCGAGGTGGTCGAGGACGAAGGTCAGCCCGGTGAGGTCGGCGGCGGCGAGGGCGGCGGCGGGGAGCTGGTGCGGTTTGACGACGAGGTCGTAGGCGAGGCCGGCCGCGGCGACGGCGAGCAGCCCGCGCCGGACGTCCTGGCGCAGCAGCCAGTTCGGGTCGGGCTCATCCTGGACCTGGTGGCGGATGCCCACCAGCCTTTCTCCGCCGGGCAGTTCGCGCAGGTCGGCGATCCGGTCGGCGATGTCGGGAGCGGTGAGGTCGATCCAGCCGACGACTCCGGCGACCAGGTCGCTGCCGGCGGCGAGGGCCAGCAGCTCCGGGGTCTCCTCGGGGACGCAGACGGTCTGGACCACGACGGTGCCGACCACACCGACCGCCCGGGCCTCGGCGGCCAGGTCGGCGGCGGAGAAGGAGCGGTCGAGCGGGGCGAGGGCCTCGCCGGTGATCCACGGCTGCGGGCGGGCGGAAAGGTCCCAGACGTGGTGGTGGGCGTCGATGATCGGCCGGGTGGTCACGGTCACAGCTGCCACACCGCCGGGAGGCAGGCGGCGGCGCCGTCCTCGGAGTAGTCGTGGACGACGTCGAGGAGTTCGGCCATCCGGGCCTGCCAGGCGATGTTGACCGGCAGGTGCTCCAGTTCGGCGAGCAGGCGGGCGTAGTCCTCGCACTCCAGGAGGTGGAACAGCTCGCGGCCGCTGCGCCAGATCGTCCGGAACGAGACGCCCGCGGCGCGGATGGCGGCGGTGAGCTCGTCCGGCACAGCGCGGTGGGCGTCCTCGTACTCCTCGATCCGGTCCTCGCGGACGCGGGTGTGCAGGGCGATCCTCATGCGTGCTGCTCCGGTTGGGCGGGGTCGACGATGACGATGTCGAGGGTGCGGGGGCCGTGGACGCCTTCGACCCGGTTGAGTTCGATGTCGCTGGTGGCGGACGGGCCGGAGATGAAGGTGAGCGGCCGGGTGGGGTCGAGGCGGGCGAGGGCGTCGGGGACGTCGTCGGCGATCTGTTCGGCGCGGACGACGCACAGGTGGTAGTCGGGGACGAGGGTGAGGGCGCGGCGGCCCTGGCCGGGGCCGGCGTCGAGGACGATGGTGCCGGTGACGGCGATGCCGGCGGCGGCGAGGGTGATCGCCCCGTCCAGTGCGTCGAGTTGGGGGACGTCCAGGGGTTCTGGGTGCCACTCCCAGTCGCCGGGCGGCAGCAGTTCGATGGGAAAGCCGCCGGGCAGGGCCAGCTGCCGTACGCCGCGCGTGGTGAGGGCGGCGGCGATGGCGGCGGGCAGTGCGGCCGGGTCGGTGCGGGTGACGGTGGCCCGGTAGTCGGCGACGCGCTCGGCGAACAGGGCCACCGTGTTCTCGCCCGGCCTGGTGTGGCTGCGGCGGTAGTCACGGGGCACGGGCACATCGGCCGGGGCCTCATCGGCCGGGACGTCGGTGAGGGCGGCGCGGATGCGGCCGAGGACGGCCTCGCGGCTGCTCGTCACTGTTCCTCCTTGTTCTCGCGCCACCAGCTGCGGAAGGACTGGGCGGGCGGTGCGGGGGTGTCGCGGGTGTCGGACCAGCCGTGCAGCGGTCCGGGCAGCCGTCCGATCCGCCCCTTCCGGGCGATCGCCCGCCCGCCGAGGGAGGCCGCCTTCTGGGCGGCGGCGAGCAGGTGCGGGGAGTCGAGGACGGCGGCGGCGGCCTTCATCGCCACCGCCTCGGCGGTGGGCAGGCGTGTGGCGGCCCGCTTGGCCTCGACGACCTCGGCCCGCAGGTGGACGAGGACTTCGGGAATGTCGATCTTCACGGGGCAGGCGTCGTAGCAGGCCCCGCAGAGGGTGGAGGCGAACGGCAGCGAAGCCGCCTTCTCCACGCCCACCAGCTGCGGGGTGAGTACGGCGCCGATCGGCCCGGGGTAGACCGAGCCGTACGCGTGACCGCCGGTGCGCTCGAAGACCGGGCAGACGTTGAGGCAGGCCGAGCAGCGGATGCAGGCGAGGGCCTGGCGGCCGACGGTGTCGGCCAGGGTGTCGGTGCGGCCGTTGTCGAGCAGGACCAGGTGGAACTCGGACGGGCCGTCACCGTCGGTGGTGCCCGCCCAGGTGGAGGTGTACGGGTTCATCCGCTCGCCGGTGGAGGAGCGCGGCAGCAGTTGGAGGAACACCTCCAGGTCCGTCCAGGTGGGGACGACCTTCTCGATGCCCATCACGGTGATCAGGGTCTCGGGCAGGGTGAGGCACATCCGGCCGTTGCCCTCGGACTCCACCACCACGACGGAACCGGTGTCGGCGACGGCGAAGTTGGCGCCGGAGACGGCGACCTTGGTGGTGAGGAACTTCTCCCGCAGGTGGCGGCGTGCCGCCTCGGCGAGTTCGGCCGGGTCGTCGCTCAGCCCCTCGGGGGCGGGCCGGCCCCACTGCCCCATCCGGGCGGCGAAGATGTCGCGGATCTCGGTGCGGTTGCGGTGGATCGCGGGGACGAGGATGTGGGAGGGCCGGTCGTCGCCCAACTGGACGATCAGCTCGGCGAGATCGGTCTCGTAGGCGGTGATCCCGGCGTCGGCGAGGTGCTCGTTGAGGCCGATCTCCTGGGTCGCCATCGACTTGACCTTGACCACCTCCGTCTCACCGGTGGCCCGGACCAGCTCGGTGACGATCCGGTTCGCCTCGGCCGCGTCCGACGCCCAGTGGACGGTGCCGCCCGCCGCGGTGACGGACTGCTCCAACTGCAGCAGGTAGCGGTCGAGATGGCGCGCGGTGCGCTTCTTGATCGCGGCGCCCGCCACGCGCAGCGCCTCCCAGTCGTCCAGCTCCGAGGCGACGGCGAGGCGCTTGTCGCGGATGGTGCCGGTGGCCCGTTTCAGGTTGGCGCGCAGCTGGGTGTCCTTCAGCGCCTCGCGCGCGGCGTCCGGGAAAGCCGGGGAGCCGAGCCAGACGACACCGCGCTCGGTGTTGCCACTCATCGCGCGACTCCTTCGGTGGCGGCGAGGATCTCGGCCAGGTGCATGGTCCGAACCTGGCTGCCCTGGCGGGAGAGGCCGCCGCCGATGTGCAGCAGGCAGGAGTTGTCGGCGGCGCACAGCACCTCGGCGCCGCTGTCCAGGACGCCTCGCATCTTGTCGGCGAGCATCGCACCGGACGTCTCGGCGTTCTTGACGGCGAAGGTGCCGCCGAAGCCGCAGCAGGAGTCGGCGGCCGGGAGGTCGACCAAATCCAGGTCCTTGACGGCGCGCAGCAGACGCTCCGGCCGGTCTCCCAGGCGCAGGCCGCGCAGGGAGTGGCAGGTGGGGTGGTAGGCGACCTTGTGCGGGAAGCGGGCGCCGACGTCCGTCACGCCGAGGACGTCGGTGAGGAACTCGGTGAACTCGTGGACCTGGGGCACCACTTCGGCGACCTCGGCCTGGAGCCGGGCACATCCGTACTGCGCGGCCAGCACGGGGTGGCTGTCGCGGATCATGCCGGCACAGGACGCGGACGGGGTGATGACGGCGTCGTAGTCGGCGAAGGTCCGGGCGAAGCGCTCCACCAGGGGGACGGCCTCCCGGCGGTAGCCCGTGTTGACGTGCATCTGGCCGCAACAGGTCTGCTCCTGCGGGAACTCGACGGTGTGACCGAGGCGTTCCAGCACGGTGACGACGGCCCGGCCGGTGCCGGGGAACATGGTGTCGTTGAAGCAGGTGATGAACAGGGCGATCCGCATCTACGCCGCCTCCCCGGGGGTCGGTGCCTCGGCGGGCAGCAGCCCGCGCTCCTTGAGCTCCGTCCACAGCCCTTCCGGGACGGGGTGGTTGAGCATAGCGGCGGCGTCCCGCACCTCGGCGGCACTGCGGGTGCCGACCAGGACCGACGCGACGGCCGGGTGGCCGAACGGGAAGCGCAATGCTGCGGCGCGCAGCGGGACGCCGTGCCGCTCGCAGATGGACTTCAACCGCAAAGCTCGATCCACGAGTTCATCGGGGGCCGCGGCGTAGTCGAAGGTCGCACCAGGCTTCGGGTCGGCGAGCAGGCCGGAGTTGAAGACCCCTCCGACCACCACACCGACGCCGTGTTCGGCGGCCAGCGGCAGCAGTTCGGCCAGGCCGCGCTGGTCGAGGAGGCTGTAGCGGCCGGCCAGCAGGACGGCGTCGATGTCGGTCTCCCGGACGAAGCGGGCCGGCAGGTCGGCCTGGTTCATGCCGATGCCGATCGCGCCGATCACGCCCTCGGCGCGCAGGCGTTCCAGTTCCGGGTAGGCCTCGGTGAGGGCCTGTTCGGCATGGTCGTCGGGGTCGTGGAGGTAGGCGAGGTCGATCCGGTCGAGGCCGAGCCGGGTCAGGCTCTCCTCGATCGACCGGCGCACGCCCTCGGCGCTGAAGTCCCAGCGCCGACGATGGTCTGCGGGAACGGCGAAGCCGTTGGCGAGGTCGTTGGCGAAGCCGTTGGCGAGGTCGTTGGCGAGGTCGTTGGCGAGGTCGTCGCCGTCGGGAGTGACCGGTTCGAGGATGCGGCCGACCTTCGTGGACAGCACGTACTCGTCCCGGGGCATGGCCCGCAGGGCGTCACCCAGCCGCCGTTCGGACAGGCCGAGTCCGTAGTGCGGGGCGGTGTCGAAGTACCGGACACCGGCCTCCCAGGCGGCAGCCACGACTTGGGCTGCCTGCTCGTCGCTCACCGCCGTGAACAGGTTGCCGATCGCCGCCGCGCCGAAGCCGAGTTCGCTCACCCGTACTGTGCCGCGCCCGAGCGGGTTGTGCCGCAGGTTCATGCCGTCGGCTCCGGTCGCAGCCGCAGCCCGGCCATGCCGCCGTCGACCGCCAGCGCAGTGCCGGTGGTGCTGCCGGCGGCCGGGGAGGCGAGGTAGACGATGGCGGCGGCCACCTCCTCCGCCGTGACCAGCCGACCGGTGGGCTGCCGGCCGTTGAGGGCCGCGCGTTCGGCGGCCGGGTCGGCGGCGGCGTCCAGCAGGCGGCCGACCCACGGGGTGTCGACGGTGCCGGGGTTGACACAGTTGACCCGGATGCCCTCGCGGACGTGGTCGGCGGCCATCGCCAGGGTGAGCGAGAGCACCGCGCCCTTGCTGGCCGAGTACAGGGCGCGCTGCGGCAGTCCGGCGGTGGCGGCGATGGAGCAGGTATTGATGACTGACGCGTGCTTGGAGCGGCGCAGGTGCGGCAGAGCGGCGCGGGTGACCCGCATCAGTCCCAGGACGTTGACGTCCAGAACGCGGTGCCACTGCTCGTCGTCGTTGTCCTCGACCGTCCCGGCGGCACCAATGCCGGCGTTGTTGACCAGGATGTCGATGCCGCCGAGCGCCTCGGCCGCGCCGATGACGGCGGCGCGGACCGAGGCGTCGTCGCTGACGTCGGCGGTGAAGCCGTGCAGCGAGACGGGGATGCCGCTCGGGTCAAGGTCGAGCACGGCGACATCCGCGCCGCGCTCGGCGAGCAGCTGGGCGGTGGCCAGGCCGATGCCGGAGGCACCGCCGGTGACCAGGGCGGTGAGGCCGTGCAGATCGGTGGTCATGCTCGCGCCTCCGCGATGGTCATGGACGCCGCAGCGGCCAGGTCGGCGGCCCAGAACGCGCCGTCGGGGTAACGGTAGGTGTCGATGGTGGCCTGGTGCATGGTGGCGGAGAACCCGGGCGCGGTCGGCGCCTGGTAGTGGCCGTCATCGATCCGCACCGGGTCGAGGAAGTGCTGGTGCAGGTGGTCGACGAACTCGATGACCCGGTCTTCCACCGTTCCGCTGAGCGCGACGTAGTCGAACATCGACAGGTGCTGGACCAGCTCGCACAGGCCGACACCGCCGGCGTGCGGGCAGACCGGGACACCGAACTTGGCGGCGAGCAGCAGAACGGCCAGGTTCTCGTTGACGCCGGCCACGCGGGCGGAGTCCAGCTGGAGGACGTCGATCGCCTCTGCCTGGAGGAGTTGCTTGAAGACGATGCGGTTCTGCACGTGTTCGCCAGTGGCGACCTTGACAGGGTGGACGCCGCCGCGGACGGCGGCGTGGCCGAGGATGTCGTCCGGGCTGGTCGGCTCCTCGATCCAGTACGGGTCGAACTCCGCGAGCGCCTTCGTCCACTCGATCGCCTCGGCCACGCCCCAGCGCTGGTTGGCGTCGATCGCCATCCGGATGTCCGGGCCGACGGCCGCGCGGGCAGCCCGGCAGCGCCGGATGTCATCCGCCAGGTCGGCACCGACCTTCAGCTTGATCTGGGTGAAGCCGTCGGCCACCGCCTCCTCCGCGAGGCGGGTGAGCTTCTCGTCGGAGTAGCCGAGCCACCCGGGCGAGGTGGTGTAGGCGGGGTAGCCGCGGCGCAGCAGCTCGGTGGCCCGCTCGGCGGCACCGTCCTTGCCCTTGGTCAGCAGTTCCAGGGCCTCGTCGGGGGTGAGGGCGTCGCTGATGTAGCGGAAGTCGACCTGGGAGACCAGCCATGCGGGGTCGGCGTCGGCGAGCAGCTGCCACAGCGGCTTGCCCTCGCGCTTGGCCGCCAGGTCCCAGACGGCGTTGACGACGGCGCCGATGGCCATGTGCATCACGCCCTTCTCCGGGCCGAGCCAGCGCAGCTGGCTGTCGCCGATCAGGTCGCGGTACAGCGAGCCCGGGTCGGCGCACAGCTCGGCCACCTCACGCCCGATCACGTGCTCGCGCAGCGCGTCGATGGCGGCGACCTGGACGTCGTTGCCGCGTCCGATGGTGAAGGTGAAGCCGTGGCCCTCATGGCCGCCCGCCGAGGTGCGCAGCACCACGTAGGCGGCGGAGTAGTCCGGGTCCGGGTTCATCGCGTCGGAGCCGTCCAGCTCGCGCGAGGTGGGGAAGCGGATGTCATAGGTGTCGACAGCGGTGATCCGCGCCGTGGTGGTGGACAACTCGTGGCCTTTCAGGCGTTGATGAAAGTCTGCCGCTGGGTGCCGAGGCCGTCGATGGACAGCTCGACCACGTCGCCGTCGCGCAGGTAGGGGGTACCGGGCAGGCCGAGGGCCACGCCGGCCGGAGTGCCGGTGTTGATGACGTCGCCGGGGCGCAGCACCATGTACTGGCTGAGGTACCAGACGAGGTACGCGACATCGAAGATCATGTCCTTGGTGTCGCCGTCCTGCCGCGCCTCGCCGTTGACGGCGAGTCGCAGGCCCAGCGCCTGGACGTCTCCGATCTCGTCGGGCGTCACCAGCCAGGGGCCCAGCGGGTTGAAGGTCTCGCAGGACTTGCCGAGGTCCCACTGCGCGGAGTACTCCAGCTGGAACTCCCGCTCCGACACGTCGTTGCTGACCGCGTACCCGGCGATGTGGGCGCCCGCCTCGGCCGGGCTCTCCAGGTACCGGGCCTCGCGCCCGATCACGACCGCGAGTTCGACCTCCCAGTCGGTCTTCACCGAGCCGCGCGGGATCAGCACCCGGTCGTACGGACCGACCACGGTGGACGGGTCCTTCATGAACACCACCGGCCGCTCCGGGACGGCCGCGCCGGTCTCCTCCGCGTGGTCACGGTAGTTGAGCCCGACGCACACCACCTTCCCCGGTCGTGCGACCGGGGCGCCGACGCGCAGCCCGTCGGTGTCGACGGTCGGGAGCGAGCCTTCGGCCAGCGCCTCCCGGACCCGGTCGATCCCTCCGGAGGCGAGGAACGCCCCGTCGATGTCGGCGGTCAGGGCCGTGAGCGCGAACGTGGCGCCTGTCCGGTCGGTGACGACCGGAGTCTCGGCTCCCGGTGCGCCGATGCGCCCTAGTCTCATGTCTTCTCTCCTGTCGTCGCGCCGAGGACGGAGGCTTCGCAGCCACCAACACATCGGATGATTCTGCGGTGCCCTGACCATACGAGCAGCGACCGCGCCACCGCAAGAAGTCCTCCGATGATTATCGGCAGATCCGGCCGCGTTCCCCATATTCACAGCTCAGGTCGCTCAGTTCAGGGCCGTTGCGTTCGCCCGGGAGGCCCGGATGTCACGGTTGGAAGTCATCCGAGGTCTCCTCTTGTCAGTCAGATGTCAGGCTCGTAAGGTCCTCACTGCCACAAGCCATCCGATGACTGCAGGCTGAAAGCTCCGCTGCCAGGCGTGACGGACCGCCACAACCGCGGGCCGGCCACCCCCACTGCGCCGGGCTGCACGGTCGCGAACCCATCGCCTCAGGCGCGCCTGCCACCCCAGCCAAGGAGATCAGCACCATGAACACTCGCTCCTCCAGAGTCGCGGCCACCGCCGCCGCCGTGGTCGTCCTGGCGGGGCTCGCCACCGGCTGCAACCGCGGCAGCGACTCGAACGTGTCCGCCTCCGGCGGCAAGCCGGCCATCGGCGTCGACCTGCCCCGCGCGGACTCCGACTTCTGGAACTCCTACGCGCAGTACGTCAAGCAGGACGCCTCGTCCCAGGGCCTGCACACCCTGCCGGTGAGCAACTCCCAGAACGACGTCACCAAGCTCGTCGCCAACGTCCAGGTCTTCCAGAACACCGGCGCCAAGGCCGTCGTGATGGCTCCGCAGGACACCGGTGCGATCGCCTCCACCCTCGACCAGCTGTCCGCCAAGAAGATCCCGGTGGTCAGCGTCGACACCCGCCCCGACAAGGGCAACGTGTACATGGTGGTCCGCGCCGACAACAAGGCGTACGGCACCAAGGCCTGCGAGTTCCTCGGCCGGCAGCTGGGCGGCAAGGGCAAGGTCGCCGAGCTCCAGGGCGCGCTGAGCTCCATCAACGGCCGCGACCGCTCCGAGGCGTTCGCCGCGTGCATGAAGGAGAAGTTCCCCGGCATCCAGGTGATCGAGCTGGCGACCGATTGGAAGGGCGACGTCGCCTCCGCAAAGCTCCAGTCCACCCTGGCCGCCAACCCGGACCTGGGCGGCATCTACCTGCAGGCCGGCGGCGTGTTCCTGCAGCCGACCCTCGCCCTGCTCCAGCAGAAGGGCCTGCTCAAGCCCGCCGGGCAGAGCGGCCACATCGCGATCGTCTCCAACGACGGCATCCCGCAGGAGTTCGACGCGATCCGCAAGGGTGACATCGACGCCACCGTCTCCCAGCCTGCCGACCTCTACGCCAAGTACGCGCTCTTCTACGCGCAGGCCGGCGCCGAGGGCAAGACCTTCCAGCCCGGTCCCACCGACCACCAGTCGACGATCATCCAGCTGCCCAACGGCATGGAGGACCAGCTTCCCGCGCCGCTGGTCACCAAGGACAACGTCGACGACAAGAGCCTCTGGGGCAACAACGTCGGCAAGTAATCCCTTCGACACCCCGTGAGCGGCGGCCCGGCGGACATCCCGTCCCGGGCCGCCGCTCAGGAGACCCAGCGGAAAGGACACCCCCGCCATGGCGGACCCCAGCCCCAACCAGGGCCCCGTCGTCGAGGCCGACGGAATCAGCAAGCGCTTCGGCGCCACCGTCGCCCTCAGCGACGCCCGCATCTCGGTCGCACCGGGTGAATCACACGCCCTGGTCGGCCGCAACGGCGCGGGCAAGTCCACACTCGTCTCGATCCTCACCGGCCTCCAGAGCCCCGACACCGGCACCCTGCGTCTGAACGGCGAACCCGCCCCCGCCCCCGGCGACACCGACGCCTGGCGTTCACGGGTCGCCTGCGTCTACCAACGCTCCACCATCATCCCGGCACTGACCGTCGCCGAGAACCTGTTCTTGAACAGACACAGCCTCGACCGGCAGAGCACCGGGGCGCTACGCCCGGTTCGCTGGAGGCAGTTGCGTCGGCGTGCGAGCGACCTGCTCGCGGAATACGGCGTGGACGTCGACCCGACCGCGCGCGCCGAGGACCTCACGGTCGAACAGCGGCAGTTCGTGGAGATCGCCCGCGCGCTCTCGCTCGGCGCCCGGTTCATCATCCTCGACGAACCCACCGCCAAGCTCGACGCCCGCGGCATCGAGAAGCTCTTCGAGAAGCTTCGCGCCCTCCAACAACAGGGCGTCGCTTTCCTGTTCATCTCCCACCACCTGCAGGAGGTCTACGACCTCTGCACCACTGTCACCGTCTACCGCGACGCCCGGCACATCGTCACCGCGCCGGTGGCCGAACTCGGCCAGCAGGCCCTGGTGGAGGCGATGACCGGTGAGCGCGCCCGGGGCAGCGAGCCCACATGGTCAGTGACCGGCAGGACTTCCTCCGGGGGTGCCCCGCTGCTGGACGTCTCCGGGCTGAGCCTGACCGGCGCCTACCAGGATTTCTCCCTCATCGCCCGGGCCGGCGAGGTCGTCGGGCTCGCTGGCGCGGCCGCCAGCGGAAACGTCCGGCTCGGCGAGACCATCGCCGGCCTGCACCGCCCCCAGGCCGGCACGATCACCGTCGCGGGCCACCAGGTCCGCACCGGCAGGGTTCCCGCCGCTCTCGCCGCCGGCATCGGCTTCGTTCCCGAGGACCGCCACATCCAGGGCCTCATTCCCGAACGCAGCGTCGCGGAGAACGCCACCTTGACCGTCACCGACCAGCTCGGCCCCTTCGGCACGGTGTTGCCCTCACGGACCCGCACCTTCGCCCAGCGGATGATCAACGACCTCGACATCAAGACACCCGGCCCCTCGACCCCGGTGGCCGCCCTGTCCGGTGGCAACCAGCAGAAGGTCGTCATCGCCCGCGCGCTCGCCACGGAGCCGCGCGTCCTGGTCGCCATCCGGCCCACCAACGGCGTCGACATCAAGTCGAAGGAATCCCTGCTCGGCACCGTCCGCGAGGTCGCCGACGCCGGCAAGAGCGCCCTGATCGTGTCCGACGAACTCGACGACCTGCGGGTCTGCGACCGCGTCCTGGCCATGTTCCACGGCCGTGTCGTCGCCGAGTTCGAGCACGGCTGGAGCGACGAACAACTGGTCGCAGCCATGGAGGGCATGGCCGGCCCGACCGACACGAAGGAAGACAATGACTCCCACCACTGAGGTCAGCGCGAACCCGGCCGCCGCCGTCCCGGCGCCCGCCCGCCTCCGCATCGACCTGGCTCGCTACCGCGACCTGTCACTCGTCCCGGTCCTGCTCGTCCTGGGCATCATCGGCTTCGCGGTCTCACCCGCCTTCCTCACCTCCGACAACCTCCTCGGCGTCGGCCAGCAGGCCACCGAACTGAGCCTGCTCGTCCTGGCCGAGGCGCTGATCCTGATCGCCGGCCGGATGGACCTCTCCCTGGAGTCCACGATCGGCGTCGCTCCGGTCATCGCCGTCTGGCTGGTCCTGCCCGACCACGGGGCGCGCTTCCTCGGCCTCGGGCTCTTCCCCACCTGGGCGGCCATCCCGCTGTGCTTGCTGGTCGGCGCCCTCATCGGCGCGATCAACGGCTTCCTCATCCTCAAGCTGCGCCTCAACGGCTTCATCGTCACGCTCGGCGCGCTCACCCTGCTGCGCGGCCTCCAGGTCGCGATTTCCCAGGGCCAGTCGATCGTCGACCTGCCCGGCTCGTTCACCTACCTCGGCCGCACCAGCTGGCTCGGCGTCCCCGCGGCGATCTGGATCTGCGCGCTGCTGTTCCTGGCCGGCGGCAGCGCACTCGCCTGGCTGCGCCACGGTCGCGCGCTGTACGCGATCGGCGGCAACGCCGAGGCCTCCCGGGCCGCCGGAATCCGGGTCGACCGGATCACCTGGGCCGTGCTGACCCTCGGCAGCATGCTCGCCGCCTTCGCCGGCATCCTCTACACCGGCCACTACGGCTCCATCTCCGCCGACCAGGGCAACGGCTGGATCTTCCAGGTCTTCGCCGCCACCGTCATCGGCGGCGTCAGCCTCAACGGGGGCCGTGGCACCCTCTTCGGAGCCCTCACCGGCGTGCTGACCCTCCAGCTGGTGGTCAACGTGATGACCCTGGCCGGCGTACCGCCGCTGTGGAACCAGTTCCTCAACGGCGCGATCATCATCGTCGCGCTGATCATCTCGCGCTTCGCCTCCGGCGAGAAGCAGGAGTAGCGGGTCCGACGACCCCGAGCCGCCGGAGCGGCGCCACCAGCCGGTCGGGCACTGGTCGCGCCGCTCCGGCCTCCTGTTCCGTGACCGCCAGGACAGCCGCTCCACAGGCCCGTACGTTCCGCACCAGAGGGGATCAGACATGTCGGTAACCGATCAGGCCATCGAGCGGATCAAGGAGATGATCCTCTCCGGCGCTCTCCAGCCCGGCGCCCGGCTGCCCAACGAGGCCGAACTGGCGGACCAGCTCGGGCTGTCCCGCAACTCCCTGCGCGAGGCCGTCCGCGCACTCACCGCGATGCGGATCCTCGTGCCCAAGCAGGGCGACGGCACCTACGTCTCCGGCCTCGAACCCCACCTCCTCCTGGAATCGCTCGCCTTCGCCGCCGACGCCTCCCGAGGCCACACCGCTGGACAGCTCCTCCAGGTACGAAGGCTGCTGGAACCCCAGGCCACCGCGCTCGCGGCCTACCGGATCACCGAGCAACGCCTGGCCGAGCTGCGCGCCATCCTCGACCAGAGCGCCCAGGCCGTGCACGTGGCCACCGTCGAGGACTGGCTGGCCACCGGAATCCTGACCGACTCCCCCGGCCTCGACACCGGTACCGCGTAACGCGCGAGGCCTCGGTTCTCCAGCCCTGTGCGCCCGGCACGCAGCGCTCCACCCCCACCTTCGGCAGGAATACATCGGATATCTCGTCAGATCCGCCGGGGTGTCCTCCCCCGGTCGGCCGGCGCCTCCAGGACGGCATCAGCAGCGATAGGTACTGCCTCCGGCCGGGAAACTCCCTGGACAGGACAGTCGCCCGAGCGACGCGCAGCACCGTCCGATCCCCCGCCCGACACCCGCGCGGCACGAGAATCTCCCAACGGGTCGCGCGAACCATTGACGATACATCCGATGATAGCTAGATTCCCGCAAGCCCCCCGGCCGCCCAGTCGAGCCAGTCGCGAACCTTCGTAGCCGCCCCTTCAGAAGCGCAGCACGTACGCGATCGGTGCCGGGTCGACAGCGGCTGCGCGGCCGGTGCGGCGAAGACACCCGCAAGCATGGCACGTCCAGCCGACCGATCTCCGATGAAAGGACCATCGTGAGCCGCCCCCACCCCGAGACCCCCTCCATCCCGTCCCGCCGCGGCGTCATGCGGGCCGCCCTGTCCCTCGGCACCGTGCTGGCCGCCTCCTCGCTACCGGAGTTCACCGCACGCGCGGCGGCCGCCCGACCCGCCTCGGCCTCGCTGGTGCCGGACGCCCAGGCCGTCACGCTCAGTTACTCTTCGCCGGGCACCGAGGCGGTGATCATCGAGCAGGGCCTGCCGATCGGCAATGGCAGGCTCGGCGCCCTGACCACCGGCGACCCCTCACACGACGCGTACTACCTCACCGACGCCACCCTGTGGACCGGCGGGCTCAACGCCACGCTCGGGTCCGACGGCCAGTTCCCGTACGGCGCCGACGACTTCGGCACATTCGGCCTGCTCGCCAAGGCCTACCTGGACATCCCCGCCCATTCCGCCTCGGCGATCAGCGGCTACCAGCGCCACCTCGACCTGTCCAACGGCCTGGTCACCGCCACCTACCAGGTCGGCAAGGTGACCTACCGGCGTGAGGTCTACGCCAGCCACCCCGACGATGTGATCGTGGTGCGGCTGAGCCAGAGCGGCCACGGCAGCTACACCGGCAGCCTCGCCCTGGCCGGCACCCGCGGTGAGGCCGTCACCGCCGATCCGAAGGGCGCCACGGTCTCCTTCACCGCCGCCCTGCCCAACGGCCTGAAGTACGCGACCGTCCTCAAGGCGGTGGGCACCGGTGGCACCGTCACGGCCACCGGCAGCCGCGTCACCTTCCGGAACTGCTCCGAGGTGCTGCTGGTGATCAGTGGCGGCACCAACTACGCGGCCGGCGCTGCCGCCACCGGCTTCAAGGACTCCGCCCGTGATCCGCTGGCCGTCGCCCGCGCCGTCGTCGGCGGCGCCGCCACCGTGCCCGCGGGTTCGCTGCTGGCCACCCATGTCGCCGACTACCAGCGCCTCCAGCAGTCCATGACCGTGAACCTGGGCGCCTCCACCGCCAGCCAGAAGGCCATGGACACCCCCACCCGACTGGCCGCCCGCGCCGCCGCCGGCGCCGCTCCCGACCCCGAACTGGAGGCCTCCTACCTGCAGTTCGGCCGCTACCTGGCCATCACCGGCTCCCGCAGCAGCCTGCCCGCCAACCTCCAGGGGCTGTGGGTGGACCGCAACGACCCGGACTGGATGGGCGACTACCACACCGACATCAACATCCAGATGAACTACTGGCTGGCCGACCGGGCCGGGCTGTCGGAGTGCTTCGACGCCTTCGCGGACTACTGCGTACGCCAGTTCCCGTCCTGGCAGGACACCACCCTGAAGCTCTTCCAGGACTCCCGCAACGGCTTCCGCAACACCTCCGGAAGGGTCGCCGGCTGGACGCTGGCCATCTCGACCAATCCGTGGGGCGGCAACGGCTGGTGGTGGCACCCGGCCGGCAACGCCTGGATCTGCAACTCGTTGTTCGAGCACTACGACTACACCGTCGACCAGGCCTACCTGGCGCGGATCTACCCTCTGCTCAAGGGCGCCTGCGAATTCTGGCAGGCGCGCCTGGTCATCACCACCGTCACCGACCCCGCCACCGGAACCACCCGACAGGTGCTCGTCGACGACCACGACTGGTCTCCCGAGCACGGCCCCACCGACGCACTCGGTATCACGTACTCCCAGGAACTCGTCTGGCAGCTCTTCCAGAACTACCGGACCGCCGCAGCCACCCTCGGCCTCGACAGCGCCTTCGCCGCCACCGTCGCCGACCTGCAGAACCGCCTCTACCTGCCGCAGATCAGCCGGACCACCGGCTGGCTGGAGGAGTGGATGACCGACGCCAACCTCGGCGAGACCGGCCACCGCCACCTCTCACCGCTCATCGGCCTCTTCCCCGGCGATCGCATCGACCCCCGCACCAGCCCCGCCGACCTGGTCGCCGGCGCCAGCAATCTACTCACCGCCCGCGGCATGCAGAGCTTCGGCTGGGCCTGCGCCTGGCGAGCCCTGTGCTGGGCCCGTCTCGGTCACGCCGACAAGGCCTACCAGCTGGTCACCACCGTCATGAAGCCCTCGGTCGACCACAGCAACGGCACCGGCGTCAACATGTTCGACATGTACGGCATGGGTTCCAGGTCCACCTTCCAGATCGACGCCAACTTCGGCACGCCCACGGCCATGATCGAGATGCTGGTGCACTCGCGGCCAGGCCTGGTCGACCTGCTGCCCGCCCTGCCCTCCGCCTGGTCCGCCGTCGGCTCGGTCACCGGTGTCGGTGTCCGCGGCGGCTTCACCATCGACTTTTCCTGGACCGCCGGCCAGGTGACCACGCTGACCCTGCACAGCGTCGGCGGGACCACCACCACCCTCCGTACCGGCGGCTGGAGCAAGGACGTCACCATCCCGTCCGGTGGCTCGGTCACCCTCACCCCCGACCCGATGCCGACCGTCTGCCAGTTCGTCAACCGCCGCAGCGGCAAGGCCGTCGACGTCCCCGACGCGTCCACGGCCCTCGACGTCGCCCTGATCCAGTACACCTCCCACAGCGGCGACAACCAGCGCTGGCGGCCGGCCCCGGTCGGCTCGGGCATCTGGGAGTTCACCAACGTTCACTCCGGCCTGGCCATGGACGTCCGGGGAGGCTCGACGGCGCCCGACACCCCGATCATCCAGTGGACGCCCGGCCACAGCACCAACCAACAGTGGCGACTGGTCGACGCCGGCGGCGGCTATGTCAAGATCGTCGGCGTCCGCAGTGGCCTCGTCCTCGGCGTCGACGGCGACTCCACCTCCGACTCCGCCGCCATCCAGCAGCAGACCGACACCGGCAGCACCAGCCAGCACTGGCTGATCCGCGCGTCCTGACGGCCGGCAGCCGAATCCGGCCGGGGCGGCGAGGACCACTGCTCGCGGTCCTTCCCGCCCCGGCCGTTGCCCGCAGCCTCCGCACGGTGCCGGAGACGGTCAGCGAGGTCGTCGCCCAGGAGTACCTGGTGGGCCCCGCGTGCATGGTGAACACGGCCAGTTGCGTGTGTGTGCAGAATGCTCACAACCGACCCTTGACGCAGCCCCAACCGTCCTAACTGAACGGCGTTGGTACTAGTAGTACTTCGTTAGATTTATTTGATCTTGGTGGCCACAGCAGTGCATGCTGCGGTCTGTGGATCTTGGTGAAGTGGAGAGGCTCCGCGAACACCTCGGCGAGTTCGTCGCCGAGGTGTTCGCGTCCCTGGCGCGCAAGGACCAGCGCCGACAGGGGGATTGCTACCTGCGCGGGCTGATGCTGGACGGGCGGCGCAAGTCGATCCAGCCCATGGCCGAGCGCCTGCCGGACGGGAACATGCAGGCCCTGCGGCAGTTCGTCAGCCAGTCGCCATGGGACCACACGCCGGTGCTGCGACAGATCGCCCGGAAGATGACCTCCGCCCTCGCACCGGAAGCATGGGTGATCGACGACACCTCGTTCCCCAAGGCCGGCGACCAGTCCGTAGCCACGTCGCGGCAGTACTGCGGCGCGCTGGGCAAGCGCTCGCTCTGCCAGGTCGGGGTGAGCGTCCACGCCGTCACCGACCAGGCTTCCAGCCCGTTGTCCTGGCGGCTGTTCGTCCCGCCGGACTGGGACGACCGCGACGACGAGCGCCGGCGACGTACCGGCCTGCCGTCGGAGGTCGGGCACGTCGAGAAATGGCGGCTGGCCATCGGCATGTTGGACGAACTGATCGCCTGGGGGCTCGCCTCGCAGGTCGTGGTCGCCGACGCGGGCTACGGCCAGTCGGCGGCCTTCCGCCATGCCCTGCGCTCCAGGGGTCTGGACTACATCGTGGCGGGGGGGGGGGGGGGGGCCCCGCCCCCCCCCCCCCCCCCACCCGGTGGGGCCCCCCACCGGGGGGGCCGGCCGCCGGACCATGCCCGCCACCCCAA
>NZ_JBHXLL010000060.1:0-46092 GCF_042721415.1 Kitasatospora sp. NPDC058444 | reverse complement strand
CCTGCAGTACCGGCCCGACACCCTCGACGGCTTCATAGCCGGCACCGGCCTGACCCTCGACACCCCAACATCACCCTGATCAGCCGAAGTCAGTAACGCACCACGCACCTCGTGGTGATCAGCCCCGGAGGGCTCGCAACGCGGGCTGGTCGGTCACGGTGTGCTCCTCAGTTGGGGTGGTGATCAGCCCCGGAGGGCTCGCAACGTGGGGTCAGCGTCCGGACGCATGCCCGCGACCTGGGTGGTGATCAGCCCCGGAGGGCTCGCAACGCGAACGCTTCGAGGGCGTCGGCGAGGTCGGTGGCGGGTGGTGATCAGTCCTGGAGGGCTCGCAACAAGACCAGCCGGCCGCCGCCCCCACGGTGGCCCAGCTGGTGGTGATCAGCCCTGGAGGGCTCGCCACAGGCGCGGGTCGTGATCGGGCGGATAAAGCGCTGGTCGTCCGCCCGGCCGCCCTGCCACGCTCTGGGGGTGACCACGTTGTTCCTGATGGTCGGCCTTCCAGGGGCCGGGAAGACCACGAGGGCTCGACAAATCGCCAACGAGCACGGCGCGCTGCGGCTGACGCCCGACGACTGGATGATTCCGCTGTTCGGTGCGGCGGAGGCGGACGGGAAGCGCGACGTGTTGGAGGGGCGCATGCTGTGGCTCGCCCTGGAGGCGGTCAGGCTGGGCACCAACATCGTGGTGGACTACGGCTGTTGGTCCCGTGACGAGCGTTCCGCGATCCGGTGGCTGGCGGAGGCCGAGGGCGCGTCCTTCCGGATGCTCTACCTGCCGGTGGACGACGCGACGCAGCGCGCCCGGATAGCCCATCGTTGGGCGACCACCCCCGAGGAGACGCTTCCGATGACCGAGGCCGACATCCTGGACGGGCGGGCGCACTTCGAGGAGCCCGACGCGGCGGAGTTGGCGGGCGGCGAGGTCGCCGGGCCGCCTCCGGGCTGGGCGGGCTGGCGGGAGTGGGCCGCGTCCCGGTGGCCGTCGTTCGCGTGACTGCTCCGACCCGACATGGCTCGGAAAGGAGGGCGCTCTGCACATCTCCGCAAGCTCGTTCTTCATGCCCTGGCCTCGAACGATGCCTCGAAAGGGATCGGTCGTCCGGGAGTTCGCCGGGTGTGGATCCGGTATTCGTCTGAGCATGTGCTCCGACCACGGACACGACACGCGCGACCAACACGAAGGCCGCAGGGGAACGAGTCCGCTGCACCACGATGCCCAGAGAGACCCGTTAGGGGCCTGTCCGGCGGATCAGGCGTGAACGTGATCCGCCGGATGCCGGGGCGTCAGGCAACAGAGAACTGAGCGATGTACTCGGCGAACGGCGGGATTCCGACTTCTGCACGGCGCTCGTCCATGCGCTCGGGTTCCTCGCAGGGCCATGGGATCGGCGCGCCGTCCTTCACGCCGGCGATCTGCGTGCCGTAGATCTGCTTCTTCCCTTCGTTCACAAGGGTGCGGTCCTGCAGGAAGGCAAGATCTCTCGGGCTGGCGGCGCCGTCGGCCACCGCCTGCTCCATCAGCCGCAGCGCGCGCCGCTGAACGTCGAGCTGCCGGTCGGCGTGTTGCGCGATCAGCCACGCGGCCCGTGCCGCGTCCTCACCGACCAGTTCCGCGGTCGGCCACCCGTGCGCGTCCATGATCTCGCTGAGACGGTCCGCGTGCTGCGCGGTCAAGCGCCGCCAGGCCAACTGCTCCGCGGGTTCATCGCTGTTCGCCTTGCGCGCGGCCTGGTGATCTGCCGCAACCATCGTGTTGAGCTCCGCAGCCACTGCGGCAATGTCAGATGCCATCCCGACTCCACGTCAGATCGAGGTTCTCGCTGGTCATCCGCAACCTTAGGTGTGCGAATCGCGACAGAATCTCCTCCCGGAGGACGGTGACAGACACGTCCGGATCTTGGGATACTTGATCTACCCACGGAGCCAGCGCCGGATCGACTCAACGCTGACCGTCCCATGGAAGCCGTAGGCCCGTTTGTCGAAGTACTTCGCAACGGCGCGGAAGAAGTGCTTCAGGCGATTGCCCTTGGGCTCCGGGATGGCGTGCTTGATCTGGCGTCTGCGCAGGTAGCGACGGCGAGAGCTGTACGCCTTGTCGCCGCCCAGGTGGTCAGGGCGGGTGCGCGTGACCCGTCGCAGCGAAGTTTCACCAGTCTCAGCGGAGTTTGACTGGTTGCCGGTTGTCTCACCGGAGGTTGACCGCCGGTTCGGTGTCCGACGACGGCTGGGGCTTTGAGGTGGGCGCTTCAGCCGGCCCGGAGGAAAAACCGGTGCCAACTGGGTTTTCGCTGCGACACAATCTCAGGATGATCGGCAACCAGATCACCTATCGCACCGCGGACGGCGTCCGCATACCCGGAACCTGGCGGCACGTCTTCATCCGCAACGGCCACTACTTCCTCACTGATCTCTTCATCTACGCCGACGGGCTCATCGGCTGCTGGGGCCTGGTCACCATCGAGGAGTTCGAGGAGAAGCTGCGCACCGGCTGGGTGGCCACCAGCCTCCCGGAGGGCGCGGAGGCATCCGCGCACGGTCTGGCGCAATGGAAGTTCAGCGAGCCGCAAAGCTGGCAGACCCCCGAGCTGCTGCTCGCCGAAGTCCGCGACACCATCGACCAGCTGAACGGGCGGCCCGACTCGACCGGCCGCTGCCTCGCCGCCGTCGACGCCTTCCTCGCTGACCGGACCGAGGAGAACCGGGCCGCAGCCCGCGCCGCGTTCCTCGCGATCCCGGAAACGCAGCGCCGCTACGCGCTGGGCGACATGGACCGCAAGGACCAGCCGCTGCGGGTACTGGTGGCAGGACCCGGGGGCCAGACCTACCTGTCGTTCGACGGAACGGTCACGCAGGAGGACTACGACAGTGCCCTCGCATACTTCGAGGAGCGGGCCCGCTGGAGGGCCGAGCGGCCCAAGCGCGTCCCCGCGGACGGACCAGTGACGTCCCATGCCCCGGCAGTTCACGTCGCCCAGACGTTCCCCAAGGAGCCGATGGATGATCCCGGCAAGGTCGGCCTGCGCAACGACTACCCCGCCCCGATCACCGTGGGGGAGACCCGCTACCCCTCCGTCGCCCATGCCTACTGGGCCCTGTCAGTTGCTCAGCCCGAGGTCCGGGGCAGGATCGCGATGGCGGAAACCGTCTCGGCGGCGCGCAAGCTCGCGGCCGAAGCGCCTCGCCGCGAGGGCTGGGAGCATGTCCGGACCGCCGTCATGACGCGTCTGCTGCGCGCCAAGTACGACCAACACCCCGAACTGGCCGAAATCCTGCTGTCGACAGAAGACGCCACCGTGCTCTACGACGACATGGACTCGGCCTTCTGGGGAGACAACGCCGGCCGAGGGCGCAACTGGACAGGGCGTCTCCTCGAACTGATCCGCTCCGAGCTGCACGCGCGGCGGACTGAGATCCCGGAGCTGTGACCGGACCAGGCGAGTGACTCTCGAGAACCCCAACGGCATCAAGCACTCAGAGGGCTTCGTCCTCGACGGCGTTGGGGTTCTCATGGAGCAACCACGGCAACTGGTCGCCCCGAGCAACTCGCCCTCCAGGTCCGTGGCCAGGCGACCGGACCACAGCAGGTGGAACAGCACCGGCAGGACGAGCATCCGGTCCCCGACCAGCTCGGCGCCCTCGTACAACGGCCGAGGAACCGCGAAGACCTCGACCAGGCGCTCCGACACCGCCGCCGGCTCCGCCGCCCTCGCCCTGCGGTAGCGCGACAGCCGGCGGACATTCGCCATGAGCACCGGATCCGGCGTGCCGGCGTGCTCGAAGTCCCAGCCCGCCGCGGCGCAGGCCCGGCCCGTCGCGGCGCAGGCCTCCGCAGCCTGCTCGTCCAGCCGGTCGGCCGCGCGGACATCGACCACCCGGCCCCGGCCGTCGGCCAGGCCTACGAAGTAGTCCGGCGCGGGGCGGCGCTCGCGCCGGCCATCGTGCCAGTACAGCCGGAACGGCTGCGAAGCGGAACAGCCGCAGACGACCGCGGCGTGAACAGGGTGGCGGACCTGCCTCGAAGTTCGAGAACATCCGGTCATGTTGGATGGCACGGCAGGACAGGACCTTCCGGTCGGCTTCGGGTTCCGGACGTATCGTGGCGACGAGGACCACAGCGCCATGGCTGCGGTGCGGCTGGGATGTGTTGAACGGGACCACGTCGATGTCCATTCGGTTGTGGAAGGGCTCCCGACAGCGGCCGAGATCGCCGAAGCTTCTGCCAAGTTGGAGGAGCCGTCCAAGAACCAGATCCTGGTGGTGCTCGACGGGAGCGTCGTCGGCTACTCGACGATCCGGTGGTGGCAAGAGCGGGACGATACGTGGCTGTACCTGCACCGCGGCTACCTCTTGCCCGAGCATCGCGGCCAGGGCATCGGCTCAGCCATGCTGAGCTGGGCCGAAGAGCGGATCCGCCAGCTCGTCGAACAGCATGGAACGGCGCGGACGGCAGTGATCGGCGCGAACGCTGTGGCCTCCGAGCAGGACGCCACGGCGCTGCTGCGCGCAGCCGGCTACCGACGTGTCTTCAGCCTGGTCGAGCTGGAGCTGGGCGATCTGCAGCAGGTGCCCGAGGTGGGCAGCGGACTGCCGGCCGGGATACGGACAGGGCCGATCGGGACGAGCCACTACCGTGCGGCCTGGAGGACGGTCGTCGATTCGTACGCGGACACGGGCTTCGCTCAGAGATGGCCTTTCCAGGACTTCGTCGACACCGCCGACCCCGCGTGCTGGAGGGCTGCCTGGAACGGGCAGGACATGGTCGGCGTCGCCCTCTGCTCCATCCGCCGTCACGACCACACCGTGGGCGAGGTGGAAGAGCTGAGTGTCCGGACGGACCAGCGACGCCTTGGAATCGGCCGGGTCCTCCTGCTGGACGGGCTGCGGAGCCTTCGCGAGCAGGGTGCAACGACTGCCCGGCTGTTCACGGGCACGGCGAACCCGCACCGGTCCTACGACCTTTACGAGAGTGTGGGGTTCCGGCGGCAGAACGAGTACATCCGTTACCGCAAGCCGCTTGCTTGATCACCGGTCATTGGGCTGTCCGGTCAGTCCACAGGATTGGACAATGCCTCCGCAGGCGAGTTCGAGCAGTCCCTGGTGGAGGTCAGCGCGTCGCTCGTAGCGGGCGCGGAGCCGCTTGAACCGGTGCAGCCACGCGAACGCGAACGCCGGCCTCGGTCCAGTCCCGCGGCCGGCGCCAGGCCGTGACTCCGGATCAGCCCATGGTCTCGGTGGGCACATCGCGCCGGGCAACACCGGTTCGCAGCACGTGCATGATGCCCGCGAGGGCCACCCTGTCCGGGACGCGGAGTCGCCCGGGACGGCGGTAGCGCCGCTCGGGAGCGGGTGGCAGCAGCGGAGCCACCCGCTCCCACAGGTCGTCCGGAACAGGATCAGCACGCACCCGGGCACCCCGCCGACCGAGATCGTCGAGGGCGAGACCCACGGCTCGACTCATTCCGAAACGATCAGTCAGCCCCAGTTCTGCAGCTGCTGGAGCAGGCCGGCGTCGCCCTCCGTCCGCAGCGAGTCGGCCGGGATGCGCATGTACATGAGCAGGGCCATCTCGCTCGCCGTGCCGTAGAGGGCGGCGGTCGGCTTGCTCTCGGCGGCCTCCGCCGAGGTGAGGCGGGTGAAGCGGGAACCGGCGGCGTCCACCGTCTGGCGCCAGGTGCCGGCCTCGGCTGCGTGGTAGTCCATGGTGGCGGGCTCGTTCGGCCACGGGACCGTGACGGTGCAGACGGTGGCGAGGAACTCGTCGATGGCGTCGACCGCCTCGGTCGTCGGCAGCTCCTGCGGGGTACCGGAGGCCAGCTGCGCGTCGTAGGTGTGGATCAGCGACTCCGGGACGCGGCGGCGGGCCACGGCGGCCACCGTGTGCGGCGAGGCCAGCGGCTCCCACCAGGCCCAGCAGCCCCGGTCCGGGCCGGCCTCGCGCAGAGCGGTCAGCAGCTGCTCCGTCGAGTCGGCCAGCCACGTGATGAGCGCCGCGCGCTCCCTGGGCGCCACCAGCCCGTCCTTGCTCGGCCGCTCGTCGCCCGGCGCGGTGTTCAGCACGATGTGGGCCCAGAAGCGGTCCCCCTCACTGAGGTGGTTCGCCAGGTCGTACAGCGTCCAGCCCGGGCAGGACGGGACGTCGGCGTCGAGGCTGGGGGCCGCGGCGACGGCGGCCCGGAACGCGGCGGACCGCTCGTCGATCATCTGCAGCAGGGTGGGGAAGGAGAATCGCTCAGTCACACGGATCTTGTATCACCCGGACCGGGACCCTCGCACTCGATTAACTGATCGTTCCAGAGTGAGCTGAGCTGCGGATTCGGCGTCGAGGAGTTCGACGGCACCCTGGTCGACACCAGCACCCTCGACACCGACGCCGTCCGCGCCAGCTTCACCGACCTGCGGCTCACCGCCCCCGAAGCGTGGCTGCACGACGCCCCGTTGGCCGATCTGACCACCCTGCGCGAGTCCCTGCACGGCGACCTCGGCCTCCACCTCCCCGACACGGACGCGGAGAGCGCCCCGGCTCGCGCCGCCACCCGGCACGTGTTCCCCGGAGGGCCGGAGCCGGGTGCGTCGGCCGGGACGACCGGCCCGGTGGCGCGACGCCCTCGAGCCGGCACCGGGCCGGTGCGCGACGCCGGGATCGAGCCACCGCCGTCGCAGCCCGGACCTCGCGGGCTCGGCGGGCACTGTTCTCGGGTCCATGTCGAACCCCGATGCGCTGCTCGTCGACATCGCCAGGATGGTGGAGTCCGAGCGCAGCGACCAGATGCCCCTGACCGTGGTCGTCCCCGGGGCGGTCATCACCGGCCGGCTGGCACCGGAACGCCTTTGGCTCGAACGGGTGGCAGAGGTGCTCGCCGGCTCGGACCACTTGAAGCCCTTCGCGGCGCTGTTCGCGACCTCCGCCACCAGCGACCCGGACCTGCTCGCTTCCGACCCCACCCACCTGCACCTGCACGTCGCCCGCATCCTGCAGGGCAGCTACGGCCTGCCCCACACCGGGGGCATGTACCGCATCGCCATCGCGGACATCAGCAGCTGGACGGTCGGAGACCTCGGCTACTCCGACCAGTGACACCCCGAGCCGCACTGTCCTCGGACGGCCGAAGGTTCCTCGCGCGGCCGGCCCGGCTCACCCGGGCACGGCCCGGGCAGGCCCTGCCGGGGCCGCGCGGGTGCGCCACCGACGGAGGACGGCCCGCCGACTTCGACCGCAGGGCGGCGGCTCCGCACCGGTGACCGGCCGTCAGGATCAGCACCGCCCGCGAAGCGGCCCGGAAGCCGGCCTCGGCGTCGTCCTCAGGCCACGGCCGCTCCGCTGCCGGCGATGACCTCGGGCCGCAGCAGGGCCGCTAGCCGCTCCGCCGGGAGCAGGCCCCTCTCCAGGACGAGTTCGGCCACGCCCCGGCCGCTGGCCAGGGCCTCCTTGGCGATGTCGGTGGCGGCCGTGTAGCCGATGTGCGGGTTCAGGGCGGTCACCAGCCCTATGGAGTTCTCGACGGTCGCGCGCAGCACCTCGGTGTTGGCGGTGATGCCGACGACGCAACGCTCGGCGAGGGTGTGGCAGGCCGCTCGCAGATGGGTGATCGACTCCGACAGGGAGTGCAGGATGATCGGCTCGAAGGCGTTGAGCTGGAGCTGCCCCGCCTCGGCGGCCATGGTGATCGCGACGTCGTTGCCGATCACCTCGAAGGCGACCTGGTTGACGACTTCGGGGATCACCGGGTTGACCTTGCCCGGCATGATGCTCGAACCGGCCTGCACCGGTGGCAGGTTGATCTCGCCGAGGCCCGCGCGCGGCCCGGAGGACAGCAGCCGCAGGTCGTTGCAGGTCTTGGACAGCTTGACGGCGACGCGCTTGAGCACGCCGGACATCTGGACGAACGCGCCGCAGTCCTGGGTGGCCTCGACCAGGTTCGCGGCGGTGACCAGGGGCAGCCCGGTGATGTCGGCGAGGTGGCGCCGGGCGGATTCGGCGTACCCGGCGGGGGCGTTGAGGCCGGTGCCGATCGCCGTCGCGCCGAGGTTGATCTCGTGGATCAGCTCGACGGCCTCCGCGAGGCGGCTGCGGTCCTCGTCGAGCATGACGGCGAAGGCGGAGAACTCCTGGCCGAGCGTCATCGGCACGGCGTCCTGCAGCTGGGTGCGGCCCATCTTCAGGACGTCGCGGAACTCGACGGCCTTGCGGGCGAAGGCGTCCTGGAGGACGGCCATCGCGTCGAGCAGGCCCCGCACGGCGAACACGGTCGCGATCCGGACGGCGGTCGGGTAGACGTCGTTGGTGGACTGGCCGAGGTTGACGTCCTCGTTGGGGTGCAGGTGCCGGTACTCGCCCTTGGCGTGGCCCAGCAGCTCCAGCGCCCGGTTGGCGACGACCTCGTTGGCGTTCATGTTGGTCGAGGTGCCGGCGCCGCCCTGGACGACGTCCACGACGAACTGGTCGTGCAGCTCGCCGTCGCGGATCTCGCGGCAGGCGGCGACGATCGCCTCCGCCTTCGCGGCTTCCAGCAGGCCGAGTTCCTCGTTGGCGAGGGCGGCGGCCTCCTTCACGGCGGCCAGCGCGTCGATCAGGTGCGGGTGGGCGGAGATGGGCGTGCCCGTGATGGGGAAGTTCTCGGTGGCTCGCAGGGTGTGGACGCCCCAGTAGGCGTCGGCGGGGACGTCGCGGTCCCCGAGCAGGTCGTGTTCGCTGCGAGTGGCGGCGGTCATGGGTGTGCGGGTCCTCTTCTCGGAGTGGTGGGTCGGGTCAGGCGGGGGCGAGCAGGGCCGACGGGTCCAGGGCCGCCACCGGCCGCACGCCGCCGACGGGCCGGCCGCCGCCGGTGACCGGCTCCCCCGCGAACCCGGTGAGCAGCCGCGGGTCGACTCCCGCCAGCGCCAGGGCGGCCGCCGCCACCGGGACGCGCGCCCGGTTCGCCCCGTCGGCGATCTTCAGGGCGATGGCGCGGCCGTCCGGCAGCGCGGCGATCTGGACGCCCTCGAAGCCGTCCTTGGTGAGCAGCCCGGGTACCGCGCGCATCAGCTCGGCCATGTCCCGCCCCGCACCGGAGGCCATCTCCGGGTGGCTGCGCAGGGCGTCCGCCACTCTGAATTCGGGGGTCCCGGGCGCGCCGGTGGCGATGCGCGCGGCGGCACGGGCCAGACCGTGGAGGGAGACGGCGAACAGGGGGGTGCCACAGCCGTCCACGGTGGCGCGCGCGATGCGCTGGCCGGTGAGTTCCTCGACGACCTCCGCGATCATCCGCTGGAGCGGGTGCTCGGGGGCGTCGTAGTCCTGCAGCGGCCATCCGTTGAGCTTGCAGAGGTGGAGCATCGCGGCGTGCTTGCCAGAACAGTTCTGGGCGAGCCGGGAGGGAGCACGGTCCTCCCGGATCCAGGTGTCGCGGACGGCCGGGCCGAACGGCAGGTCCGGAACGTTGCGCAGGTCGTCCTCGGTGAGGCCGGCGAGCGCCAGGATCCGCCGGGCACCGGCGAGGTGGCGTTCCTCGCCGGAATGGCTGCCCATCGCCAGGGCGAGCAGTTCGCCGTCGAGCGGCAGTCCCGCGCGGACCATGGCGACGGCCTGGACGGGCTTGAGGGCCGATCGCGGGTAGAACGCGGCCTCCGCGTCGCCGAGGTGGAACCGGACCTCGCCGTCGCCGCCGAGGACGACGACGGAGCCGTAGTGAGTGCCCTCGATCACGCCGCTCCGGGTGACGTGGGCGACGGGCGCGTGGCGGGGTTCGCGGATCGCGGGCGCGTCCGTGAGGGGGCTGGTGAGCATGACTGCCTCGATAGGTGATGGTGTGGGGGCGCTGGCCTACGTGCCTGCGGGCGGCGGGCCCGGGCGGAGGCGCGGTGGGTCCGCGCGGTCCTCCCGGGCCGCCCGGGTTCAGTCGTCGGCTCCGGCGGCGGTGCGTGCGATGCGCCCGCGGATCGCGTACCAGCCGGCGACGAGTGCGGCGGCGATGAGCGGTACGCACAGCACGGTGGTGCGTCCGGCTCCGCCGTCGGCGTACATGAGGACCAGGACGGTGGCGAGGAAGGCCAGCGTCACGAGTTCGGTCCAGGGCGAGCCGGGCAGTCGGTAGCCGGGGCGGGTCAGGTCGCCGGCCGTGCTCTTCCGCCAGAACAGGAGGTGGCAGAGCATGATCATGCCCCAGGTGGCGATGATGCCGATGGCCGCGAGGTTGAGCACGATCTCGAACGCCTCGGCGGGGACCACGAAGTTGAGGCCGACACCGAGGACGCACATGCCGCTGGTGAGCAGGATGCCGCCGTAGGGCACATGGCTGCGGCTCATCCGGGCGGTGAAGCGCGGGGCCGATCCGTTGACGGCCATCGAGCGCAGGATGCGGCCGGTGGAGTAGAGGCCCGAGTTGAGCGAGGACATCGCCGCGGTGAGGACGACCAGGTTCATCACGCTGCCCGCCGCCGGGACACCGATGTGGGAGAGCACCGTCACGAAGGGGCTCTGGCCGGAGGTGTAGGCGTTCCACGGCATCAGCATCGACAGCAGCACGACCGAGCCGACGTAGAACAGGCCCACCCGCCACATGATCGAGTTGATCGCCTTGGGCATGATCTTCTCGGGGTTCTCGGTCTCCCCGGCCGTCACGCCGACCAGTTCGACGGAGGCGTAGGCGAAGACGACACCCTGGATGATCAACAGCATCGGCAGCAGGCCGTTGGGGAAGATCCCGCCGTTGTCGGCGATCAGCGACGGACCGGGTACGACGCCGTCGACCGGGTGCCGGGTGACGAGCAGGAAGATCCCGATGCCCATGAAGACGACCAGGGCGCTGACCTTGACGATGGCGAACCAGAACTCGAGTTCACCGAAGATCCGCACCGAGATGAGGTTCACGGTGAGGACGACGGCCAGGGCTACGAGCGCGATCACCCACTGCGGAACGTCGGAGAACAGGTGCCAGTAGTGGGTGTAGGTGGCGACGGCGGTGATGTCGGCGATGCCGGTGGTCGCCCAGTTGAGGAAGTACATCCAGCCGGCGGTGTACGCGCCCTTCTCCCCCATGAACTCCCGGGCGTACGACACGAAGGCGCCGGAGGAAGGGCGGTACAGGACGAGCTCGCCGAGCGCCCGCACCACGAGGAACGCGAAGACGCCGCAGATCGCGTACGCGACGAACAGGGAGGGCCCGGCATCGGCGAGCCGGCCGCCCGCGCCGAGGAACAACCCGGTGCCGATGGCACCGCCGATGGCGATCATGTTGACGTGCCGGGCTTTCAGGGACTTGCTGTAGCCGGTGTCACCGGCGTCGACGTGACGGGTCGTGGGGCGCTTCTCGTCTTTGAGGAACTGCTCGCTCACGCCTCGGCTCTGCCTTCTCTTAGGTGTCCGCCCGTTGGGGGCGCACGATGTCGGTGAGGGTGGCCTCCACGCGGTGGAGGTGGTGGGACATCGCCTCGACGGCGTCGGCCTCGGAACCGTCGATCAGGGCCTCGACGATCGCCCGGTGCTCGCAGTTGGACTGCTCGCGCCTGCCGCAGAATTCGTTGAGGAAGGTCGACTGACGCGCCAGTGCGTCACGGATCTCCTCGATCACCCGGCGGAACACCGGGTTGCGGGAGGCCTCGGCCACCGCCAGGTGGAACACGGTGTCCAGGGCGACCCACGCGGTGGTGTCGGTCTCCCGCTCCATCCGGTCGAGCAGGTGGGCCAGGTGGTCCAGGTCCTCCGGGGTCCGGCGCAGCGCCGCGTAGCCGGCGACCGGGATCTCGACGTGCCGGCGGACTTCCAGGAGGTCGCCGGCCGCGTAGTCGCCGAAGGTGGGTTCGTCGACCGTGTTCGCCACGACGAAGGTGCCCTTGCCGGTCTTCGAGACCGTCAGGCCCAGGGTCTGGAGGGCGCGGAGTGCCTCCCGCAGCACGGGCCGACTGACCTCCAGGGTCCGGCACAGCTCTGCTTCCGAGGGGAGCTTGTCCCCCACGGCGTACTGACCGCGCTCGATGGCGCTGCGCAGGTGGCCGAAGACCGCTTCCATCGCGCTGACGCGCCGCGGGATCGCCCCACCTGTCTTGCTGTCTGACAGGTTCACGGGCTGATCCTGGAGTTCGGAGCGCCGTGTGTCAAGACCCCGGATTCGTCCGCGGGACCTCCGGTGGAATAGGCCGGACACGCACCTCCCGCTCGCCGACGGGAGTCGGCGCGGGGGCCGACGTCGACCTGGCCGCGGCCACCAGGGCGTGCACCACCGCCGAGTCGAAGGCCATCTCGGGATGCCACTGCACGCCGACCGCGAACCGGTGCCGGGTGCTCTCGATCGCCTCGACGGTGCCGTCCGCCGTGCGGGCAGCCACGATCAGGCCGGCCCCGAGGGACTCCACCGCCTGGTGGTGGTGCGTGGCGACCTGGCGGGTCCCCGGGAGGAGCGCACCGATCCGCGTCCCCGGCACCGTGGTGACGGCGTGGGGGGAGAAGTGCCCGCCGTGCAGGTTGTGCCCGTGGTGACCCACCCTCTCGGGGAGGTGCTGGATCAGGGTGCCGCCCGCGTGCACGTTCATCAACTGCATTCCGCGGCAGACTCCGAGCACCGGCAGGTCACGCGCGAGGGCCTCGGCCAGCACGGCCCGCTCCCACCGGTCGCGCTCGCGCGCCGGCGGCCCCGTGCACGGATGCGGCCGCGCCCCGTACGACGCGGGGTCCACGTCCTCACCGCTGGTCAGGACGATCGCGTCCAGGCGCGCGACGACGTCGGGCGCGGCCTCCGGCGCGTCCGGCGGCAGCAGGACCGCGCGACCGCCCGCCGCCTGGAGGCAGCTGACGTACGCCGCGGGAAGCAGGGCGGCGGGCAGTTCCCACTCCCCCCACTGGGCATCGGCGAGGTAGGTGGTCAGTCCGATGAGTGGCTTGGGCATACCACGTCCTTTCAGGGGCGGGGGTAGATCGTCGACGGCCGTCTCCCCCGCAGCCCGTCCGCTCGACGGAGGCGGGTGCGGGCGGGCTGGGGAGGAGGGGGTGCACGGCCCCGCGGGCACACGGACGCGCCCGAGGCGGGTGGGGTGGGTCGCGGTCCCGGGGCGGAGGCTTGCGCATCCGGGCCGCGAGCAAGAATCCTGCTGCCGTTCATGCTTAAGCACAAGAAAAGACATCTTCGCGACAGATAAGTGAGCCTTAACTCCGTGCAGAGACTCGACCCCCGGCTGCTCGCCACCCTCGAAGCCGTGGTGCGCCACGGCTCCTTCAACGCCGCCGCCCGCGAGCTGGGCTACAGCGCACCCGCCGTGTCGCAACAGATCGCCGAACTCGAACGCCGCGCCGGCCTCATCCTGATCGAGCGCCGCCCCGTGCGCGCCACCCCGGCCGGCAGGGTCCTCCTCGACGCCGAGCAGCGCGTGCGGAGCGCACTGGCGGCGGCGGCCGTGGAACTCGACGCCATGCGTGCCGGCACGGCCGGACGGATCAGGCTCGGCGCCTTCGCCTCCTCCGCCGCGGGCATCGTCCCGAAGGCGCTGGCAGAGCTCCACGCGACCTATCCGGACGTGCAGGTCAGCCTCTCCCAGGTGGAGCCGGACGCCGGCTACAACCGGCTCAAGCGGGGGGACATGGACCTGGCCCTCAGCTACGACTACGACTTCATTCCGATGCCACCGCCCCGGACGCTGCGCCGACTGCTGGTCGCGCGGGACCCGGTCGTGGCAGTCGTCCCGGCGGACCACCACCTCGCCCACCGGGACGTCATCGACCTGGCGGACCTCGCGTCCGAGACGTGGATCGCGGCTCCGGAGGCCGCGCTGCGCCTGGAGCTGCTCGCCCAGATGGCCAAGACGCCGGGCTTCCAGGCCCGCCTGGAATACGACGGCGACGACTTCAACACCGTGCTCGGCTTCGTCTCCGCCGGCCTCTGCGTCGCCGTCATGCCGAGGCTGGCCCTTCCCCCGGGGATCACCCAGGTCGTGGCCCGTCCCCTCGCCGGCCCGGAGCTGACACGCTTCATCTACACCGTCCGCATCGACACCCGGCACGCCCCGCGCGCCCTCCTGGCCCTGGAACGGATGCTCGCCGCGCAGGCACAGGCCGCCCTCTCATGAGCCGGGGCGACGCCGCGACGAGTGCGCCTCCGAAGGATGCCGGCCGCCCGTGGGCCGGTCATCCGGGCAGCCGCTCACGCCTGCGAGGGGATGCTCCGGTCGGCGGTGAGCCGCTCACGCCAATCGGCCACGGCGACGGGGGACATCACCGCGAGACGGGCGATCACCTCGTCGTCCCGCCCGTCGGTCCAGCTGAGGACTCGGGTCAGGACCGTGTTCCGGACCAGGCGGACGTCCTTGAGCAACTCCTCCAGGCGCTTGAGCTCCTCCCCGGTGGCGGCGAGCGTGTCGTCCACCGCCGCCCTCTCCTCGGCCCGCTGTTGCCACAGGTAGGCCGTCAGGCCGGTGAGGACCACGCCGTCGTCGGCCGCAGCGCCGCGGAACGTCTCGGCGAGGTGGTCCAACACGCAGTCAGGGGCGTCGGCGAGACTCGCTCCCACGACCTTCGCGCCCTCCCAGCTGCTCCGTCCGGCATCGCTGCTCCGCAGCCAGAGCCCGGCCTCGACCGGGATGCGGTCGCCGCAGGCGGCCGCGCGGTAGGCGTACAGCGCCGCGCGGTGACCGTAGAACGCGTAACCCTCCTCGATCCGAACGCCCGTCGGAGCGCACATCCGTCCCGGAACGCCGCCGTAACCGGATTCGGGTTCGTAAACGGCGCAGCCGTCCAACTCGGCGTCGGTGGCCGTCGCCCAAGCCGGGTCGCACAGCTCCGGGTTCCGGGCGAGGAAGTCGGCCACCTCGACCCGCCACGCGGGAACCGGGCTCATCCGGGGTTCGGCCCAGACCACCGTTCCCGTCTCGTCGAGCGTGTACCGGCAGGCCTGTTCGAGATCGATCCAGGCCGTGGCGGCTTCGGCGGACCATTCCAATTCCTCGCCGGGGCCCACGCGGTGCAGCGAGCCGATCACCCGCTGGACCATGGGCAATACCCGCCGGACCAGTGCGTGGAGCTCCTCGGCGCCGAAGAAGCGCCAGGTGTCGGTGCCCCGGTCGTCGACAGCGCGGTGGGTGAGCGGGAGGGCGAAGACCGCCGGCGAGGGAAGAGCGCCATCGCCGACCGCGGCCCGGCGGTGTCCCGGGAGCCAGAGGTCGGCGTCCTCGTCCCGCGTTCGCCAGTCGGTGTCCCCGAACCAGACGGCACCGGTCGCGGCATCGACGGCGAGCCACTGCTGGTAGCCGTTACCCGGCCCGAACCGTTCCTGGTGGTGCTCGGCCTGCCGGTCGTGCCACACGTACTCCGCTGGTGGCGGACTGAGCTGGACGGCGACGAAACCGTCCTGCGGGGTGTACCCGACGACGACGTGTGCGGTCGGTTTGCTGTCTTCGGTCCCGGACATGCGGCTCCCTCCGTGCCGGACCGTGGCGGTTCCGCCACTGTGCGGCACCGAGCCTGCCCTGCGAGAGCCCGTACGATCAAATCCGATCAGTAGTGGACTTGTCACGCCGCGAGGGTCCGTGTACGAGCGGAGCCGAGGGCAGGCGATCGCAGAACGCCGACGCCGCCACCCGCACGACAGGGCATGAATCCGGCCTTGACGCGACGTCACCGGGCGTCGCATGATCAGCGCGTGAACCTGTCAGACAGCAAGACAGGAAGTCCGAGTCCGCACCGGAACCCCGCACCGGCGTGCGGAACCCGCACGGAGCCGTCCGAACCGGCGGCCCGGGCGGTCCCGGATACCCGGGCGGAACCGGAAGGGCCCTGACTCGCCGCCGTGCCGGGCTCAGTCCTCGAGCACCGGGGGTGTGCGCAGCAACGCCCGGGTCAGCAGCCGTTGGAGGAGGCGCAGCCCCAGGATCCGGCGTCGCCCGGGACGGGCTTCCCCGTCGGCGGTGGGCCGCCGCGGACGGCCGGCGCCCCTCGCAACGGACGGGGCCGCCCGCCCACGACGCGCCCGGCTGGTCGGCCTCGTCGAAGCACATCGGTGGTTGTTCGCCTGGACGCCGCCCCAGGCACCGGTGGCGGCCCGGCGAGTGGATCCGGCCCGGACCGTGCCGTAGTCGCACGGTGACCACGGCCTCGCCCGGAGCGGGCACGCCGCCTGCCGGAGCCGGAGCGGCCACTGCTCCGAGTGGAGCCCACGAGTGGTGGCCGTCTCCCGGCGGCCCGAGGCTGGGCTGCGCAGTCCCCGGACGAACCGTGCGGCGGCGGCCGGCACCACGCGGCGCCGTCCGTTCCGGGGCCGTGAGAGAGACGGGACCACATGATGAGACAGGGCGACAGCCCGGGCCACCCGCCGTCCGTCCACGGGAGCGCCCGGTCCGGGCGAATACCGGCACGACACCGGTGGGGACGGCGAGGCTCCCGGGGCGCACGCACCGGGACGGCGCTCGCCACGGCCGGCCTGGCCGTCCTGGGGGCGGCCGGTCCGACGCCGGCCGGTGCGGTGCCACCGGCCGTCCGCGCTCCCCTGTCGGGAACCGCGGCACGGTTCGTGCCCGGCGCCTGCCCGCAGACCCCCGAGCCGGTCCCCGGGCGCTGCGGGATGCTGGAGGTGCCGGAGAACCGCGCCGACCGCACCGGACGCACCATCCGGCTGGCCGTCGCGATCATCCCCGCCGCCTCGGCGGCGCCGGCCGGGGACCCGGTGGTGTTCATGGAAGGCGGGCCCGGGGGCGACGCGTTCGGGAGCATCCCCTTCCTCCTCGATTCCGGTGTGAACCGCGACCGCGAGCTGATCGTCATGGCCCAGCGCGGCACGCTCCACTCCCAGCCGGCCCTGCTCTGCCCGGAGATCGACCGGTTCACCGCGGAGTCCGTCGGGCTGCGCTACGACGCGCCGTCGACCGGGCGGCGGCTGGTGCGTGCGGCGAGACAGTGCCACGACCGCCTGACGGCCGACGGGATCGACCTGGACGCCTACAACACGACCGAGAACGCCGACGACTTCGCCGACCTGCGCCGGGCACTGGGCATCGACCGCTGGAACGTCTACGGGTACTCGTACGGCACCGAACTGGCCCTCACCCACCTGCGGCGGCACCCCGAGGGGATCCGCTCGGTCGCGATCGACTCGGTCGTGCCCCCGGACATCGTGAGTCTGCCGTGGACGTGGGACAGCGCCCGGGAGGGGATCGGCGCGATCCTCGCGGCGTGTGCGGCGCAGCCCGTCTGCGGGAGCCGCTACCCGGACCTCCCGGACACGCTGACGGAGCAGGTCCGGCGCCTGGAGGCGGGTCCGCTGCGGCTGACGGCGCGGCCGCCGTCGGGAGGCGAGCCGGTGGAGGTCGTCCTCGACGGGGGCGCCCTGGTGAACCTGCTGGTCGCCAACGCCGTGAAGGCCGTCGACGTCCCCGCGGCGCTCGACGAGCTCGCCGACGGGAATCCGGAGCGCTTCGCACGGGCCCAGGCCGCGGGCGCGAAGACCCCGGTCGGCGAGGTCGGCCACGGCCTGACCCAGTCGGTGGCCTGCGGCGAGTGGGTGCCGGGGTACGCGCGCTCCGACGTGCTGGAGGCGGGCCGCGAGGCCTTCCCCGGCTGGCCGGGCCGGGTGCTGGCGCAGGCACCGCAGCTGCCCTTCGAGTACGGCGTGTGCCGGGCCTGGGACGTCCCGGACCGCACCGACGTCCAGCGGGTGGCCACCGTCAGCGACGTGCCCGCGCTCGTCCTCTCCGGCACCTTCGACGCCAAGTCCGGGGCGGCCTGGGGCGCGTACGCGGCCCGGACGCTGTCCCGCTCGACCACCGTGTGGATCCCCGGGATCGGCCACTGGGTGGTGCCCCAATCCCCTTGCGCGCAGAGCGTCCTGGCCTCCTTCCTGGCGGATCCGACCGCGCCGCCGGACACCGCCTGCGTGGCCGGGCTCGCCCCCGAACCGTTCACCGTCACCCCCGGCCCGGAGTCCGCATGATGTCCATCCACCCAGCCCGGCACCGGCGCACCGCGCGACGGTCGCTGACCACCCTGGCCGGGGCCACCGCCGCCGTCCTCGTCCAAAGCCTCGTCACCGGTCTCCTCACCGGCCTCGCCACCGGCCTGACCGCGGTGCCCGCCGAGGCGGCGTCCGGCGCCGGGGAGCCCCTCGGCACCGTCGCCGGGACGGCGGGCCACGCCCGCTACGCGCCGGGCCCCTGCCCGAGGACCGCCGACCCGTCCCCCGCGCTGACGGGGGCCCGCTGCGGAACGCTCACCGTGCCCGAGGACCGGGACGACCCCGAGGGACGGAAGATCACCCTCGGCGTCGCGATCGTGCCGGCCACCCACCGGAAGGCCGACGACCCGATCGTGTGGCTCGCCGGCGGGCCCGGCGACGACGCGGTCTCCGAGATCCCCCTGGCGCTCAACGGCGACCTGAACCGCGACCGGGACGTGATCTTCATGTCCCAGCGCGGGACCTACTCGGCCGACCCGGCGCTCACCTGCCCGAACATCGACGAGTTCAACGCGAGCGCCCTCGGCCTCGTCTACGACGCGCGCTCCACCGGGCACCTGCACGTCGAGGCGACGCGGGCCTGCCACGACGAACTGGAGGGCCGCGGCGTCGACCTCAGTGCCTACAACAGCACCGAGAGCGCCGCCGACTACGCGGACCTGCGCAGGGCGCTGGGCATCGAGCGGTGGAACGTCTTCGGCATCTCGTACGGCACCGACCTGGCCCTCACCTACCTGCGCCTGCACCCGCAGGGCATCCGCTCGGTCGGCATCGACGGCGTACTGCCGCCGTCCCTGGCGGGCGGGGCCGTGACCTGGAAGGCGGCGCGCGAGGGCTTCGACGGCCTGTTCGGGGCCTGCGCGCGGCAGCCCGCCTGCGCCGACCGCTACCCGGACCTGAAGGGCACCTTCGAGCGCCTCGTCAGTGAGCTCGAAGCCGACCCGGTCACCACCACCGTCACCGTCCCGGGCCGCCCGGAGCCGGTCGAGGTCGTGCTGGACGGCGGGGTCCTGGTGAACTGGCTGGTCTCCGCCACCCACCTGGCGGCCGGCGTGCCCCGCTCCATCGACGAGTTGGCCCACGGCGACCCCCGGCGGATCGCCGAGCAGTGGGCGGGCGGCAAGCTCAGCCCGCAGGCCGTCGGCAGGGTCTCCCACGGGCTCGCCTACGGCGTCTTCTGCAGCGAGTGGACGCCGTTCGAGAGCCGGGCCGACGTGATGCGGGCGGGGCACCGCGCCTTCCCGTCCTTCCCCCGGTCGGTGGTGGCCAACGCCCCGCTGCTCGCCTTCCTCCAGGCGGACTGCCGTGCCTGGGACGTTCCCGCCGCGCCGGACTCGGTCCGGGACGTGACGGACAGCAACATCCCGACCCTCGTGCTCTCCGGCGGATTCGACGCCCAGACCGCACCGAGCAGCGGGCCGTACGCGGCCCGCACGCTCAGCCGCTCCACGGAGGTGACGGTCCCCTACGTCGCCCACGTGGTCTTCGCCGACTCGCCGTGCGCCCAGTCGATCACCCGGTCGTTCTTCGACGCCCCGACCGCACCGGACACGGGCTGCCTCGCCGGGCTCGAGCCGCCCGCGTTCGAGATCGCGCCGTAGGGCCTTCCGGTCCCCGTCGTGAGCGCCCTCGCCAGGCTGCGCGGAAACCGCTTCGCCCTCGCCGTCCTGCTGCTGGCCCTCGCCTGCGGGACGGGTGTCGCGCTCTACCTCGACGAGCGCGACACCCGGCAGCGGAGCCGGGCACTCGCGGTGCCGAGCGCCCCCGACTGGGTCGAACTGAACGTCGCGTCCCAGGACTTCGACCCCGGGGGTGCGCAGCTGACGCTCTTCGTCGTGGCCCTTCCGCACGGCGGCCTGGCCCAGGGGCCCGGCTCGTCCGCCTTCAGCCGCCAGGTGGAGATCACGGTCGGGGCGATCGCCAGGACGGTCCTGCGGACGGCACCCGGAGAGGTGACGGAACCCCAGCTCGTCCCGGCCGGCCTCTACGGCGGCACCGAGACCGACTACCCCTTCGACCGCTACCGGTTCACCGCCGCCTTCTCGGCCTCGGACAGCACCGGCGCCGTGCCCGTCGGCCTCGTCTTCGGCGACGCGGACCCGTTCTTCTCCGTCCACCCCACCGCCGACACCCCGGCCTCCGGGGCGGTGGTCCTGCACGCGAGGGCCACCCGGGCGCGCAGCACGCTGATCCTGGCCTGGTTCATGATCGCCGCAATGTGGGCGCTGGCACTGGCCGTCATGGGCGGCGCGGAAGTGGTGTACCGCGGCGGCCAGGGCATGGTGTGGCCCGCCCTCGGCTGGATGGCGGCGACCCTGTTCGCGCTGATCGGCATGCGCAACGCCGCGCCCGGCGGGCCGCCGATCGGCTCGCTGATCGACTACATCGCGTTCTTCTGGGCCGAGGCGATCATCGCGACCAGCCTGACCGCCGCCGTGATCGCCGGCACCCGCGTCGAACGCCGAAAGCGCGCCCGGGCGGAACAGGCGGCCCGAGCGGACCAGGCCGACCAGGCCACCGAGGCCCCCCGGGCCGAACCGGGCGACCCCTGACCCGCAGGTGCCGCCGTCAGTACTCGCCCTTGACGACGAAATACGAGCCGCGGATGGTGCCGGCGAGCTTCGACTTCTGCCGGGCGAACTTGAACCGGGAGGCGAGTTCCTCCGGGACCTCCATCCCCTCCGAGAGCTTGAACCCGACCGCCCGCTTCTTGGCGTCGTCGACGGTGTACATCACGTTGACCGCCAGCCCGCTCTCGTAGAAGACGTAGGCCATGCGGATGTCCTCGACCTGGAAGGCCGTGGCCTCCAGCGGTCGGGACGAGATGACGATGTCGCGCTCCTCCTTCAGGATCCGGTGCACCCAGTCGACGGCCTCCCGGGCGTCGCCCGCCGACTCCACCGGCTCCACCGTGAAGACGTGGCCATACTTGTTCCTGAAGTAGCGGGCCTCGTTCGCCCGCAGGCCGGCCAGCGCCTCCGCGACCGGCGACGACTCCAGGCCCACGGTCGAGACGGTCTCGAAATCCACGGTGTACGTCATTGACGGCTCCTTCCTCCTCGACGTCGGTGAACGGCGGACGCCCCGGAATGCGGGAGTTCCGCGTTCCCGGCAACCGGTCGCGAGCTCCCCGTCGGGCGCCGCACCCACCCCGTACGGTGCCACACCGCACCGCGCTATCCCGGTCGGCGCGCGCACGGCGCGAACGCGTCCTGATCTATTCCCTGAAATCCTCTCGACTTGCGTTCCGCCAGTAGCAATTTGAGCATCGTATACGAACCTATGAATCGGCCGAGAGGTCCTGCCCGGACACCCGGATCGTCCTGTCGAACCCTCCGATCTCCCCTCGGTGTCTCCAATTCAGCGCCTTTCCGGCTTGAATAACAGCAGGTCAGAGCCGTGAGACAGTCGTGAGACAGGCGGCCGGACAGGTCACCCCGGCCTGCCGACCGCCCGCGCCCCCTACAGTTCTGCCCTGGCGCCGAGGAAAAGGCCTTCACGGGGCGCACACGACGGCGCGCTCGGGACATCGAGTGCGGATCCGATGCCCGACCCGGTGGGATGTCTCCGATTCCGACCGCGTCCCCATCGGTTTCACCCGTTCCGTGGACCTCCCCGCAGGCCCGATTCGGTGCCGTCATTTCACGATGTCGGTCGATCTCGAATTGGTTAACAGTGCAAAGAACAAGGTGGAGGCGATTCGCCCAGGGCTGGTTCGCCGCCGCGCTGACCGTGGGGGCGCTGCTCGGGGCGGGGGTCGTTCCGGCGACCGCCGCGGGCGGCGCGGGTGCCGTGGGCACCGGGCCCGGTCAGGGGGCGACGGCGGCCGGTGCGGTTTCCGCCGAGGGGCCGGAGGGCCTCGCGGTCGCCGAGGCACGGCGGACGGGCAAGCCGGTGGACGTCGCGCAGAAGCGGACCGAGTCCAGTGCCACGGTCGCGCAGCCGGACGGACAGCTGGTGACGACGACGTACGTCCAGCCGCACTGGGTGCGCCGGGGCGGTACCTGGGTGGACATCGACCCGACCCTCGCCGAGCGGCCGGGCGGCGTGGTGGCGGCCAAGGCGGCGACGGCCGAGGTGGAGTTCTCGGGCGGCGGCAGCGGCCGTCCGCTGGTGCGGATGGCCTCGGCCGGCCGGGAGCTGAAGCTCAGCTGGCCCAAGCCGCTGCCCAAGCCCGACCTGAAGGGCAGTACGGCCGAGTACCGCTCGGTCCTGCCGGACGTGGACCTGCGGCTGACCGCGACCCGGACCGGGTTCACCCAGGTCCTCGTGGTGCACACCCCGCAGGCCGCGAAGAACCCCGAGCTCGGACGGCTCCGGCTCGGCCTCCAGGGCGACGGCCTGACGGTCGCGCAGGCCGCGGACGGCTCGATGACGGCCGTCGACAAGGGCGCCGGCGGCACGGTCTTCGAGGCCCCGACCCCGGTGATGTGGGACTCCGCAACCAAGGCGGCGCCGGCCGCCGAGCCCGCGCAGACCTCCCGCCCGCAGGAGCGATCGCTCGCGGCGCAGGCGCCCGCTGCTGAGGCGCCCGCGGCCCAGGCACCCACGGAACAGGCGCCCGAGGCCCCGTCCCTGGCCGCCCCCGGCGAAGGGGCGAAGGTGGCCCGGATCGGCGTGGAGCTGCCGAAGGCGCAGGACGGGATGGTCCTCACCCCGGACCGGTCCATGCTGGACGACCCGGGCACGGTCTACCCGGTCATGATCGACCCGGCCTGGAGCACGCCGCACGCCGGCGACTGGGCGGGCGTCTCGCAGTACTGGCACTCGCAGGCGTACTGGCACTTCACCTACAACGGAAAGTACGTCGGCGACTGGGGCGTCGGGTACTGCGGTGACACCTCGCGCTGTCAGCCGCGCGACGTGAAGCGGGCGTTCTTCCAGGTGCCGACCAGCCAGTTCGCCGGGAAGCACATCCTCAGCGCCGAGTTCGTCGCCAACGAGAGCTGGTCCTTCGACTGCACCCACCAGACGCCGGTCGAGCTCTGGAACACCGGCTACATCAGCTCGGGCCTCACCTGGGACGGCCAGAACGGCAGCGGGTTCTGGAACCGCTACCTGCAGACCGTCTGGACGGCCAAGGGCTGGAGCGGTGACTGCCCGGCCGGCCAACTGGAGTTCGGCGGCGACTCGGGCCCGGTCCGCGACCTGGTCCAGGACGCGGCCAACTGGGGCTGGTCGTCCACCACCTTCGGCCTGCGGGCCCGCGACGAGAGCGACCTCTACGGCTGGAAGAAGTTCACCGACGACGCCGCGCTGCGGGTCCGCTACAACGTGCCTCCGCGCCAGACCTCGATGAGCGACCTGACCATGTCGCCCGGCATGTGCGTGTCCACCGGGGTCAAGCTCAACAAGTGGCCCCAGCTCACCGCGAAGGCCGGTGACCCGGACGGCGAGGCGGTCGGCCTCCAGTTCGCCGCCGCCTGGGACGACGGCACCACCGGTTTCCGGCGCCGCTGGTGGTCCACCGGCGCGGAGGGCACCGCGCCCGGCTCCGACACCTTCAAGGCCTCCGGCTCGGCCTTCTCGATCACCCTGCCCGCGCTGCCGGCGCCCGCGAAGGGCCAGTACGGCTGGGAGGTGCGGGCCTGGGACGGCGCCGAGTGGGGGCCGTGGTCCTCGGACGGCGACCCGACCGACTGCTACTTCTCCGTCGACACCACCGCACCCGACGGCCCCGCCATCACGTCCTCGTCCTACCCGGGCTCCTCGGACGCCACCGCCACCCTGCCCTGGACCGACGGCGTCGGCCGCTACGGAAGCTTCACCATCAGGTCGAAGGCCACCGACGTGGCCAAGTACCAGTGGGTGGTGGACGGCACGGCCCTGACCAACGAGGTGGCCGTCAGCGGCGGCGCGGCCGCCACGGTGAACCTGCTGCCGGAGAAACCCGGCCTGCACACCCTCACCGCCCGCGCGATCGACGGCTCGGGCAACGCCTCGCAGCCCGAGACGTACTACTTCAACGTCCTGGCCGGCCGGCCGCAGCGCGCCGGGTGGTCCATGGACGACCCCTCCGGCACCAGGCTGACCGGCACGGGCGGCGGGTCCGACGCCACACTGGGCTCCGGCGCGAGCCCGCAGTCCCCCGGGCACCTGGGCGACGCCCTGGCCTTCGACGCCACGGCCGACGGCTACGCGAGCACCCAGGGCGCGGTGCTCGACACCGCCAGGAGCTTCACCGTCTCGGCCTGGGTGAAGCTCGCCAACGCCGACCGCAACCGCTCGGCGGTCTCGCAGTCCGGGTCGTACATGCCCGGCTTCAGCCTCGGCGTGCGCAACGGCGGCTGGGCCTTCGAGACGGTCAGCACGGACGACGTCGGCTACGGCTACCAACTGGCCGGCGCCACCGGTCCGGCGGCACTGAACCAGTGGACGCACCTGACCGGCGTGTACGACGCCGCGGCCAGGACCGTGATGCTGTACGTCAACGGCGTTCCGGCCGGTGCGCCGGTCGCCGCCCCGGCCTCCTGGTCGGCCCGGGGGTCGCTGGAGCTCGGCCGGATGCGCTACCGCGGCGGCTACAACGACCCGTGGTCGGGCGCGCTGGACGAGGTGAAGGTCTGGGACCGCGCGCTGTCCGCGAGCGATGTCACCGACGTGGCGGCCGACCGGCAGCTCGCCGCCGGCCTCCCGGCCAAGGCGGTCTGGCACCTCGACGGCAACGCCCGCACCGCACCCAGCGCGTCGGAGTCCGACGACCTCACGGTCTCCGGCGCGGCGCAGCTCGGCATCCCCGGCGTCGCCGACAAGGCGATCCGCCTGGACGGCACCAGCGGCTACGCCCGCACCGCGCGGCCGATGGTCGACGGGACGAGGAGCTTCTCCGTCTCCAGCTGGGTGCGACTGCCCAAGCTCGCCGACGGCGACACCGCCGCGCGCGTGGTGATCGACCAGATCGGGGCCCACAACAACGAGTTCTCGCTCTACTACTCGGCCTACAGCAAGAAGTGGATCTTCGGGCGCTACAAGGAGGACAGCGCCGCCGACACCCTGGTGCGCGCCGTCCAGCCGGTCTGCACGGGGCCGGTCAACGGCATCCCCTGCTTCGGCCCGAACGAGGGCCAGTGGACGCACCTGCTCGGCGTCTCCGACGCCACCGCGCAGAAGCTGCGCCTGTACGTCAACGGGACGCTGGTCGGTGAGACGGACTACGTCCAGACCACGCCCTGGCCCGACCCCGGCCCGGTGCAGATCGGCGCCATCAGCCGGGAAGGCAGGAACGGCGACTTCTTCGACGGCGACATCGACGACGTCCGCCTCTACGACCGGGTGGTGACCGCCACCGAGGCCGCCGACCTGGTCAAGCAGCGACCGCAGCTGGTGGGCCGCTGGCGACTCGACACCGCGGCCGGCTCCCCGCCCGTCTCACCGGACGAGAACAGCACCGCCTCCGGAGCGCAGCTCGGCGACGGCGCGAGGACCGACCCGGGCGGCGGGCTCCTCCTCACTCCCGGCACACTCCGGCTGGACGGCGTCAAGGGCTACGCGCAGAGCGCCACCACCCCGCTGCACGCCGACCAGAGCTTCACCCTCGCCGCGTGGGCGGACACCGCCGGCGTCCCGACCCGGGACATGACGGTGCTCTCCCAGGCCGGCGCCAACGGCGACGCGGTCACCGTGCGCTGGCACTACCTGAAGGACGATCCGGCCACCGGCGCCCACCTGGGCGAGTGGCAGGCCGAGGTGAACACCGGCGACGGCGCCACCACCGGCCGCACCGTCGTCGCCCACTCCCCCGCCACGAGCGTGCTGGAGAACTGGACCCACCTCGCGGTGACGTACGACGCCCTGGCGGGACAGCTGTCGCTGTACGTCAACGGGCAGCCGGAGAACCAGCTCTGCACCGGCGGCGACTCCTGCGTCTCGCGGACCTCCTGGGGCCCGGCCAGGCGGCCCTTCGACGCGGGCCCGGGCCTGCAGTTCGGGCGGGCCAGGACGGGTGCCGGCACCTGGGGCGAGTACTTCTCCGGCGAGCTGGACGACGTCTGGGCCTACCAGGGGATCCTGAGCGCGGCTCAGATCGCCAGGCTCGCGGACTACAACACCGAGATCCCGACGACCACCGGTCCCTGACCGGTCCGGGAGCCCGGGCCGGGCGGCCGCACTGCCGCCCGGCCCGCGCCCTGCGTTCCACCGTGTTCCGACCACCGCTTCACCGAAAGGGGAACTCCGCCGTGAGGCAACACCTCCCGCGCGCCGTCATGGGCATCCTGCTCGTGGCGCTCGTGATCGCCTTCCTGCCCGGCACCCGGGCCACCGCCGCGAGCTGGACCAGCCACTGCGCCGTCGGCGGCTTCTGCCTCTACGACCAGAACGGCGGCCAGGGCGCCGAACTCGCCAACGACCCCCGGGTCCCCGTCCAGGGCGTCGACCCCGCCTGGAACGACCGGGCCCGCTCGGTGGACAACCAGTCCGCCTACTGGGCCTGCCTCTACGCCGACGGCGCCTACGGCGGCACCGTCCAGGCCGTCCGGCCCGGCGGCCAGGCCGACCTCGCCGACCTCGGCACCCACCTGGACGGCAAGGTCACCTCCTTCAAGGGCGCCAAGTCCAAGGCCGGCTGCTTCACCGGCTACGAGCGCTGCGAGACCGGCCGGCTCTGCCTGTTCGCGGAGGAGGGCGGCCGCGGCGCGATGACCTCCCTCACCGAGGACGAGGTCCGCGACTACGGCACCGAGTGGAACGACCGCACGGTCTCCGTCTTCAACCACACCGCCAAGCACGCCTGCTTCTACCCGGACAACGGGCTCACCGGCTCCTGGACCGCCAACGGCTCCACCTACCGGGCCTTCGTCGTCCTCAGCGGCGACAGCACCTTCGTCCCCGCGCCCTACGCCGGCACGCTCAGCTCCGACCGTCTCGTCGTCGCCGCCAACGGCCGCCCCGCCACCGACTTCTGCTGAACCGGGAGCCCCTCATGAAGCACACCCTCGTCCGGCGGGCCACCGCGATCCGGACCGCCACCGCCCTCGGCCTGGCGGCCTCCGTCCTCGCCGTCCCCGGCAGCGGCCTGGCCGGCGCGGCGACCGGCGACACCGACCCGGGCGACATCGTCCTGGGCCCCATCACCCTCACCCAGGCCGCGGCCACCACGCCGTTCCCCGGGATCACCCGCACCGTCTACCAGGACACCGACCGCACGTGGACGGTCAACGTCATGGACATCGACCCGAACCGGGCCCCGATCACCTTCGACGGCTCGATCGGCCAGGGCATGTACACCACGCAGACCGTCCAGGAGATGCTGGAGCAGACCACCGGCGTGACCAGCCGACGCCCCTACCTCGGGGTCAACGGCGGCTACTTCGACGACGGCGTGGTCCTGGACCAGACCGACCGGATCTACCTCGGCGACCTCGGCGGCACCTCGATGCGGAACGGGCGGCTGCTCAGCGAGGCCGGCGGAGGCCGCTACGCCTACGACCCCGTCACCGGCAAGGCCGTCGGGCTGCGCCCCGCCAACTCCGTGCTGATGCTGCAGAACGGCCGCCCGTACATCACCGAGCTCGGCACCGCGCTCACCGTGCGGCTCTCCGACGACGCCACCGTCAGCCGCAAGGTCGACGGCGTCAACCGGCTCCCCGGCCGGGCCGGCCACTGCCTGCGCAACACCGACCCCGCCAACACGGACGTGACGGTCGCCGGCGGCGTCTGCTTCGACCCGTCGGAGATCGTCGAGTTCACCCCCGAGTTCGGGGCGAGGACGCCGGCCGCCGACCTGCTCAGGCAGACCGCCACCACCACGGACGACGACCCGGGCGTCGAGGTGCTGTTCAACGCGGCGGGCGTCGCCACCGCCTGCTTCCGCCCCGGCGCCACCGCCGGCGGCATCGTCTCCGACGCCCCGCGCGGCGGCCACGACGTGCCGCCCGGCGGACGGGCCCTGGAAGGCACCGGCGACGGCGCGACCTGGCTCTGGGACAACGCCTGCGCCGGCAGGCCGGTCAGCCTGCACACAGTTGTCACCGACACCCGCTTCGGCGACACCGTCGCCGACACCTGGTTCGGCCGCGCCCCGGCCGGCGCCGTCGAGCTGCCGATCGACCCGGCGATGTACGCCACCCCCGTCGGCGACGTCCTGCTCCGCGACGCCTCGGTCGTCTACCAGGTGCCCGGTGACACCGCGCGGGCCTGGCGCACCGCCGGCGGCGCGGACGGCTTCGGCCACCTCTTCTTCGTCACCGTCGAGGGCCAGAAGGGCGGCACCGCGCCCCTCGCCGCCGGGGCCACCCGCAGCGAGCTCGCCCAGCTGCTCAAGGCGCTCAACCTGGTCGACGCCGTCAACATGGACGGCGGCGGCTCGACCACCCTCAACCTGCGCGACCAGAACGGCAGCGAACCGCCCGTCACCACCACCACGGACTCCGCGCCGCGTCACGTCGCCGACACCGTGTACGCCGCGGTCGGCGGCTACGGCCTCGCCAAGTAGGCCCGCACCCCGGCCCTCCCGTCGGCCGGCCCCGGCCCTCTCGCCGGCCCGGCCGACGGGAGGGCCTCTCGCCGCCCCGGTGCCGCGTCCCCGGCCGCGGCGCCCCGTTCCGCGGGGCGCCTCTTTCGCCGCACCCCCTTGACAGGTATAGACCATTCCGCTTGAGTCTGGGTCAGCCCCGCACCGGCCCGCACTCCGGTCGGCCCGTCCCCCACGACGCGCCTCGCGGGGCCCGGCTCCCCTGCCCCGACGTCCCTACCTCCACGACCGTGCGGCCCCACACCGCACAAGGGGTGATCAAGTGTCCACGAAACGCCTGCTCGCACTGCTCTCCGCCGCCGTCACGGCGCTGGCGGTGGTCCTGCTGCTGCCCGCGGCCAACGCCAGCGCCGCCGTCTGCGCCACGCCCTGGAACTCCTCGGCCGTCTACACCGGCGGCGCCGCCGTCTCCTACAACGGCCACAACTGGCTCGCCAAGTGGTGGACCCAGAACGAGCCGCCCAGCACCGGCGGCTCCGGCGTCTGGTCCGACCAGGGCGGCTGCGGCACCGGCCCGACGCCGACCCCCACCGCCACGCCGACGTCCACCAGCACGCCGAAGCCGGGCGGATTCCCGGTCAGCCAGGCCCAGTTCGACCAGATGTTCCCGAACCGGAACCCCTTCTACACCTACCAGGGCCTGATCGACGCCCTCGCCGCCTACCCCGCCTTCGCCGCCACCGGCAGCGACACCGTCCGCAGGCAGGAGGCCGCCGCCTTCCTCGCCAACGTCAACCACGAGACCGGCGCGCTGGTCTACGTGGTCGAGCAGAACACCGCCAACTACCCCCACTACTGCGACACTTCACAGCCGTACGGCTGCCCGGCCGGGCAGGCCGCCTACTACGGGCGCGGCCCGATCCAGCTGAGCTGGAACTTCAACTACAAGGCGGCCGGCGACGCCCTCGGCATCGACCTGCTGCGCAACCCCAACCTGGTGCAGACCGACCCGGCCGTCGCCTGGAAGACCGCGCTCTGGTACTGGAACACCCAGAACGGGCCGGGCACCATGACCCCGCACAACGCCATGGTCAACGGCTACGGCTTCGGCGAGACCATCCGCAGCATCAACGGCTCCCTGGAGTGCAACGGCGGCAACCCCGCGCAGGTGCAGAGCCGGATCAACGCCTACCAGCGCTTCACCCAGTTGCTCGGCACCGTGCCGGGCGACAACCTGAGCTGCTGAGCCCCGAGGCCCATCGGGACCTGGCCGGTCCGCGGGAAGCGGCCGGGAGGCGGACCGCGGTCGGCGTCCTTCGTCCTACTCGCGTCCGTCCTCCCGCCCGCCCCGCAGAGCGGAGCCGTAGGTGAGCAGGATGCTCAGCGCCGCGTAGTCCGATCCGGGGCGGCGGACGGGCACGAACACCTCCAGCCGGTCCCGTTCGGTGCGGTAGCCCCCTCTGGTCTTGCGCCCCGACAGGGCCGGGCTGCCGACGTGCGCGGCCAGTCCCCGGACGTCGAGCCGGACGCCGCTCTCCGGGCCCGCGGAGACGAGGGCGAGACGGGACCAGTCGACCGGCGCCGGGAAGGGGGACAGCGTCATCCCCTCCGCGGTGAAGGTCAGGGCACCCCAGCGAAACGCGCCGCCCGCGCCGAGCTCGTCCAGGAGGCGTTGCGCCCGGGCCTCGGCGACGGCTCGCGTCGCGACCGAGACGAAGCGCGCGCCGGTGTCGGGGGCCACCTTCGTGATCATCCTCCAGAAGCCGCACTCCTCCCGGACCTTGACGTAGTCCAGGCCCCTGAGGCGGATCCGGCCGCCCGCGTAGGGGCGGATCACGGCCTTGAGCACGTCGTGCGAGTGCGCCAGGTTGATGTGGACGGACACCCGGGTCGACTCGACGGAGGCGATCTCCTCCCACGCGTACCGCAGCGTGCGGCGCCCCGGCCGGCGCAGCTCGAAGCCGTGCTCATACTCCCGGATCCGGATCCGGGAGTGCCGCACGCACAGGGCGAGGCACAGCGCGGCCGCCCCGGGCACCGCCCAGAACGCGAGGCGGAACGAGGCCTCCTCGTCGTAGTGGTCACTGATGAGGGTGCACATCACGCCGAACACGATGAGGAGCACGACCAGCGCGCTCAGCGGCCTGCGCGCGTAGGCCCCCTGGTAGGTCCACACCCGCTGCCCCAGCCGCCCGGTCGGCTCCGGTCCCCCCGCCGTGCCTGCTGACACCACACACACCTCGCATCGTCGTCCGCTGTCGCGTCGTCGAGTCTCGGGCGGGTTCGCGCGGGGGACAACGGGAGAACTACTCAATTCCCGCCCCCCACGGTGCCGGTACCGTCCGTGCGCGTCCGTAAGATGGCCACCCATGGGAACGGGGGCAGCCACGGGGACGATCGCCGGCCTCGGCGGCGAACTGACGCCGCTGATCGGACGGCGGGCGGAGACGGCCCGGATCGCCGGGCTGCTCTCCGGCGCGCGCCTGGTCACGCTCACCGGACCGGGTGGCGTGGGCAAGACCAGGCTGGCGCTGCGCGCGGCGGCCGAGGCGACACGCTCCGTCTTCCCCGACGGCGTGTACCTCGCCGGACTCGCCGACCTGCGGGACCCGGAGCTGCTCGCACCGAGCGTCCTCGGCGCCCTCGACGTGGCCGACCCGGGGCGCCCCGGCGCCGATGCGGCGGCCGTCCTCGCCGCCAGGCTGCGCGAGCGGCGCGCCCTGTTGGTCCTGGACAACTGCGAGCACGTGATCGACGCCTGCGCGCGCCTCACCGACACGCTGCTGCGGGCCGCTCCCGGGCTGCGCGTCCTGGCGACCAGTCGGCAGCCGCTTCGCATCGCCGGAGAACAGGTCTTCCCCGTGGAGCCGTTGCCGGTGCCGGACGCCGACGCGGGTCACGGCCTGCGGGCCCTGAACGGCAATCCGGCCGTCGCGCTGTTCGTCGACCGGGCCGCCGCCGTGCTCCCCGGCTTCGCCCTGACCGGGTCCGACGCCCCCGCCGTGGCCGAGCTCGTCCGCCGCCTGGACGGGCTGCCCTTCGCCATCGAGCTGGCCGCCGGCCGCGTCCGGAGCCTGACGCCGCAGGAGATCCTGAAGCGGCTCACCGACCGGTTCGCGCTGCTGACCGGAGGGAGCAGCGTCGCCGCCGACCGGCAGCGCACCCTGCGCGCGTTGATCGACTGGAGCCACGACCTGTGCACCGCGCCCGAGCGGCTGCTCTGGGCGCGGGCCTCGGTGTTCCGTGGCGGCTTCGACCTGGAGAGCCTCGAACGGGTCTGCGCGGACGCCGAACTGCCGCCCGCCGCCCTGCTCGACGCCCTGGACGGCCTGGTGACCCGGTCGATCGTCAACTGCCGCCACGTGCACGGGCGTTCGCGCTACCACATGCTGGAGACGGTACGGGAGTACGGGCACCAGCGGTTGGCCGCGTCCGGCTCCCTCGACACGCTGCGCGGTCGCCACCGGGACCGGTACGCCGAGCTGACCGCGCGAGCCGGGCAGGAGTGGTTCGGGCCCCGCCAGGTCGACTGGTTCACCCGCCTGCGCCAGGACCACCCGAACCTGCGCGCCGCCCTGGAGTTCTGCCTGGAGCGGCCCGGGCACGCGCGCGCCGGTCTGGCCCTGGCCGTCTCGCCCCGGCACTACTGGATGACCGCGGGCCTGCTGTCCGAGGGCCGCCACTGGCTGTCCCGGCTGCTCGCCGCCGACGCCCAGGACGACGGCGGCGACCCGGCCGGCCCGGACGCCACCGTCCGGCTCCAGGCCCAGGTCACCGACACGTACCTGGGCATCCTGAACGGCGACCCGGAGGCCGACGTGGGGCACGCGCTCGCCGCCTGCGAGGCGGCGGCCGGGCACGGGGGTCACCGGCGCGAGTCTGCGTGGGTGCGGCACCACCACGGGATCCTCGCCGTCTGGCGCGGGGACTTCGCGAACGCCGCCGAGCTGTTCGCGCGGGCGCGCACCGAGTTCCGCGAGCTGGGCTGCCCCGACGCGGCGCTCGAATGCCGGGTCAAGTTCGCCATCGCGCACGCCTACGGGGGCGAGGCCGCCGCGGCCGCCGAGGCGTGCGACGAGGTCGAGGCGGCCGCCCTCGCCCACGGCGAGTCCTGGCTGCACGGGATGGCCCTGCTCGCCCGCGCACTGCTGGCCCTGCGCGCGGGCGAACCCGCCGGCGCGACCGCCCGGGCCGGGGCGGCCATCGCCCGGCTGCGCCCCTTCCAGGACTGGTGGGACGTGGCCATGTGCGTGGAGGTCATCGCCTGGAGCACCCGGGACGCCCCGCGGCGCGCGGCCCGGCTCCTGGGTGTGCTGCACCTGTTGTGGGAGTCGCTGGGCGGGCGGCTCGGCGCGGCACCGTTCATGCGCACGCAGCACCTGCGCCTGGACGCCGATGTACGGGAGGCGCTGGGCGCCGCCGCCTTCGACCGTGAGTTCCGCCGCGGAGCGCGCACCACCGTGGACGAGGCACTGGCCTACGTCCTGGACGAGACGGCCGGGGTGCCGGGACTGACGAAGCGCGAGAGCCAGGTCGCGGAACTGGTCGCCGAAGGCCTCACCAACAAGGACATCGCGGCGCGCCTCACGATCGCCCAGCGCACCGCGGAGAACCACGTCGAACGCATCCTGGGCAAGTTGGGGTTCACCTCGCGCACGCAGCTCGCGGTGTGGACGTACGAGCAGCGGGGCGAACTGCCCTGAACATCACGACGTGGTGATGTGCGCGCCGACGAAGTCGATCGTCTCGATGGTCTGCCGGATCCGCTCCTCCGCGACCAGCGAGCCGTGACCGGCGTCGTACCGGTACACCCGGCACTCCTTGCCCAGTTCGCCCAGCCGTTCGACGTACCGGTCGATCTGCCGGATCGGGCAGCGGGGGTCGTTCTCCCCGGCGAGGATCATGACGGGGACGCGGACCCGCTCGGCGTAACTGAGCGGGGAGGACCGCCGGTACCGCTCGGGCACCTCGTCCGGGGATCCGCCGAAGAGCGAGCGGTCGTACGCCCGGAGCATCTCCGTCTCGTCCCGGTAGGCGGTGAGGTAGTCCGCGATCGGCGCGTCGGCGAACCCGAGCGTCCAGGCCTCGGGCCGCAGGCCGAGGCCCAGCAGGGTGAGGTAGCCGCCCCAGGACCGGCCGGAGAGCACCATCCGGGCCGGGTCGGCGATCCCGTCGGCCACCAGGCGGTCGCGCACCGCGTGGACGTCCTCGAGCTCGGTCAGTCCGGGGCGGCCCTCGATCGCGTCGCGCCACCGCGAGCCGTAGCCGGTCGAGCCGCGGAAGTTGAGGTGCACGACCAGGAATCCCTGGTCCACCCAGACCGCGGCGGGCGGGTTGTACGAGTCGTCGTTCCAGCCCGCGGGGCCGCCGTGCACGTCGAAGAGGCAGGGGTGGGGCCGCTCACCGCCGGGCGGCCGGGAGATCAGCACGTGGATCGGGCCGCCCGGTCCGTCGACCCAGAGGTCCTCCACGGGGACGGAGGACGGCGGTGTCGGACCCGGCGGGGTGAGGAGCACCGATCCGGACGTCGAGCGGATGACCGGTGGCGAGGCCGCGTCGGTCCAGGCGAACGCCACGGTGCCGTCCGGCCGGGCCGCCGCGCCCGCGATGACGCCACGCGGGGTGGGCAGGCGGGTCAGCTCCTTGTGCGCGAGGTCGTAGCGGTAGAGCTGGTGACGGGCGTGGTGGGTGTGGGTGATCAGGAGGGCGGAGCCGTCCGGGTACCAGGAGGCGGTGAGCTCACCGGGCAGGTCGAGGAGGATCTCCTCCTGCCGGCCGGTCAGGACGTCCCAGAGCAGGGGTTCGGGGCGGCCGCGCCGCTCGTGCTCCACCAGCAGGAGCGCCTCGCCCGGGGACGGGGAGAAGGATCCGGCCCGCACGCCCAGGCCGGGCCCGTCCGCGAGGTCGGCCACCACGGTTCCGTCCGGGCGCAGCACCCGCACGGCCGGGTGCCGGCTGTCCCCCGCCTCGCTGTGCCCGATCGCGATGAGCGACTCGTCCCGGGACAGCGCGGCGACCCAGGCGTCCTGCTCGTGCCGGTAGAGGACCGTCGGGCTCTTCCCGGGGACGCAGAGGTGGATGGCGGTTCCGCCGCGGACCGTGCCGCCGACGACCGCCAGACCGCTCGATCCCAGGGCCAGACCCGCCGGGTAGGCCGGTTCCAGGCCCGGGACGGCCGGTTCGTCGTCGCCGCCGTCGAACGGCTGGCGCATCCAGACGCCGTACTCACCGCCGTCGGCGTCGGCGAACCACCACAGCCAGTCGCCGGCCGGGTCGATGGCCGCCGTGAGGGTTCCGTTCGCCCGGTGGGTCACCTGCCGGGTCGTGCCGGTGCTTTCGTCCCGGGCGTGGATCTCCCAGGTTCCCGAGGCGTTGGAGCGGTGGAAGCTGCGGGCCGGGGCGTCCGCGGCCCATTCCGGCAGGCCGACCCGGGCCGCCCGGAACCTGGCCTTCCACCGTTCCTGGTCGATGACGGGCTCGTGATCGGTCAACTCTTCACTCCGAGGCAGCGGTGACGGGGGCGTCGGTGCGGTGTTCCGGTCGGCGGGCGGGTCCGGGCCCGATCAGGCAGGCGACGCAGAGCAGGCCGCAGCAGCCGGCGAGCGCGATGACCTGGGCCGCGCCGAGGAACTGGGCGGCCGCACCGGCCGCGGCGAACCCGAGGCCCTGCCAGAACATCAGGCCGGTGGACTGGAGGTTGAGCGCCCGGCCGCGCAGTTCCTCCGGGGCGACGTCCATCAGCAGCCGGTCCAGGCCGAGGTGGTGGGCGAAGCCGAGGCCGCTCACCACGAGCAGCGGCAGAGCGACGGCCAGCGGCGGGTGGAGGACGAACACCAGCATCGGCGCGAAGACGGTGGCGGCGGCCCAGCCGACCAGCCGGACCTGCCGGCCCGCGTCGGCCAGGGTGTTGGTGAGCACCTCGCCGAGCACGGCGCCGGCCGGGACGGCGGACAGGAAGAGGCCGGCGCCGAGGCTCCCGGCGTGCACGCTCCCGGTGTACGGGACGGCGAGCGCCTCGGCGGCCACGCCCAGCGCGGGGACGGCCCAGCTGAGCAGGAGGACCCTCCGCAGCGGTCGGACCCGGAACATCGCGCCCATGCCGTTGAACGAGTCCCGGATCAGGGACGGGCGTTCGGCGGTGTCCTCGGGGCGGCGTTCCACGGTGCCGAACCTGAGCAGCGCGGCCGAGACCGCGAAGCAGGCGGCGTTCCCGATCAGCACGCCGGTCGCCGAGACGCCGGTGAGCAGCACGCCGGCCACCGCCGTGCCCCCGAGCAGCGCGCTCTGCGACACCAGTCGCAGCAGGCTGCGGGCCGGCACGAAGGCCGGCCCGGGCACCACATCGGGAAGGGTGGCCGCGCGCGCCCCGGCGATCACCGGGGCGATCAGGCCGCGCCCGAACGCGAGTGCCAGCAGCATCACCACCGGGGTCCCGGGGACGGCCATCACCGCGGTGAGCGCTGCCGAGGCCAGGTTGCACCAGACCAGCAGCCGGCGGATCGGCAGGCGGTCGGTCAGCGCGTTCAGCAGCGTCCCCGCGACCAGATACGGGGCGAAGGTGACGGTGAAGACCAGTGCCGACAGCAGCGGCGATCCGGTTCTGGCGTAGATGAGCACGGTCAGCGCGAAGTTCGCGACGACCATGCCGGTGACCGAGACCACATGGGCGGCGAAGATCGCGCGGAACTCCGCCACGGCGAGCGCGTCGCGGTAGCGGCCTGTGCTGCTCACGGGGGCGGCTCCCCTCTCCTCAGTCGGAACTCGGCCTGCACTCGGGCCGAACTCGGTCGGCTGTCGGCCGGCACTCGGACGGCCCTCGGCCGGCACTCAGCCGGAGATCTCCACCGGCAGCGCGGCGAGCGACCGGATGGTGGCGTACGGATGGCGGGTGACCTCGTCCGCCAGCCGGAGGGACGCGCCGCGGCGGGCGAGGGCCTGGAGCACCTCGCCGAGCAGGAGCTTCGAGAGCATCGACCCGGCGCAGGCATGCGCACCATAGCCGAAAGCCAGGTGCCCGTTGGGAGTTCGGTCCAACATGATCCGGTCGGGCTCCGGGAACCGCTCCGGGTCCCGGTTGGCCGCGCCGAAGAACACCACGACGTCCTGCCCGCGCCGGATGTCGGCGCCGGACAGCGTGGTGTCGGTGACGCACAGCCGGGTGGTCGCCTGCAACGGGGTGTCGTAGCGGAACAGCTCCTGGGGGGCCGTGTCGTCGAGCACTCCCGGCGTGCCCAGGTGCTCCTTCAGCGGGATGCGGTGGCGCGCCAGCGCGTACAGCGAGTTGCCCAGCGATCCGGGGACGGAGCTGAAGGCGTTGACCACCAGGGTGCGCAGCGAGTTGATCGTCATCAGCTCGGGCAGGCCGGCCCGGCGGGCGTCGTCCAGCAGGTTCCGCAGCGGGGCGCCGGGCTCCATGTCGTCGATCCAGGACTTCAGCATGCCGGTCAGCTTCTGGCGCGCGGCCGCTCCCGGCTTGCCGGCCTCGGGCACCAGCCCGGCGTCCATGGCGCGCATGATCGCCGCCGCGATCGGTTCCATGACCTCGGGTTCGAACTCCGGCAGTCCCATGGCGCTGGGGACGAACCAGCGGGACAGCGGCACGGTGAAGGAACCGATCAGGTCCACCGGCCCGGGCGGCAGGCTGTCGAGCAGCTCGTCGACGGTGACGCGCACCCGCGCCGCGAACTCCGGTGAGCTGAGCGGCCGCAGGGTGCTCGCGATCAGGCCGGCGACCACGCTGTGCTCGGGCGGGTCGAGATGGTGGATGCTGAGCGCGCTGTCCGGCATGCTCTCACCGGCCCGCCGCCAGTCGGCGGCGAAGGTCTCGTGGTCCCGCAGCACCTGCCGGCAGTCCCGGTAGGAGGTGACCAGCCAGCCGTTCAACCGCTCGTTCCAACAGGGGCCGCCGGTGCGGCGCATGGCCGCGTAGGCGGGGTACGGGTCGGCGTGGACGGCCGGGTCCAGCGGGTGGTAGGCGCTCGTCTCGATGCTCACGCGTCATGCTCCACGGGGAGGAAGGTCATCGGCAGCCGGTCGGGGTAGCGCAGGGTCGCCCGGGGAGCCCGCCAGGGGGCGCCGGCGAGCCGGGTGGCGGCCGGTGCGTCGAGCAGTGCGGTCACCAGTGACCGGATGACGATGCGGGCGAGCGACGCGCCGGTGCAGGCGTGCGGGCCCCAGCCCAGCGAGAGGTGCCGGTTCTTCGTCCGGTCCACCCGCAGTTCGTCCGGGGCCTCGAAGCGCGCGGGATCGCGGTTGGCCGCGCCGAAGAGCGCCATGACCAGGTCACCGCGCTCGATCGTCACCCCGCCGATCTCCGTCCTGGTGACACAGGCCCGGGTGGTGCCCTGCACCGGGCCGTCATAGCGCAGGAGTTCGTCCACCCCGGTCTCCAGCACGCCGGGCGCGCGCATCCGGCCGAGCGCCTCGGGGTGCCGGAGCAGCGCGAGCACCGCGTTCACGGCCGCGGCCACGGTGGTGCTGAAGCCGGCCAGGAACAGCACCCGGACGTTGCTCCAGACCTCGTCGTCCGGGACGCCGGCGCTCCGGGCGCCGGCGAGCACGTCCGCGACCAGACCGGGCTTCGGCTCCGCGACGGCCCACTCGGCGAGCAGCCGGGTGATCTCCACCCGGGCGGCGAGTGCCGGTTCCAGCACCTCGGGAACGAGACCCGCGTCCATGCCGCGGACCAGCGCGTCGGACAGCTCGGCGAAGCTCGCCACCGGGGGCGGTTCCACCCCCAGCAGCTCGCAGACCGCACGGAGCGCCACCGGCCTGGCCACCTGGGCGGTGAAGTCGAACTCGGGCGCGTCCGCCAGCTGTTCGAAGACGGCGCGCGCGGCCTCGGTGGCCCGGATCCCGATGCCGTCGAGGTCCTGTGCGCGATAGGCGAGGGTGAACAGCCTCCGGACGGGCGTGTGCTCCGGCGGATCGAGCGACTGCATGGACGGCGTCGCACCGCTCTCGTCATGGCCCGCGCGACGCCAGTCGCTCGCGAACGTCCCGGTGTCGCCGATGACGGCACGGCAGTCTTCGTACGAGGTCAGTACCCACGATCCGAGCCGTTCGCTCCAGAACACCGGGGCAGCCGAACGCAGTTCGGAGTAAACCGGATACGGGTCGGCAATCACGTCCGCTGAAAGCGGGTCATAATCGAGCATCATGCATTCCTCACGAACCGGCGGCAGCAATGCTGACATGCGGCCCAGGTGCATGACCTGGGCCGCATCAATTAGTCAATCTCAGTAGTTGTAACGCATGTCAGCCTCCCCCTGTGGCCGGGATTCCTATCGCTGCGGTGGCAGCCACCACTACCCTCGCCCGGCCGCCCCGGGTTGTCGAGGACGTTCAATCCACGCTTAAAAGCCGTGGAGAATCGGGGATTCGGCGATCGGTCCGGTTCCCTTCGAGGCAAACCGGACAAACCACGGCCAACAGCGTCTACCGCACCGAGCTGCGCAATACGCTCCCTTGACCGTCATCGCACTCGCCATTCATTCACATCCATGAAGATCGGCTCCGGAGCGGGGACGGCACTTTCGTCAAAACACTGGACAGGAACGATCACCCTGACGAAGCTGACCCGGAAGGCAATCACCGGCGATGGCACAGGGGGAGCCAGTGTTGCGGGTCCATTTGACTTCCGATGATCTTTCACGGGTACGAATCGCGCTCACTCCGGATCCGCTCGCCGAAACGGCGAACAGCGTCCGCGTGCTCCAGCGTCGCGACCAGGCGTCCGCCTACGGACCGTGGCGCGCACTCGTCCGGTCCCGGTTCTCCCGCGAGACCATGGGCCCGCTGCTCGATCTGCTGCCGCCCGACGCGCCGATAGGCCGGCCGGAGTTCCTCACCACGGTACGCGGTACCCGAACCCTCGACGAGGGTCTCGCCCGGCTCCGCGCGGAACCCGAGCGGATCGCCGCCGAACTGGCCGTACTCGGAGCGTCACGCGCACTACCGGAATGGATGCGCGACCTGGCCGAGGCCGACCACGCGGCACTCGACCGGATGAGCACGGCGTTCCGGGCCTACCACGACATCGCCGTCGCCCCGTTCTGGCAGCGCATCTCGGCCGCCGTGCACGGCGAGATCGCCATCCGCCGCAGGATCATGGCCGAACAGGGGGTCGAGGGCCTCCTGGCGACGCTCCACCCGTCCGTCCGCTGGCACTCCCCCGTACTGGAGATCCCCTCCGCCGACGCCGCCGAGATCCGGCTGGACGGTCAAGGCCTGCTGCTGGCACCGTCCTTCTTCCTCTGGCCCAACGTCGACAGCCACCGCAGCTGTGCGGCACACGACCAGCCGCTCCAACTGGCCTTCCCCGTCGCACTCGACGCGGTGTCCTTCCGGACCACGGTCCGGGGGATGCAGACGGAGGGGGACACCGCCCTGCCCTCACTGCTGGGCCGCACCCGCGCCGCCGCGCTGGAAGCCATCGCCACCGGCACCACCACCAGCGAACTCGGCCGGCGACTCGGCGTCACCCCCGCCGCGGCCAGCCAGCACGCCGCCGTCCTGCGTGCGGCCGGCCTCGTCATCACCCGCCGCCAGGGCACCTCCGTGCTCCACAGCATCACCCCACTGGGCACCGAGCTCGTCGGCGGATGCCGCCCGGCGGCGGACCGTCCGGCGTAGCCACCTCCGGCACAGCGCCGACCGACGGATGGGCGGAAGGCGGTACGCGGCGGCCGGGCGGGGCGTCGCCGGGTCGACGACGCCCCGAAGCGAACACCCCTCAGGGATCATCGGGGGCGGCCTTCGACCTGAGGTGGAGTTCCGCGGGCAGGAAGATGGGCCCCGGGGCGGACCTCCTCCGGACCTGAGGTGGACGCCCCGCGTCGCGACGACCTGACATCGTGCCAACTACCTTTACTGCGAAGGATGTTGATCACATCCTTCGGTCGACTCCGGGAGGACGGCATGGCGGACGGGACGACGGATCCGAGGCCCGGGAGGGTCGGGTCCAGGGGTCGGCGGTGGCGGGGCACGGCCAGGCGGTCGGCGGTCGTCGCGCTCGCCGGCGCGGGCCTGCTAGCGACCTTGGCTCCGACCGCCGGCGCGACGGACGCCCCGGCGGCGCCCTACCGGGCGGCGGCGGGCGAGGCACGGAAGGCGGACCGGGCGGCCCTGGACGCGGTGGTCCGGGCCATGGTCCGGGAGGGCGGCACCACGGCGACGCTGGCCCGTGTCCGGGAGAACGGCTCCACGGCCTGGAAGGGTGCGGCCGGCGTGGCCGACCTGGCCACCGGTGCCCCCGCCGATCCGGACGGCCGGTTCCGGATCGGCAGCGTCACCAAGACCTTCGTCGCGACGGTGGTCCTCCAGCTGGTCGCGGAACACCGGCTCGGCCTCGATGACTCCGTCGAGAGCCGCCTGCCGGGCGTGGTGCCCAACGGCACCGCCATCACCGTGCGCCAACTGCTCAACCACACCAGCGGCATCCACGACTACACCGAGGACCCGGCATTCGACGCAAGCGACGAGGCGACGCTGCGGCAGTGGCTGGCGGGTGGGCGCTGGACGTCCTACCGGCCGCAGCAGCTCGTGGACATCGCCAACAAGTACCCGCCGTACTTCGCCCCCGGACAGGGCTGGCACTACTCCAACACCAACTACGTGCTCGTCAGCATGATCATCGAGCGCCTCACCGGCCGCAGTTGGGCACAGGAGGTGAACGGCCGCATCATCCGGCCACTGGGCCTGACGGGCACCTCGATGCCCATCGACTCGCCCTTCATTCCCGGCGCGCACGCGCACGGCTACTACAAGCTCCCCACCGGCCCCGCCGACGTGACACTGCTCAACCCGTCGATGGCATCCGCTTCCGGGGCGGGCATCTCCACCACCGCGGATCTCACCCGCTTCATCTCCGCCCTGCTCGGCGGGCAGTTGCTCGGCCCGGCCGAACTCGCCGAGATGAAGCGCACCAGCGGCCCGGGCGAGGCCACCGGCTACGGCCTCGGACTCCAGCGGATGACCACGCCCTGCGGCGAGTTCTGGGGACACGACGGCGGCATCCCCGGCTACAACACCCTGATGATCGGCGAGGTCACCGGCAAGCGGCAGTTCGCCACCTCGATCAACCGGTACGACCTGTCCGACCCCGCCGCGATGGAGAGGACCTCCACCGACCTGTACGCCACGGGCGCCTGCGGCGGCCGCCCGCCGGCCTCCCCGGCGCCGGCCCTCCCGTCCGCCACCGCGACACCGCGGCCCGCCGGACCACTCACCTGATCCGAGCCACCGGCCGCCGATCGCGGCGCGGGGGCGGGCGGCGGGGGCGGCGGTCGGCCGGGCAGCCGAACGGCCCGGGCGGCCCCGACTGTGTCCTGATCACCCGACAGGAGCCCGCCGCCGGGGCCGCCGCGGTGACCGGCGTGCCTCACGGGTGCCGCCGCTCTCACCGACGGCCCCCTCCAAACGGCCTCGATCGCCGCCCGTGCGGGTGATGACGCGTGCCACGGAGGCGTGCTGCTGCCACCCGGGCACGCGAATAGGCGAAGGTTCGACCGCGACCCATTTCTCGCGGAGCGGAGGCGATCGTGCCGGGTGGACGGAACGTTGTTCGTGCAGGACGGGCGGTGCGGGCGGCCACGGCCGTCGTACTGCTGGCGGTGACAGCCGGGTGCGGCGGGGGCTCGTCCTCCGGGGAGACGCCCGCGCCGACCGGGTCGTCCGCCTCTGACCCGAGCGCGATCTCCACGCTCTTTCCGGGTAGCAAAGGCGGCTCGCCGGCCGCCAAGGCGATGCTTCCTTCCACGCCGCTCGGCGGGCAGTCCGACAAGAGCATTGCCCTCGGCACCCATTCCGCCCCGCCCGAAAGCAACACCGTCACCGGCGTCGAAGCCGCCACCAGCACCGGCACCGGGACGACGATCGGAGCTGTGCACCTGTCGACGGGTAGCTACTCGGTGGCCGACAACCCATGCACCGGAAGGACCCTTCAGCCCGGGGACACCTGCGTCATCACGATCGCCTTCTCGCCGACGACCGTCGGCACGCACACCGCCGAACTCACCGTCGACACGTCGGCGGCCGACGCGGACTATCGCGTCGAGTTGATCGGCGAGGGCGTGGAACCGGGTTCGCCGTCACCGTCGTCGTCCTCGAAATCGCCCACGCCCGTGACCACGCCCTCCCCCAGGACCACTTCCTCGGCCGAGGCGCCCTCGCCCGAGGTGACGGAGAGCTGAGCGACGGAGAGCCGAGACGTCAGCCGAGCGTCTCGATGCGGATGTCCTCGTTGTCCGGCAGGGCTACGGTCACGTCCTTTGGCCAGAGGCGTTCGTGCGAGACGAGGTAGTAGCGGGCGCTGGACTTGGCGAGCAGGATGAACCCCCGATACTGGTAGCGGTACGGCCCGCCCGTGTCGCCGAGGTCCTTGGCCTCGATGCCGTGGGCATCGTGGGTGATGGGAGAGCGGGAGTTGATCAGGACTCTGACCCGGCCACCGAACCCGGCTTCCGCGTCGAGGGCCGCCTGGTCGTCCCCGGCTTCGTCCGCGTAGCGCGCCAGGGAGAAGAACAGGCTCATCGTCAACAGCCCGATCAGCACGGCGCCGGCGAGCCGCTGGATCCGTAGGCCGACCGGCGGGGCGCCCCGCTCCCGGCGGCCGATCCGGTGGAGGCGCAGCGCGAACAGGGCCAGCGCGGCACCGAGCGCCACCACCAACGGAGGAATGACCACGCGGGGCCAGCCGGCTTCCAGGAGCGACAGGACCCCGCGCGTCCACCAGCTCGGCTCGGTGAAGACCGGGAATCCCAGCAGGAGCAGCAGGCCGCCTGCCAGTGCGCACGTGACGGCAGCGAGCTGCCACAGCGGCTTCTCCCGCGGCCGTGCCAGCCAGTGCAGGACCAGGCCGAAGACCGCCAGGACGACGAGCACACACCACAGCAGCACCCAGAGCGGGAGGAACAGGGCCGTGGGAACGACCGCCAGATAGCTCTCGCGTGACAGTTCGAGGTCGGTCGTCGGGATGCCGAAGTGGACGTAGTACGAGGTCGTGTAGGTCCTGCCGATGTAGTACAGCAGGCCGACGATGACCGACCCCGGCGCCACGACGTACGCGGCCTTCTCCAGGAACGCCCTGGTCCGGTCCTCCGGTGGCGCCGCCTCGGGCCCGGCGACCGCCTCGGCGCCACCACCGGCTTCACCGGCACCGCGGGCGGCCCCGGCGCGTGCCGCCTGCCGACGGATACGACGGGCCGCGCCCCTGTCGCGCGCGGGACGCTCGGTCATCGGTCATCCAGACTCATGTCCCGACAACGAGCCGCCACACGGTTCGGTCACGGACGGCCTTCCGGCGCTGCCCGGCCCGGCGCATCCCCGCATCAACCGCCCGACACCAGTGGAGAGATGCGAACATCGATCACCGACGGCCGAGGCCCATCCGGTGGACGTCCTGCGCGAGTTCACGGGCCGGGGCACGCTCATCTTCACCGCCGCCGACGGCACCGTGCTGTGCACCGCGCGGGCCGGGTCCGCGGTCAGCTCTTCTGGTCCTCGGCCCGGGTGATGTACACCTCGTCGACGAAGGAGCGGCCGTCGAAGCAGAGGAAGACCTCGGAGTCGGTGTCGTTGTCCGCGATCCAGGACTTCTCCCACGGCACGACGGTGCCGGCGCCGTCGCGCGCGGGGAAGTAGAGGCCCTCGCGGCGCTCGGGCCGGCTGTAGAAGCCGTGCCCGTTGGACAGCCGGTACGGCGTACGGATCAGGGCGCTGCTGCCGCCGACGCGGGTGCCGGCTTCCGCGGCGGGACGGGCGTGGGCGCCCAGGGCGGCGACGTCCGCGGGAGTGGGGGCCGCACGCAGTACGCGCTCCAGCGGTCCTCGGGGAGGAGGGCCGGGCTTCCCCCTGCTCCCGGGGATCGCTCCGCTCCGCGCGGTCATGACGAGCGACGAATCCTGCTGATCGCGGCACGCCACGACAGGCCGCGCTCGTCCCACATCATGCCGGTGGCCGCACCCAGGATGATCACCACTCCCACAGCGATGAAGAACGACATGAGGCAGAAGACGACCCCGATCGGCCCGTACTCATCGCTGTTGCCGACGATCATCCCGGAGAGGGTGAAGTGGAAGACGACCACCATGCCGATCCAGAACAGGCTGGTGGCAACGGCACACGGGAACAGTCTGCGCCAGGCGACCCTCCCGGCCAGCAGGAACCACATCGTGAACCACCAGAAGCCGATGAACGCGGCGACGTGCACGATCCACCACAGCACCGGCACGCTCGCGTGGAACCCGCGCCCCACCGCGCTTCCCAGGGCGACCCAGCCCATCACCAGGGCCAGCCACACCAGCGCGCGCAGCTTGTCCCAGGACTGCCCGCCCAGCTGGAACACCCGCCGGTACAGCTGCTGGATCGAGCCGGCCGCGGCGAGACCGCCCAGGACGAAGAACACCGACGACACACCGGTCACGGCTGCGGACGTGGTTGCGGAAGACGCGAACAGATGACCGACATCGGTCGCCGCCTCGGAGCTCAGTCCCAGCCGCCGGGTCAGCGCCGACACCGCCGACCGCCCGGCCAGGGCGGACACGACCAGCAGGAACGGGACGGCGCACAGCAGCAGCGTCGCGGCCAGCTGAACGGCCTGGTTGAGGAAGTCCACCGCGTTCAGCCGCTGCCAGAGGTTCTCGGCCCAGGACCCGACGTACTTCGCCCGGCCCCACTCGGTCGTGAGCCGGGCACGCCGTACGCTCGCCCGGCCGGCGGCCTTCCCGCCCGGCAGTCGGCTCCCCGGAGCGGCTCTGGCTCGTGCCGCATGCCCGTGTCGTACCTTGCCCGGGCCGTTGTGCATCCGCATCGTGCACCCTCCCGGCGATGATCGCCCGGATCGGCGATCAGCTGGAGCCCCTGTATCCACCCTCCCACCGCGCCCCGGCTCGAGCAGGGCGACAGGGCCCCGCCGTCGCGGCCGCACGGCGGCGTCAGGCGGCCCCAGGAACCGGGCCGCACGCGACGCACCCCGTCGGTCACACACCGCAGCCACAGGTGCGCCAGGTGCCCGGTAGGCACCGCGGCCATCGGCGCCGTCCAGCCGGCAGCACGACGGCCCGTGAAGGCCACCGGTGGGCGCGACAGCCGCGAAACCCTCCGGTGTCCCGGCCCATCGCCCGGACCGTACCCGGAGGCGTTCCGGCGTTCCGGCGTTCCGGCGTTCCGGCGTTCCGGCGTTCCGGCGTTCCGGCGTTCCGGCGTTCCGGCGTTCCGGCGTTCCGGCGCATGATGCCCCGGCCCGGCGACCCCGGGAGGTGCCGGGCCGACGGCCGCCCCGGCGCCCGCTGCCCGCGGTGCACCGAGGTGTCGACCAGCCGGGGGCGGGGCCGAGTGGCAGCCGCCGGACTTCACCGGCGAGATCGCCCGCAAGGGCGTCCCCGCCCCGATCCGGGCCGACGGGAGGTGGGTGGTGGAGCGGAGCCACTCGTGGATGAACGGCTTCGGCAGGCTGCGGCGCTGCACCGGGAAGCGCGGCCGCGTCGTGGACTTCTCCCTCTGCCCGCCCGCCGTGTGGCCCCGCTCCGCCACCGGGTGTTCGGAGTCGCGTCTACGGGCGGGTGTTCTTGATGGTGGGCTGGGTCTTCTGGTTGTAGATCTCCTGGCCGTCCGCGTTGTAGGCGTGGACGTAGGGGGCCGGGGGGAAGGTGTTCGCGTCGGGGCCGGTGGAGATGGCCGCCGTGTGGACGAACGCGCCGCCCGCCATGACGGCCGGGTACTGGGTCGGGTCGTCGCCGTAGCTGATGGTGACCTTGGCGACGTCGGGTGTGTAGTG
>NZ_JBHXLL010000059.1:0-46914 GCF_042721415.1 Kitasatospora sp. NPDC058444 | reverse complement strand
CAGGCCGCCTTCTGGAACGTCTTCCCCACCCAGGGCCGGTGACCGACCCGCGCCCGTGACGAAGGGCCCGGCCTCCCACTGCTCGGGAGGCCGGGACGGGCCCCGTCAAAGGGGGCCCGTCCGTCGGTGTTCAGCCGGTGCCCGCGGAGATCCGGTCCACAGAGGCATCGCACGGCGGGACGTCCGGCACGCCGTGAGTGCGAGTCGACGCCCGCCAAGCCGTCAGATCATCCGCTCCGCCCCCGCGGGGAGGACCCAGTCAGGGATGTCGGACATCGGAATTGCTCCGGCTGACCCCCGCCAGCGCGGGGGTCAGCCGCCCTCACCCTGCTCCGCCGCGAAGGCGGGGATGTCCTCCCCGCGAGCGCGGGGGTCAGCCGACGACGCTCGCGCGGTGGCTGGCGGTTCTCCTCGCACCTGCGGGGGTCAGTCGACCCGCGCCAGCAACGCCAGCGAGCGCATCGAGTCCTCCCCGCGCCTGCGGGGGTCAGTCGTCCAAACACAGCTCGGGCGTCGCCCCCCCGCGCCTGCGGGGGTCAGCCGGACATCCAGGCGGCCGACGCGATCAGCCTGATGTGTGACTGCCCGCCGTAGATGTCACCTTCGAGGACTGCCGACCTGGGCTGGTGCCAGTTCTTAGCAGCACAGCGGCGGCTGAGCTGCCAGGTGTTGTTGTCACTTACGTACAACGCCGCATCTAGCAGACCCGAGGTGCGGAATGCCGGGTTTCGCGGAAACCCGCTTCCCAGCCGAGGACTTCCCCGTAACTTCCGCCTGGCGTTATCAGCTCACAGCGGAGGGCGAAGAGGCATGTCCTCGTCGTTGCCTGGTGGATTCTCAGCGAATGTGGTTTCGGGTGCTGGCTTGTGGTCCGATACGTGTGACCTCGGCGACCTTGCCCGTGTTCATGCGGGGTTCGACGTCCGCAGGACGACATTGAACCTTACGGTCGGCTGGAGCGACCGATGGACCGCGACGTGGTGCTCCGCACGGACGCCGGTCACCTGCACGGTACGGAACGTCGGCGAGGTCGAGGTGGTCCAGATCCGGCCGGTACGGCGCTTCACATGGCGGACCGGCCAGTGGCACAGGCCGGGCCTGGAGTACCTCGTCAGCACCGATCGGCACCACGGTTTCGAGAGCTATCAGGAGGAACTGTTGCTCCTGATCGCCGACTTCGCGGGCGATCTTGCGGAGGCGCTGGCCCAGCCGTTTCGCCTGCGGTTCTTCACCGCGGACGGTGGGATGGGTGAGCACACCCCGGACTTCCTGCTGCTGACCGGCTCGGGGCCGTGGTTGGTGGATGTCCGGCCAGCCGGACATATCCGGCCGGAGGACGAGGTGAAGTTCGCGGCGTCCGCCGAGGTTGCGCTGGCGGTGGGCTGGAACTACAGCGTGGTGACCGGCTGGCGTCGGCACGTGGTGAGGATCGTCGACGCCCTGTCGGCGGGTCGACGGGAGCTGACCGATCAGCTCGGCCTCCAGGAACAGCTGCTCCGGGTTGCCGCGTCGGGGCCGATCCCCTTCGGCGAACTGGTCGAGCAGTGCAGCTACCCGGCGATCGCCCGGGCGCACGCGGTCCACTTGCTGTGGCACCGCTGTCTGGGCGTCGACATGTCGCATCCGCTGTCGGACGAGAGCCCAGTCCGCCTGGCGGCGGACAGCAGAGCGCGCGGAGGAGAAGGGTGACGACATCCGCCGTGGTTGTCTGGGATCTGGCGCCCGGCAACGAACTGATCATCGACGGCTCCGAGTGGACGGTGGAGGCGTTCGAGCCCCAGGTGGGCAAGGTCGTCCTGGTCCCGGTTGACGGGTCTTCCTGGCACACCTCGGTGCAGGAGCTGATGCATCACCCCGGTTGCCGCCAGCCGACCCGCACGCGCAGGGATCTGCCGGCCGCGAGCCGGGGTCGCCAGCCGAAGGCGATGACCGACCTGACTCCGGAGAAGCAGCGGCTGACCCTGTTGCGGCTGGCCCACCTGAACGAGGTGGAGACCGGATACCTCAGTGGTGACCCGCTGCTGGCCGGACCGGCTGAACCGCGTCCGCAGTACGACCCGGAGCTCACTACGCTGACGCAGCGCAGGCAAGCGAAGGCGGAGGAACTGCGCCTGGCCGCAGTCGAGAACCCTGACCAGGCCGCCGTGCTGGGCCTCAAGCGGGCCGGGTACCGGACGCTGATCCGCTGGGACATGGACCGGCGCCGGTTCGGCCCGGTCGGTCTGGCGGATGACCGCTGGCTTCGTGAGGCGACCGGCCGCCGGATCTCGCTGGCAGTCCGGGAAGCGCTGTTCGCGGTCCGGGCGGAGACGCTGCACCGCTCCAAGCTCAGCGCGAAGGACCGCGAGCGTCTGATCCACCAGTACGTCCGGGAGACCTTCGGCCCCGACGAGCCGGTGCCGAGCTACACGACGCTGCGGACGGTGTGGAAGGAGTGGTTCGGCTCCAGCGGAGCACGGCAGCGGTATCTGCGCTCGGCCGCCCGCGCCCAGGAGGTGGCGACCGGCAGGCATGTCGTGGTCCACCGGCCGGGCCAGGTGGTGGCGCTCGACACCACGATCCTGCCGGTCAAGGTCCGCGAGAACGTCTTCGGCCACCCGGTGTCCGTCCACCTGACCCTGGCCCTGGATGTGTACACGCATTCGATCGTGGCGTTCCGGCTGACGCTGGTCTCCGACACCTCGGTCGACGTGGCCATGGTCCTGCGGGACGTGATGATGCCGCTGCCGATGCGGCCGGACTGGGGCGAGGACATGGAGTGGGCCTACCCCGGTGTCCCGGCGACGTTGGTGGCCGAGTTCGCCGGGCACAAGGTCGCGGGCCTGCCGTTCTTCGCCCCCGAGACCATTACCGCCGACCACGGCTCGGTCTACAAGAATCACCATCTGATCGAGGTCCAGCGGGTGATCGGGGCGAACATCCGCCCCAGTCGGGTCCTTCGTCCGACCGACAAGCAGGCCGTGGAGCGGGCCTTCGGGGCCATCCAGTCCCTGCTGTTCCGGATCCTGCCGGGCTACCAGGGGGTGGACGTGGCCGACCGCGGCGTGGCCCCGGAGGGCGACGCCGTCCTGACCGTGGCCGAGATGGAGCATCTGGTCGCTACCTGGATCGTCAAGGTGTGGCAAGAGCGCCGATTCGGGGCGTATACGCCGAGCTGGGATCCGGCCGGAGACCACAGCCCGAACAGCCTGTTTGCGGCCTCGATGGCGCAGGGCGGCTTCGCGCTGCAAATCCCCCGTCCAGAGCTGTACTACCAGCTGCTGCCGACCCACCGGGTGATGATCCACGGAAAGCGCGGCGTGAAGATCAAGAACCTCTGGTACGACGGCAACGCGCTGGACCCTTACCGGTTCATGCCGTCCGGGCGGGGCGGGGTCGCGAAGAACAAGTACGTCTTCCACCGCGACCCGCGTGACCCGTGCCTGGTGTTCTTCCAGGACCCGCGCACCCACGACTGGCACACCCTGCGCTGGACCGGCCTGCCGGAGGAGGGCGAGGTGCCCGCGTTCAGCGACGCGCGGGTGCGCGAGGTCATGCGCGAGGTCCGCAGCCGCGGCCTCGCCCCGAAGTCGGACGCGGAACTTCTTCCGTTGCTGCTTGAGTTGATCGGCGGCCACATTCCCGTCGAGCAGTGGCCGACCCGGCTGACCCGGGGCCGGCGCGTCGAGCACGCCCGCGAGGTGGCCCAGGCCGCCGCGGCGGCCGCCGACCGCCCACCGGGCGCGACCAGCACCGCCGTCGGCCGGCGGACAACGGCGGATGACACGGCCAATGTGGTGCCGCTCAAGTGGCGGGAGCGGGCCCGGCAGGGGCAGACGGCGGTGGACGACGAGCGCCGCCGTCGGCGGGAGGACGCCGTGCCCGAGCGGCCCGCCCCGCCTCCGGCGCTCGGGCAGCGGCTGCGCGAACGCAGCCTGCTCGCCCTGCCGGACGAGGACGAGTACGAGGCCACCGAGGGGGAAGCGTGAGCGGCGCGGCAAGCACACCACCGTGGGCGGGCGCGGCCACGTTCCTGCCCGGGCCGCCGCTGGACCGCACCCGGCACGACGGCTGGCAGCGCTGGCGCACGACCCGCGCGAGCTTCATCCCGGCGCCGGTGATGTCGGGTGAGGAGTACAAGCGGCTGAGCCCGAGGCAGCGCCGCATCTACGACCTGCACCGCCTGGCCACCCACAGCAGCCTGCCCGTTCAGGCCACCCCGATGAGCGAGGCCGTCGCCTGGCTGGTGCGCACGCGGATCGAGGACGGCGCGTTCAGCCACAAGTCGGGCACTCGCACCGGGGTGATGGTCAACGGCGGCGGCGCCCAGGGCAAGACCGAGACCGTGTGCGAGGCCGTGGCTGCCTTCGAGGACGAGTGGCTGACCCTGAACCAGCAGGTCAACCCGGAGGCGATGCCTGGCACCCGCGACCTGTTCGCCCCGGTGGCGTACGTGCGCTGCCCTGTCAAGGCCACCCCGATCTCCACCTGCCAGCGCATCCTCGACTTCTACGGCGAGGACCACAAGGGGATGCGTCTGGAGGACCTCGTCCGCACGGTGAATGCCGCGATCACCGACCACGCCACCAGGGCGCTGGTGATCGACGACATCACGAGGCTCAAGCTCCACCGCGAGGCCGACCAGGACGTGCTGGACCTGATCCGCGAGATGATGAGCATGCCGGTCACCCTGATCCTCGTCGGTGTCGGCATCCCGACCTCCGGCCTACTGCGGGACGGCCGGTGCGACCCCGTCACCCGGCAGTGGGTCTTCCCGCCAGTCAAGGACCGCGGACGCAGCCCCAACGCCGACGCCGCGACCCAGCACGAACGCCGCTTCGAAATGATCGACCTCGATGCGTTCAGCTACGACACCCCCGCCCAGATCGAAGCCTGGACCGCACACCTGCGGGGCCTGGAGAGCTGTCTGCGGCTGCTGAACGACACCGACGGCATGCTCACCACCGGCGGCATGCCCGAGCAGCCTTTCCGGCGCACCAACGGCGTCGTCGGCCTCCTGGAGAAGCTGATCCAGACCGGCTGCCGCCACGCCATCGAGACCCGGGCCGAGCACCTGACGGTCGACCTCCTGCAATGGTGCACGGTCAGCCCCACCGACCTGCCCGACCTGGACGCCGACTCCGGCGAACAACCGGAGATCCCCCAGATGCCGAAGAAGAAGCGCCCCGGCCGCAACACCGTCTTCGACGACGACGGCCCCACGGGGGCGGTGGGGTGACCGGCACGCCCCGCCCGCTGGCCCGCAGCCTCGCCCCGCTGCCCGACGAGTCACTGCCGGGCTTCCTGCTGCGGCTCGCCCACCGGCTGAACCGCACGCCGGCCCGGATGGCCGTGCTCACCGGCATCGCCCCCTACCGGCTCGGCCACGCGGTCAAGCTGCCCGCGCACCTGCTGGTCGCATTGCGGCCGGAGGCCGCAGCCCGCTTCGCCGCCACGACGCGCCTGACCCTCAGCGAGGTCCGAGCACTCGGGCTGCGACCGCACCAGGTGACGTATCCGCCGCTCACGGACGCCGGGGAGCGTCCGGACGGCCGGTTCGGCTCCCACGTGTGGGCGTTCACCGCCGCCAGCCGCTTCTGCCCCCAGTGCCTTGCAGGTGACGGCACCGCGGTCCAGAGCGCGCACGGCGGCCCCTGGCGCCTGCCGTGGCACCTGCCGGTCGTCTTCGCCTGCACCCGCCACCGGCGCCTGCTCGACCACCTCTGCCCGAGCTGCCGCCAGCCCCTCAACGCATCCGTCCAGGGCCGAGCTGGCCTGATCCTGCACCCGACCGGTCCCGCACTGCACCCCGCCCAGTGCCGCAACCACGCCCCCGACGCCGGCACCCGCAAACCCAAGCCCGCCTGCGGCACCGACCTGACCGCGACGGCCGCGGGCACCCGCGCGAAGGCGGACACCGACCTGGGCACCCTGCTCGATCTCCAGAGCAGGCTGCTGGCGCGACTGGCCTCGCCGGCCGCCGACGAGCCGCTGTTCTTCCCGGACCTGATCGCCGTCAGCCAGATGATCACCATCTCGTGGCCGGCCGCCGTCGACAACCTCAGCCTTCCTGAGGTCGCGACCGACGCCCTCGACAAGCACATCCACGCCATCCGCCGCCGCACCGCCGACCGCCCCCGCGGGGACAACGGCCGCATCGTCATCGGACCGCCACCCGCAGCCGCCGCCTGCGCGAGCCTGCTCGCCATGAGCGAGTACCTGGTCAGCCACCCGGACCCGGCAGCCGCCCGCGACTGCGTCCAGACCCTGGCCCGCCGCGCCGTCGAACGCGACCGCACCCGCTTCGTCGGCATCATCCGGCGCGGACAGCTCTCCCTGCCACTCGCCCGCGCGCTTGCCGTCCAACGGGGCGGCTTCCACGCCACGGCCGGCGCCGGCACGTCCGCGGCCCTGCGCGTACCGACGCGCACCTGCCGCTTCACGGCCCAGGAGATCCCCCAGCTCCTGCCGAACGCCGCCTACGAGCGCCACCTGGCCCACTTCACTACCCGCCTCACCGTCGCCAGCCGCAACAACGCACGTCTGGCGCGGCGGGCCGCCACCCTCAAGCTCGCCGAGATGACCAGCGGCGGTACCTTCTCCGACAGTGCCCGTCTGCTCGGGATCCCGCGCGGGCACGCCCTCTCCGGGCTTCAACAGCTCCGATTGCGTACGGACGGCGAGGACACCTGGCAGCAGTTCCTTCTCGGGCTCGACGCGATCGCCGCCGAACTCGACGGTCAGGAACACCGCATCGACTACCAGCGCCGCCGAACGGTGCTTGAGGACTGGAGCATCCCGCCGGCCCACTGGGCCCACCTCACCGATGGCCTGCCCACCCTCGACGCGGCTCCCGAACTGCGGATCTGCGCGTCGGTCCTGGTGTGGACTCAGGTCACCGAGGGCGACTACCTGTTCAGCCCACTGGTGCGGGACCGTGGCTGGGGCGGGCGACTGCTGGGTGGCCCGGACCTTGTCCGCGACCTGCCCCACCTCGCGGGCGCCCGCCGCGGCGCCAAGGCCCGCCTCCTTCCCCGCCTGGCCGCCTACACGCAGCAGACAGCCGCCTGGTGCGACGGCGGTGCACGGACCGGCGAACAACGGACGACCCCATGACCTCCCGGCCGATGGCCCGCAGCCTGGCACCGCTACCGGAGGAGTCCGTGGCCGGCCACCTGCTGCGGTTGTCCTTCCGCCTCCACCGGTCCCCGGTCCGCCTCACGGAACTGACGGGGCTCGGCCCGCAGAAGACCGAGCCACCTCAAGCAGTCGGGAAATGACCCAATCGCCGGTACTTCGGTTGGAGGGGATTGACCGTGAGATTAGCGATGGCGCGTCTGGAAAGAACTCTCCCGAAGGTGCACGGGATGCGACGACGACAACGCTGAGGACGACATCTCATGGGCATAGCAGGGCGCCTCCACGAACGAGGAGACTCCGCCGTCGCCACCGCTCTGTACGGGCCGGACCTCTTCCGGCCCGACGAGCTGACCGCGAGCCGCCTCGCCGCCGACATGCGACGCATTCCCGACCTCAGGAAGACCTGGAACCCGACGATGGGACCCCGGCTGTTCAACAGTCGCAATCCGGTCGGCACCTACGACTCCCACATGAAAGGCATCCCCTTCCAGGAGAACCTGGCCAAGACCCGGGCCCCGAAGGACTTCCCCGACCTTCCCCTCGCCACGGACGCCCCACGCCGCCACGGCTTCGCTGCCCGCGGCACGGCACTGCTGCGGGCCATGACCGAAGCGATCCCGGTACCCGACACCCCTTTCTGGCACGCAGTGGCCGAACAGACCTACGGGTACGCCTGGTGCCTCATCGACAACAACCGTCTGTGCCGAGAGTGTGTGCACGGATCCTGCTCCGTCAGCCTGTTCGACTCCTTCGCCGACTACTATCACTTCGCCGAACAGATGCCCGAGACCCTCGACATCTGCGCACAACGCGTCGTGGAGTACATCGACCACGTCCACCGCGACCACGCGGTCGACGGCCAGGAACGCAAGATCATGGACGCCTGGCTGGCATCGACCCAAGCCATCTACGCCGACGTCCTCCACCCCAAGGCCAAGCGGCTTCGTCTCCCCGACGACGAGCTCCGCACCATCCGGTACCGCGTGATCAACGCCGCGATCCGGGCGTTGACCCTCCAAGCCCGCCACGAGCAGGGCCCACTCATCGGGGACGACAACACCATCGACGCGGTCGCGCTGGCCGCCGTGGTGACGCACGACGCCTGTGACCGCCGCCACGACAACACCGCCAACGAGTACTACAACACCCTCACCTTCATCGCCGCCCACACCGGCATGGAAAGCGTCGACATCGTCCGCCGGTTCTGTACCGATGTCTGGGCGTGGGCCATCGACCAAGGCGCCGACTGGGCCCTGCACATCGCAGGCCGGCTGCTGGTCTGGCAGGTCTACATGGCCCGCTACCAAGCCGACGTCCTCCTCGACCACCTGACCGCCCCCGCCCGCCGAAAGAAAGCCAAGGTCGACCCCTACGGCGACCCCGTACTCAACACCCTCAACCCTCTGCCGCCCAGCCCCACCCCCGACGACTACGACCTGCGCTCGCGCTGCCAGGACAAAGCCCGCTACGACCACCTGCTCCACGCCTGCCTGGCCCACTTCCAGAACTGCCCCGGATGCCGCGGCTACGACACCGCCACCTGGCAGCAGCGGGTCCCCCTCATCGAGGCGGCCTACCGCACCAAGTACACCGACTGCCGCTGCCTGAACACCCTCAGCACCTACTCGATCCTCGCCTCGCTCGACCACCTCTGGTGGGCAGCGGACCCCTCGTCCCGCTACACCGGCCCGACCGGCGAATGGTCCCCCTTGCTCTGCTGATCCCCTCCTGCCGGATATGGCCGAACCACCGGTGTTGGGTGCCCTTGAGTGCCGTCCTGGCGTGCTTGCACGACGTCTGCCAGGGGCACGTAGCGGGCCGGAGACCATGTCGTCCGACATTGCTGGAGCTCGAATGATGGATCGATCGAGGGTGCTTGACGCCCCCGGTGCCCTTCCCCTGTTGGGGCACGCGTGGGAGCTGTGGCGCCGGCCGCTGGCGTTCCTGTCCTCCCTGGCGGGAACGTGTGACGTGGCCGCACTGCGGCTGGGACCCCGGCCGGCGCATCTCCTGGTCAGTCCCGAGGCGGTGTGGGAAGTCCTGGTGACCCGCAATCAGGACTTCAACAAGGGCGCCCTGTTCGAAAAAGGCAAGGCGGTCACCGGGAACAGCATCGTCGCCTCGGAAGGGGACTTCCACAAACGTCAACGGAACCTGTTGCGGCCGGCGTTCTCGGCTTCGCGGTTCGGCGCCTACACCGAACTCATCCGCGACGTCGCGCAGGACATGTCGGCGCGCTGGCACAGCGGCCGCACCATCGCAGTCGACCAGGAGATGTTCAGGATCAGCGCCGCGGCGGTGATGGTGTGCCTGTTCTCGGCGCCGGGGCTGGCGGAGGAGGCCGCCGCGGTGGCGATGCGCTCCATGCCGACGGTGGCCACCGGTGTCGCCATGCGGGCCCTGTCCCCCTCGCAGCTGCCGTTCCGGCTCCCGCTGCCCGCCAACCGGCGCTACGAGCGGTCGCTGCGCGACATGCACGCGGTGATCGACCGGATCATCGCCGACTACCGTGCCACCGCGGTCCGCCACGGCGACCTGCTGTCCATGCTGCTGGACGCCCAGGACGAGGAGAGCGGCGAGCGGATGACGGACGCCCAGATCCACGACGAGTGCGCCGGGCTGCTCGCGGTCGGGTCCGAGACCACCGCCCGTACGCTGGCCTGGATCTTCCACATCCTGGGATCCCGTCCGCACATCGCGGCGAAGGTACGGGCCGAACTCGACGACGTCCTCGGCGACGGCCCGGTGACGTACGAGGCCATCACCCGCCTCGACTATCTGCCCCGTCTGGTCGACGAGGTGCTGCGGTTCCACTCGCCGGCGTTCCTGTTCACCCGCTCCCCGCACACCGACCTCGACCTGGGCGGGCACCGTGTCCCGGCGGGGACGCTGATGCTGTGGAGCCCCTACGTCCTGCACCACAACCCGGCGTTCTTCCCCGCGCCCGAGCGGTTCGACCCGGACCGGTGGATCGAGCCCACCGCCGAAGCGAAGCGCGCCTTCCTGCCCTTCGGCGCCGGCCCGCACCGCTGCATCGGCTCCGCGTTCGCCGTCAACGAGATCATCACGATCCTCGCCACCGTGACCCGCCGCTGGCACCTGGCCCCGGCCGCCACCGGGCCGGTGCGCTCCACCGCACTGGCCATCCACTTCCCCACCCGCCTGCCCATGGTCCCCGTCCCCGTCACCGCCGCGAGCTAGCCACGCCCCGCCTCTCGACCGGCCGGCTCGCCGCGAGATGGCGGGCCGACCGGCCTCCAGGTACGCCGGACAGGTCTGCGGCCACGGGGCCGGCAGTGCCTCCGCTCCTTCGAGCTGTTGCCGTGCTGCCTGAACACCGTGGGCCGGATCTCCGGCTGGGCCGGACGGCCGCCAGAACCCCACCGAAGGCTGCGGGGCGACGGCGACGCGGCGTCCTCGGCGTTGATCGCCGGCGAGAACCACCGGGCCCGTGAACCGGCTCGGTCCTCGCGCCCCGGGCCCGAAGGCCCAGGCCCGGGGCGCGCCGTGCGTACCAGGGACGGGGGTGTCAGGGGTTCGGGTGGGTACCGTGCTCGGGGTGTGTGGTGTTCTCGATCGGAAGGCCGTCGATGCGCGGGACGTCCGCCCAGATGTGGACGTCCCTGATGTCGGTGGTGGCGGTGGCTGCTCCCCCGGTCAGGGTGAAGGTGAAGGTCTCGCCCGGTTCGATCGCCTTGCGGGCCGACCAGGGCGCGGCGCTCAGTTCGACGAGCAGTCCGCGGTCGTGGGGTTTCGCGGAGACCACCTCGGGTGTGATCGGGTGGCCGGTGGCGTTCACCGGGCCGCCGAGTTGTGGGGGCAGGACGAGGGACAGGCGCCAGTTCGCCGGGATGGTCCTGCCTCGGGAGGGGTTGGAGACGGTGACGGCGGCCTCGAAGTAGCCCACGTCGCGGCGCCGCGTGCGAAGGGCCAGGCTCGGCCGGGTCCCGTCGTGTCGGCGCCGGGGGGGCGACCTTGACGAAGACCCACCTCATCCGGAGGTCTTCCGGGTCGAACACGGCGGCCTCCACGAGCGTGTCCACGTTCGTCGTCAGGAATCCCTGTGCTCCTCGGCTGACGACGTACGTGCCGTCGTCCTGGCGCGTCCACGCGAACGACGTGCCTGGCACGTCCAGGGTCACGGCGACCGCGGGAGGCTTCACGCGCAGGTACGCCCCGGACGCGGTGTTCCTCAGGCATCCGGCGTCGTCGGGCGACCAGAGGGCCCCTGTGGCGTCGAAGTCGCGGGTCAGGCCGATCTGCGAGCCCTGCGCGAGGCTCTTCGGCACGAGGTAGCGGCCGTCGTGCACGGACTGGAGCAGGTACTGTCCGCCCGCCGCGGGTTTCTCCGAGGGCCTGTGGTGTGTTGGCAGCGGGCGGAACCCGAACGCCATCCATTCGATGCCGGCGATGACGGGGCGCCCCCAGTCGTTGAACTTGCCGCCCTGGATGTCGGAGAGGACGTAGTCGGTGCGGTAGAAGTCGATCCCGTCGCGGCTCAGGGTGCCCGTGTTGCCGACCCATCCCGGGGGCGCCTTGGTGGTGTCGTTCTCGCCGCCGACGCCGAACGCGAGCTTGAGCACCCCGTGTTCGGCGCCGTCCCACTCGATGCCCCACACGTGGGTGACGGGGCGGGCGCCGGTCTCGATCGGGCTCGGGGCGCCGGTGTCGGTCTTGCCGACCGACACGACCGGACCGACGGGCTTGCCGTTCCAGGGCTGCCAGCGGGCGCCCGCGACGCGCGAGCCGTCCTTGACGCTGCTGCGGTACACGGTGAGGTCGCGGACCTGCGTGTACGGCAGGGGACGTGCGCGCACGGCGGCGGGCATATCCTCCATGATCCTGCCGAGCGGGCCGTCGTAGACGACCCAGTCCAGGTCGACATCGTGACCCTCGGGGTACTGGAGGGCGTCGAAGTAGGGCCAGGAGCTGTGCTGGGCCCAGCCGTTGAAGACCATCTCGCGTTCGTAGCGCAGGCGGTCCTCGTCGGCGCTGTAGGCGTTGAAGCCCTTGTCGTAGGTGCGTTTGGCACGGTTGGGGTAGGAGTCGGGGTCCTGGGTCCCGACGATTTTGGTGAGCTTCCCACTGAACGTGTCCACGGTCGAGGGTTCGAAGCCCCAAGCGCGGCCGTGCAGGGTCATGTCACGGAGCAGGACCAAGTGGAGGTTGACGACCTGGATGAACAGCGGCAGGACCAGGACCGGGTTCAGCTGCGTGCCGGTGGGGTTGAAGCGTGGTGCCGCCGCGGCGATGACCGTCTCGGTGGCGATCCATTTCGCCCGGATGGCGGGAAGGTCCTCGCCGAGACGGGCGAGGTCGCTGTAGTCCTCGGCGGCGGTCCGCAGGCCGTTCAGGTCCGCCTGCAGTTGTTCGTAGTACGCCTGGTTGAGCTTCTCGCCGATCAGTTTCTCGACCTTCTCGCGCAGCTGGCTCCACACGTCCGGGCCGGGGAACAGGTGCTGCAGGATCAGCCCCATCGCCGCGCCCGCCACCGTCCCGATGCCGGGAACCAGCTTCAGCAGCGCCGGCAAGGCGACCTTGACAGCGTCGATCGCGGTCTGCGAGATGTCCTTGCCCTCGCGTGCCCACTGACCGAACGCCCCGGCCGTGGTGTCGGCGCCGGCCCGCTCGCCGGTTCCTCGCTCCTGGCTCATTGCCCCTCCCCGCCCCGCGGTTCGCGGTGCACCGGCCGGCACGCCGCGCGAAGCCCAGACAATCAGTCGGTTACGACCTGTTGAAGGCGCTAACCGGACATCGCGCACCGCCTGTCGCGGACACCGCACGGGACCGCAGTAGCGAGCCGGGGCCGGTGTGCCGTTCGAAGCGCGCGATGGTCCCGGCCGAGTCCACGTCGCTCACCCCTCGCGCAGGGAACGACCACAGCACGGCACCCATTGGGGGCGAAGGCCGAAAGTCGCGCAGGACGCCGGAGCTTCCCCGGTCCTGGCCGGCCCGGACCGGACGACGCCGAGCGCGCGGCCCTGGGCCGTGGACGGACGCAGTTCGCCGGGGCCGTCGCTGCGATCGACGGGGGCCCGCGTAGGCCAAACGGGTGATACCGGCCGGTACTGCGAGCCCGAACGGTGCGGCTCACTAGGCTCCCGTGATGTTCATACGACCAAGGGGAGGGCTCGCATGGCGAAGACGGGACCCGGGGACGGCGTGGTGGGGATCATCACCACCGTCGCGGGCTGCTTGGAGTTCACGGACGGCAAGGGCGACGGCGGGCCCGCGACACAAGCGGATCTCACCTTCCCGTCGGCGGTGGCGGTGGACGCCCACGGCAACCTCTACATCGCCGACACCGGCCGCAGCCGGATACGGAAGGTGTCGGCGGGCGACGGGATCATCACCACCATCGCGGGAGACAGGCATGCCGGGAGCGGTGGTGATGGTCCCGCCACCCGCCCGCCGCTGTATGAGCCGCAAGGGGTGGCGGTCGACGCGCACGGCAACCTCTACATCTCCGACACCGAGCACCACCGGGTGCGCAAGGTGTCGGCAAGTGACGGGACCATCACGACGGTGGCGGGTACCGGTGAGCGCGGCTTCGGTGGTGACGGCGGCCCCGCCACCCGTGCCCGGCTCCAGGCGCCGGAGGCGCTGTGCGTGGACGCGCAAGGCAACCTCTTCATCGCGAGCGACTCCCGGGTGCGCAGGGTGTCGGCCGTCGACCAGACCATCACCACCGTCGTGGGCACCGGCAGGGCCGAGGGCGGCGGCGATGGAGGCCCCGCTCGGCTCACGGCCATCTACACCCCGAACGGTCTGGCGGTGGATGCCGAGGGCAACCTCTACCTGGCCGACGGGATGCTCGAAGCGGTGCGCAGGGTGTCGGCGAGCGACCAGACCATCACCACCATTGCGGGAAGAGGGTTTCGCCTGTACAGCGGTGACGGCGGCCCCGCACGCGAGGCCTACTTCGACCGTCCTGAAGGGGTGGCGCTGGACTCCCGGGGCAACCTCTACATCGCAGACTCACACAACTACCGGGTGCGCATGGTGTCGGCCGGCGACGGGACCATCACCACCGTCGCGGGAGACGGCAAGCAGGGCACCGGAGGGGACGGCGGCCCCGCCATCAAAGCGCGGCTGGCGCTTCCGAACGCGGTGGCCGTGGACGCGCAGGACAACCTCTACATCCTTGACAGCGGCACCGTGCGGAAGGTGACGTTCACCGCTCCGAAGCCGGCACCCGCACCGGCACCCACAGTGCCGAAGACCCGCGCGAACCTCTCCGGGCAGGCGTCCTGCGACAACCAGAAGACCACGCCGGCCGCGGCCTTCAAGAAGCGCCTCACGGTAACCGCCAGGAGCACCGACGACGGCTCGCTGCTCGCGGGAATTCCCGTGCTGTTCACCGTCTCCGGCGGCACCGGCTCCCACTTCCCCAACGGTGCCGCGACCGCGGAGGCGGTCACCGACGCCCAGGGCACGGCGAAGGCCCCCCAGCTCACCGCGGGCCCCACCCCCGGCACGGTGACCATCAGCGTGGAGGCCCACCGCAACCCCGGCAGCAACCCGGCCCGCTACCGGGCCCAGGTCACCCCGGCCTGACCGAGACGCGCCCCTGGTGGGCCCGGACCGCCCCGGACCCACCAGGGCTGCCAGCAGCCCCGTTCGCCGGTGCATCAGCAGGGGCTGCCCTGCCCTGGAAACCACCGGCCACCACCATGTTCTCCCCAGGACAACCGCCAGCGTGCCAGGGAATATCGCACGATCGGAATGACGCTCCCCGCCAGTCGACGAGCGCGAGCGCCGTGTCGTTGCGCTCACCGGAGGTGCTGGCCCACACGACCCTGGCCCCCGCAGTGCCGGTGCCGGCCCCTTCGCGGCCGTCACTCGAAACGAGCCGCACCCATCTGAATGACCAGGGGCGTTGTCGGTGGGTCGGCCAGCGGTGACAGACGTCGGCGCTATATGTCAGCTAAAGGCATCAACAACATGATGTCCTCCCCGCGCCTGCGGGGGTCAGCCGTTGATCCACGCCGTCATGAGAGGGCTCAGCAAGTCCTCCCCGCGCCTGCGGGGGTCAGCCGCGCCCGGCCGCCGTCGAGCCGACCCTCTTCGAGTCTTCCCCGCGAACGCGGGGGTCAGCCGTTCGTGGACCTGGTCCAGGAGGCGGTGGAGGAGTTCTCCCCGCGAGCGCGGGGGTCAGCCGCCTTCGTCGGTCAGGGTGGGCAGGTCGGTGACGTTCTCCCCGCGAGCGCGGGGGTCAGCCGCAGATCGCCCCCGAGCCGCCGGCCGCACGTTCTCCCCGCAGGCGCGGGGGTCAGCCGTTCACCAGGGGCACGGTCAGCCGAGGTTGAGGTTTCTCCCTCCGCGGCCACCCGAGTCCTCCCCGCGAGCGCGGGGGTCAGCCGGCCGAAGCGTCGTCCCCGTCGCCCTGCTTCCCGTCCTCCCCTCGCCCGCTGGGGCAGCCGCCCATCACGGCCCTGGCCGGTCCTCCCCGCGCCTGTGGGGGTCAGCCGAGCACCTGGGCCCGCCGGGCGCCGGCCGACGAGTTCTCCCCGCAGGCGCGGGGGTCAGCCGGCCACACCGGCATCGACCCGACCCTGCTGCGCGCCCTCCCCGCGCCTGCGGGGTCAGCCGGTGGCCGACGCGGGCGGCATCCTCGCCTCCGTGCCCTCCCTGCGCCCGCGGGGGTCAGTCGGTCAGGGTGTCGGCGGTGGTGTGAGCTGGCAGACGACGACGAGCTCCAGGCGGGGAACGACGTAGTAGGCGAGCAGGCCTCCGGCGACGTCGAGGTAGCGCATCGACTCGCCGCTACCCTGGTAGGAGGTGCCGTCGAGGTAGAGCGCCTCGGCGGCGCGGACCAGTTCGGCGGCCCGCTGCTCGACAGCGGCAAGGAAGTCGGCCAGGGCGCCGGCGGTGACGTGCCGCTCGCTGGGCAGGTACTCCCAGCTCCAGGTCACGCGTTCACCGCCGCGTAGGCGGCGCGGTAGAGCTCGGCGACAGTGGTGGCGTGCTCCCGGCACTCCTGCACGGTGCCGGCGTGGTTCGCGAGGTAATTCGCCCGGTGGTAGGCCTGGGCAGTGGCCGGGTGCCGCTCGACCTCCACGACGGCGGCCCAGTGCGCGACGAAAGCCCGGATCGGCTGGACGCTGCCCGTGGCGATGGCCTCGGCCATCGCCCTCGTCTGCCCGTCGATCATCTCCGGAAGGCGGTCCGCAGCGACGACGGCCAAGGCGGCCTTCAGCGCGGCCGGACTTCGCTCGGGCCGGGGGATCAGCTCGATTCCGTCGTGCACGGGCTGACTCATGGCGACACTCCATCTCTCGTCTGCTGCGAGGCTACTCGCTTCGGAACGTACGGTCAGCGGCCTCACCCTGCAGTCCCCCCGCGAGCACGAAGGGCAGCCGGCCAACGCAGGCGACACCAGCGGCGACCTCCCCGCGCCCGCGGAGGTCAGCCGGAGTGGCCAGCCGCCGTACGGCTGACCGTGCAGTCCTCCCCCGCGCCCGCGGGGGTCAGCCGGCCATCGAGGACGCCTGCGGCGTCTCCTCCAGCTCCTCCCCCCCGCCTGCGGGGGTCAGCTGATCGTGGCTGCGGTCCAGGCCGAGGTGCGGGCGTCCTCCCGCGAGCGCGGGGGTCAGCCGGCCATGACGCGCGGACTCGCCGAGCTCGGCATGTCCTCCCCGCGCCCGCCGGGGTCAGCAGAGGTAGCCGGGGGGGCAGCTTCGCGCCGTTGGCGTCCTCCCCGGGCCCGCGGGGGTCAGCCCCGTAGGGGTCGACTACGCCATAGCCACGGGTATTCGACAGCAGCACCGCACTACGGGGGTCGCCGAATGGCTAGCGTCGCCTTCCATGACGAGGACCACGCCCTTACGCCCGATCGATGTCGAGGCGCTCTTCCCGGAACTGGCTGCCCACCGGGGCACGACGACGCGGCTGCACCCGCGGCCCGGCAGTCCGCAGACATCGGACAGCTCGGTCGGCGGTCCCATGCTGTGGCCGGCGGACGAGCCGTGGCCGGTGTGCCGTGTGGCGCACGGCCGCGGGCGGGGGCGGCGCCCGGTCGACATCCACCACTACCGGCAGGTGCTGGCCGCCGCCTGGGCCCGAAACCAGGCCGCAGGCCCGACAGAGGAGGAACAGGAGCTGCTGCAGGAACTGCACCGGGAGCACCGGATCCCGGGGACATCGGAGACGGATCCGCTGCCGATGATCGGCCTGGCTCAGCTGTACCGGCGCCATGTCCCCGACCTCCCGGCCGGACCGGGAGGCTGCGACCTGCTCCAGGTGTTCTGGTGCCCCTTCGACGCCCACGGCCCGAGCCGGTACGACCCGGCGCTGCACCTGCACTGGAGGCGGTCGTCGGACGTCGACGAGGTGCTGGCACCGCAGCCGCAGCCTCCGGTCGTCGGATCGGACGGGTTCGTTCCCGAGCCCTGCGCCCTGCACCCGGAGCAGGTGGCCACCTACCCGTTCGCCGGCCTCCTACCCAAGGACCTGTGCGCCCGGATCGACGCCTGGGACGAAGCCCAAGAAGACAAAGCCAAGCAATCGACGGACGAGAACACGGCCAAGCCGATCGGCTACCAGTACGACCTGTCCATCCCGCCCGGCTGGCGCGCAGGCGGCTTCGCCTCCTGGCACGCCACCGACCCGTACCCCATGGACTGCCAGACCTGCGGCACACCGATGCGCCTCCTGCTGACCATCGACAGCACAGAGTGGGACGGCGGCAGCAGCAGCTGGAAGCCACTGGAAGACCGACACCTGCCCACCCACCAATACGCCACCCCCACCGAAGTCACCGTAGGCCGGCGCGGCGAACTCAACGTCTTCGCCTGCCCCACCGATCCAGACCATCCGCACCGCTGGAGCACCCAATAACTCGAGGGCAACGGCCCCGTACCTGGTGCGGTACTCCACTCATCGGTGACCATGGACGCTGTCGCTTCTCTTGACGATGCCTCCTCCCCTCGGCTCCGTCCCGATCCACGCGGGCTCAAGCCCTGCCCGGACGCCCGATGGCGACCGCGGAGCACGCAGTCGCGGCCGTCTGCCACCATGGGCGCTGCTCCTTGACACCTCAACAGGCCAGCCCGCCTCGTGCCCCTCGGCAGGATGGTCAAGAACTGGCAAAGCCGTCAGAACGGTGCAGGTCGCGAAGGTCCTCCCCGCATGCGCGGGGGTCAGCCGGTCGTCGGGCACGCCCAGGTCATGGCCGCGGTGTCCTCCCCGCATGCGCGGGGGTCAGCCGGTCGTCGGGCACGCCCAGGTCATGGCCGCGGTGTCCTCCCCGCATGCGCGGGGGTCAGCCGGACCGCCGATGAGCACCACGACGCCCGCCCACGTCCTCCCCGCGCCTGCGGGGGCAGCCGACCATGGAGACGGAGAAAGGGACGTCGAGTGGGTCCTCCCCGCGCCCCCAGGGGCTTGGCTCGTCTTCAGGGCCAGCCGTCATGCGGTGCTGCAGTCCGTGACAATGGCTCCTTCCCTCGGCTCCGTCCCGATCCACGCGGCTCAAACCCTGCCCGGACGTCCGGTGGCGATCGCGGAGCACGGTGTCGTGGCCGTCTGCCACCATGGGCGCTGCTCCTTGACACCTCAACAGGCCAGCCCGGCTCGTGCTCCTCGGCAGTCTGGTCACGAGATGGCAAGGTCGTCAGAACGGTGCAGGTCGCGAAGGGTCCTCCCCGCGAGCGCGGGGGTCAGCTGGCAGCCGTCGACGTCGTCCTCACGGCCTCCACATCCTCCCTGCGAGCGCGGGGTCAGCCGCAGCCCGCCCAATTCCTCCCGCTCCCGCAGTTGTTCTCCCCGCGGACGCGGGGGCGCCGACACCGCGGGCAGCGCCAAGACCTTCCTCGCCCACCTACGCGCCCTGCGGCGGCAAGGCACCCAGACCACCTTCTCCGTCGGGCATGCCGTCACCGAACAGGTCCGCAAGGCCATCCGGATCCTGCCCGACCAGGTCTGGCACCCGGCCCTGGAACAGGACGGGACCCTTCGTGCCGGCGCCGAGGTCGCCGAGCCGACCGGCCTGGTCGACCTCACCGGATATCCGGGCGGCACCCGCATGATCGTCCGACGCGAGCGTCCCCACCCCGGCGCCCAGCTCTCCCTGTTCGACCAGGACGAAGGCATGCGCCACCAGGTCTTCCTCACCGACACACCCGTCGCCGACGGCGGTTCGATCCAGTACCTGGAGGTCCGCCACCGCGCGCACGCCAGAGTCGAGGACCACATCCGCTGCGGCAAGACCACCGGCTTCGGCCGCTTCCCCTCCCGCCACTTCGCCATCAACCAGCCTGGCTGGAGCTGTCCCTGACCGCCATCGGCCTCCTCGTCTGGGCCCGGACCCTGCTACTGGAAGGCGAGTTGGCCACCGCCGAGCCCAAGAAGCTCCGCTACCGCCTCCTGCACGCTGCGGCCCTGATCACGCGCGGAGCCCGCCGCATACACCTGCGGATCGCCGCCACCTGGCCCTGGCGCGCCACGAACTGGCCGCGGCGTTCAGCCGCCTGGCGGCACTACCCCGACCGGCCACCTGACAGACCAAGCCGCCCCTGACCACGACACGACACGAGGGCCCAGGAGCACCCGGCCATCGCGCCGGGCCCTCGGCATGCCCAACCTCCAACGGCGGCCTCGAGACCTCCGATACAGGGATCGCCTCAGATCAACCGACGCGAACCGAAACATGGAGGCTAGGCACAATCAGCGGGTCATGACAGCAGATTGGTCACCCCGTAGCAGCGGAAATCCACGGCCCTCTTCAAGAAGAAGCCGAGCTCAGCGGCTCCTTCCCCTCGATGAGCACACTGCTGACCATCGACTGACACCACCCCACCCACTCACAAGGCCACCGCCGGGGTCCCGCACGGCGGGTGTCGCCGTGAGCCGATCGGACGAAATCCGTGGACACCCGCCGCCGGGGTCCCGGCCGGAGACCCTGTGGGCTGAACACTGACTGCCGCCCGGAACCGGCGAGCGCGAGGGAGCGAGGAGACCTGGTGAACCACGGAATGAGCGTGCTGCTCCGGGTGATTCCGCTGCTCATGGGCGCGGTGTCGGCCGCGCTCGGCGGCTACGTCCTCGCGCACTCCACCGGGCCGAGCGCCCGGGTCGCGGGCCTGACGCTGGTCTTCCTGGCCGCCGTCTGTCTCTGCCTGTTCGCCGTCGCGGCGACCGTCGTGCGGCAACTGATCGGCCGTTTCGGCGTGTTGGAACGGATCGGCTACCCGGCGTTCGGCTTCGCGGTGGCCGGGGCCGCCGTCGGCTACGGGCTGGGCCTGCTGGCGGAGAGCCACCGGCCGGTGGCCGACTTCGTGGCCGGCAGCGTGGTCCTCGGCATCGGCCTGGTCTGCGTGTGCGCCTCGTCGGTGGCCGCGGTCGCCACCCGCTTCACGCTGATCGGGCAGAACGCCGTCCTGCCGGAGGGTTCCCCGCCGCGCTCGCCCGCGCCGTTCGGCCGGTCCGCGGCCTGGGTGCTGGTGGCGGTCCCAGTCCTTGCGGCCGCCGCCGCCTGGGCATGGGCGATCGTCATGCTGGCCAACGGGGGCGGCGGGGACTCGGACGGGCGCTTCACGGCCGGGCATGTGGTGGTCGACCAGGCGATCGTCTGCACCGCCCTGATCGGGCTGGTGATCACCCTGCTGCGGCAGATCCGGAACACGTACACCCGGCGGGAGCGGGTCTGGTGGCTCGTCCCGGCCGCCGTGCTCGGCGCCATGGACATCACCGGGGGCCTGGTCGTCGTCGCCCTGGACCCCCGGCCTGGTCAACTGGCCACCGGGTACGTGCAGATCGGGCTGGGTCTGCTGTGCTGGACAGTGCTGAGCGCGGTGCTGCTGCTCGCCCTCGGCTGGCGCCGTGCCGCGCCGCCGGCCGGCCGCGCCCCGCTGGTCCCGGTCGGCACCACACTGCTGTGCCTGTTCATGTCGGCGTTCCTGTTCGAGTCGGCCGACCCGGACGTGACGGTCGCGGCCCGGGTCCTGGTCGGCCTCGGCGCCGTCTGCTTCTCGCTGTTCGCCGTGGTCTCCGTCCTGGAGGCCGGCGTCGCCGACCGGAACTGACCGGCCGCCCGAAAAAGCCGGCCGAGAAGGTGACACACGCGGAGAAAGAGGCCCGAAACCTCGCCGCAGCCACCCAGCACCGCGAGCGGGAAGGGCACCTCAACGTGCCGCGCAAACACAAGGAGACCCTGCAACTCGCCGACGGCGAGCACAGTCGAGATCAGCCTCGGCCACCAGGAGCCGCTCCGCTCCGAAACAGAACCAGAACGGCCACCCCACAGAGCGCCAGCCGACCGCGCGCAGCCGCCGGGGCGTCCCGGGCCGCCAGGTCGGATCGCGGGTCGGGACCGCGGTGCAGCAGTGCGGTACGGATCCTTCTGTCCAGGGGAAACGCGCCCTTGTCCAGGGGAAACGCGCGGCCGCCGCCGAGGTGGTCCGGGGCACGTCGTGGGAGCGGATCGCCCACGGGCTGCACATCACCGCGCAGGAGGCCACGAAGATGTGGCAGGGCGAGGTGGACAGGAATATGGAGGCCCTGCACGACAACACCAGCCCGAGGAGCTACGGCACCATCAGCTGGGGGCCATCGACCGCTCGATCGCCGCACTGCCCGAAAACCGCTCGCCTTTCCCACCGCGACCGCTCGGCCCGGTTCGGTCCTGGACGCCGGAGCCACCTGGACGGTCCTGCCGGGGCTGCGGGGGCCGGCCCGCAGAGGGTTACCCGCTGGCGGCGCGGCCGGCCGGCCCGGGCCGGGGCCGCTGACCGGTGCAACGGCGGGTCGGCGGACGTCGCCGACGTGGCGCTTGCCGGTGGCGGGCCCGGCCCACCAGGGCGGCGGCCTCCTCCTCGGTGAGACGGCCGTTGGCGCGGACGATCTCGCGCAGCGTCCGGTCGACGTCCCTGGGCCATCCGTGCGGCGCCGCCGCAGACGTGGAGGCGGGCGCCGCTCCAGAAGCCGCCCCACCCGGCGACACCCTGGAGCCGCTGCCCGCGCCCGCCATGCACCGTCGGGAGGTGGACCCGGTCTGGTCGGCGCGGACGAAGCCCCTGGCGAGCTTGTTCGCCAGGTACGGGGCCTCCGGCGTCATCTGCCCCGGGCGAGGTCGCCGCAGTCACCGGCCCGTGCGCGTCGAGGGCCGCCCGCAGCCGGCGCGCCGTCGCGGAGGTCACCTCGTCCACGTCCACGGGGCGGCGCGGCCCACCGTCCCGGGCCGGTGCGGCAGGCGGCGGGCCGGCGGCGGCGGGCCGGCAGGCGTCAGGCCGGCGGGGGCGGGACGGTGACCGGGGAGGAGGCACCGGGGAGGAGGAGGCGGGGCGTGCCGGTGCCGTCGGCGGGGGTGGCCCAGACGTCGGGGGCCTGGCCCGCCCGGGCCGGGAGGGCGTAGGCGAGGGTGGCGTCGTCGAGCCAGGCGGCCTGGTCGTCGACACTGCGGGTCTCGGCCAGCGGGTGTTCGTGGAGGTCGGCCAGGTCGAGGACGTGGAGGCGCCAGGGCGCGGCGGGATCGGCGGAGACCTTCTTCTTGAAGGCGATCCGGGTGCCGTCCGGGGAGAGCGAGGGGCATTCCACGTTCTCCCGTAGGGTGCGGGCCGACCAGGCCTTGAGGTCGCCCTCGACGAGGTGGGTGCGGCCGGCGGTGGAGACGGTGGCGTAGAAGCGGTTGTCGTCGGCGGCGAAGTTGACGCCCCAGTAGTTGACGTCGGCGGCGTGGTAGCGGGTGCCGCCGATCGTCAGCGGGATCTCCTCGACGGACTTGATCAGGTAGCCGGTGCGCAGGTCGAGGATCGAGGTGCGGGTGGAGAAGCGGTCCGCCGCGTAGGAGTCGCCGACGGCGAAGGTGGTCCAGGAGAGCACCTGGCCGGAGGGCGAGACCCGGGCCCGGTTGGGGATCCCGGGGACGATCACCGACCGGAGCTCGGTGAACCGCCGGTCGTAGACCACGGCCTGGGTCCGGGCGGGGGTGCCCGGCAGGGCGCGCAGGCACAGGGCGCGGTCCCCCGCGGTGTAGAAGCGGGCGCAGGACGGGCCGCCGGGCTCGCCGCCCGGGCTGCGGGCGACGCGGCCGGTGGCGGTGTCGCGGTAGTAGAGACCGGGCTGGTCGAGCGTGAACGAGACGTCCGCGGCGACGGGTTGCGGTCCGCCGTCCCGTTGGCGGGCGTGCACCACGTAGCCGAGGGAGCCGCCCAGGAGGACGAGGGCGGCGAGGACCAGCAGGACCGTTCGCGACTTCATCGGCGCGCCTTCCTTCCCGGGAGGATCCGCCAGGCGGCGGTGAGTGCGGTGGCCAGGGCGAGGGCGGCCGCGACGAGGGCCGGGCGCGGCCCCCACCACGTCCAGGCCGCGCCGAACCCGGCCGCGCCGACCAGACGGGCCAGGGCCTGTCCGGTCTGCAGGACGGCGAGGCCGCTCGCCCGGCCGGCGGCCGGGAGCGCGGGCGCGGCCAGCGCCATCAGCACGCCGTCGGTGGCGGCGTAGAAGACGCCGAGGAGGACCAGGACCAGCACGGCGGTCGGCAGGCCCGACGGGACCAGGAGCGTCAGGTAGGCGGCGAGCAGCGCGCCGTGGCCGAGCAGGAACGGGATCCGCCGTCCGGCGCGGTCCGCGATCCGCCCGGCGGGGACGGCCAGCAGCAGGTAGCAGGCCGCCGCGCCGAGCGGCAGCAGGGGGAAGAGCGCGGCCGACAGGTCGAGGCCGCGCTGGAGCAGGAGGTAGAGGAAGGAGTCGCCGACGGTCGCGGCGCCCAGCAGCGCGGCGGCCGCGACCACCCGCCGGAAGGCGGGGTCGGCAGTCGACCGGGCCGCCGTGCCGGCCGGGCCGGGTGCGGCGTTCGGCCCCGCGGCCGGGGCAGCGGACCCGTCAGCGGTCGGGGCAGCGGACGGGAGCGCGTTCGGGAGCGCGGACGGGACCGGGCGGGTCGATGCGGCCCGTGGCGGCGGTGCCGACGGGTCGGCCGGGACGAAGAGGCCCAGCACCACGACACCGAGCAGGCCGGTGGCGAAGCTGACCACGAACACCGCGTCGTACGCGTCCGCGGTCGCCCACAGCACCACGAAGGCGACCAGCGGGCCGAGCAGCGCCCCGGTCGTGTCCATCGCCCGATGCACGCCGAACGCCCGGCCGAGGGTCTCCGGCGGTGCGCTGAGCGTGATCATCGCGTCCCGGGGTGCGGTGCGCACGCCCTTGCCGAGCCGATCCGCGGCCAGCGCGGCGGCGATCCCGCCGGCGGCCCCGCCGGCCATCAGCAGGCCCAGCCGGGAGAGCGCCGACAGCAGGTAGCCCGCCCCCGCGACGGTCCGGTGCCGGCCGGCGCCGCGATCGGCGAGCCGCCCGCCGAGGAGCCGGACCAGTGCCGTGGCTCCGTTGAACAGTCCGTCGAGGAAACCGAACTGGAGGGGTGAGAGGCCGAGGCCCAGGACCAGGTAGAGCGGCAGCACGGCGGTGACCATCTCCGAGGAGACGTCCGTGACCAGGCTGACCGCGCCGAGCGCGACGACCGTGCCCGGGACGCGCCGCCCCACCCCGGCGGGGCGGCGCGGCGCGTCCGGACGACGGCCCGTGGTGGCCAGGTACATCATCAGTGGCAGCTGTAGGTCGGGCTGGTGTCCTTGGCCTTGCCGTCCGTCCCGACGAAGCTCCAGCCGTACCCGGAGTCGGTGAAGTCCAGCTTCAGCACGCCGTAGTCGCCGCTGATCCGCTTCTGGCTGTTCGGCTGGACCTGCTCGATCGGGTACGGCTCGGCGCCGCCCATCCCGCCGACGATCTCGACGATCCCGTCGGCGGTGGCCTTCCCGTCCGGGTCCTGCGGGGCGAACCGCTCGTAGTGGTGGTCGTGCCCGTTGAGCACCAGGTCCGCCCGGGCGTCGTAGAGGATCCGCCACACCGGCCGGGAGACCGGGTCGTTGCCGTGCCCGCCGGAGGAGTACAGCGGGTGGTGCCAGTAGGCGGCGACGCACTTGCGGGTGTTGGCCGCGAGGTCGGCCTTGAGCCAGTCGATCTGGGCGCTCTGGTCGAAGGCGTTGGAGTCGAGGGCGACGAAGTGCCAGTTCCCCTCGTCGAAGCTGTACCAGCTCTTGCCCTGCGGGTAGGCGATGCTGCCGAAGTACGCCTTGTACCCGGAGAGCGAGCCGGCCGGGTCGTAGGTCTCGTGGTTGCCGGGGACGGGGTGGGTCTTCGCCTTGAACGCGCCCCAGCTCTTGTCGTAGTAGGCGCGGAAGTCCGACAGCCGGGCGTCGTCGTACTGGTTGTCACCCATCGTCAGATAGAACTTCGGGTCGATCCTCTGGGCGAGGGCGGCGGTCTTCGGGTGCGCGCAGGCGCTGTCCGAGGCGGTGCACTGCGCCGCGATGTCACCGGCCGCGACGACGGTGAACGCCCCGCCCGGGGCGGTCCCGGTCGGCGACGGCGTGGCGGTCGGCGAGGGCGTGGCGGTCGGCGAGGGCGTGGTGTCCGTGACCCCGTAGACCTCCATCTCGAACAGCGAGTACCCGTAGGACGTACCGCGGGCCGTGCCGTACATCCGGACGTACCGGCCCTTGCCGGTCAGCCCGGTCCAGTCGTCCGTGCCGCCGTTGCCGGCCTTCTCCTCGGCGACGGTGGTCCAGGTCGCCCCGTCCGCCGACACCTCCAGCCGGTACGCCTTCGCGTACGCGGCCTCCCAGGAGAGCTTGATCCGCGAGACGGTGGCGTTCGCCCCGAGGTCGACCCGCAGCCACTGCGGGTCCTTCCCCTCCGTGCTCGCCCACCGGGTACCGGTGTTCCCGTCGAACGCCTTGCCCGCCGCGTAGGACGAGCCCTCCGTGGACGAGGCCGTGGCGGCCCTGCCCCGCGAGAGCAGCGGATCGGCCGCCGCTCCCGCCCGCCCGGACCAGCCGAGCAACAGTCCGCCGACCAGCACGAGCACCGCGGCGAACACTCCGATGTGAACAGGCCTTACCGAGACTTGGGGACGCATCCCTGAACTCCCTGACCTCGAACGACGGCGAGAGCTGGACTCCGGCGGGGCCCGCACGCGATCCCCGCCGGTCGAGCGGTGGTTCCCTCACCACCGCGGCGGCCGGGTCAGAGCTCTCGCTGAGCGCGTCACACCCCGATCGAGGGGGCGCCGCGCCAAGCCGCCGCAGAGAGCCTAGTAAAAAGTAAAGTTTCCTGACAATAGTCCGGGCGTGCCGAAATCCCGCGCGGATCGACGGGCGCCGGCCTACGGGCGCCCTGGAGCGGCGACCCGAAAAATACCCCCGGGGGTACAGTGGAGACAGAAGCACGACGCGCGGACCGCGCACCAGGAACGGAGCACGATATGGACTACGGGCTCTCCACCACCCTCGATAAGCGGCCCTTGACCTGCTTAAACGCGGATGAGGTGGCATCGGTGGGGGTCTCGCGTCAGGACCCACGGCAGGCGCTACGTCAGGGCCCATGGCAGGCCGGCCAGGGGCCAGAGCACTGCCAGGCGACAGATGACTCGTTGGGTCGGTGGTGGGCGGCGCCATACAGCACTGGCCTCATGCGTCACTTCTTATCGGCGCGGACACGTCCCGTAAGCCGTCGCACGCACCCGAGCGCGTTCGGACGCGTCTCTGCGCTGTCGCAGCACTGGTGCGGTCTATCGCCGGCGGGCACACTCTAACTCCACGGTCGCGGCATGAAGGCTTGTCAGCGACTCGGACACTCCCTCGCGAGGTGAACCATGACCGCCGGTGATCTCGACACCACATTCGGCACGTCCGGAACGGTTACCGTGAACTTCGGCCAGGCATCCATCGCCAACGCACTCGCCATCCAGTCCAACGACAAGCTTGTCCTCGTCGGCCGCGTCGGCCCCGTAGCCACCGGCGACTGGGGCATCGCCCGTCTGAAGAAAGACGGAGCCCTCGATCCGAGCTTCGGCACCGGCGGTCTGGTCACCATCAACTTCACCACTGCGGAAGACGTCGCCCGCGCGGTGGCCATCGACTCCAGCGGAAACATCGTCGTCGGTGGATTCGTCGGCTCGGAACCGACAGGCGCCATCGCCTTCGCCCGCCTGACCTCCAGCGGCGCTCTCGACACCACGTTCAACCCGAGCGGCAGCGTCCCTGGCACTGTCACCTACCGCATCGACCCCACTCTCGGCAACGCGGTACGTGCTCTGGTCATCGACTCCTCCGGCAAAATCCTCGGTGTCGGAGTCGCCGGGGCCAACCCGGGCTTGATCCGCCTCAACGGCAACGGCTCCCTCGACACCACGTTCGCCGGGGGCGCGGGCAAGGAATCCGTGTCCATCGGCGCAGCCGGGCACGTGTTCGCGCTCGCGCTGCTGTCCTCGGGCGAGTTCGTCGTCGCCGGGTTCGACACCACCACCACGACTCTGGACGACTTCCTCGTCGCTCAGTTCACCTCCACCGGGTCCCTCGAGACCACGTTCGGGAGCAGCGGCTTCACTGACACCGACTTCAACAGCCTCAACGACCTTGCCTTCGCCGTCGGCCTGCAGAGCACCGGAAAGATCGTTCTCGGTGGCGACACCGACTCCACCGACCCCGTCGGAATCAGCGGTAACGTGAAGGCCGGATGGACCCGCTACTCCACCGGCGGCGCCCTCGACACCACCTTCGGCACCAGCGGCAGGACCCAGATCAACCCCACCCTGTTTGCCGACGGCGTACGCGGCATCGTCATCGACAGCAGCGACAGGATCGTCTCCGCCGGGTTCATCGGTGAAACCAACGCCCTGACCAGCTTCGCCGACCCCGTCGCTGGCAGCTTCGGCGTCTACCGCCTCACCTCCAGCGGCGCGGCCGACACCAGCTTCGGGGCCGCTGGCGTCGGATGGGTCCGCACCACCTTCGCCAACGGCGGTGACGGAGGGCGCGCCGTCGGCCTGCAAAGCAGCGGAAAGATCGTCGTGATCGGCGGCGCGACCACCGGCACCCTGCCCCAGCTGAACTTCGCCGCGGCCCGCTACCTCAGCTGACACACCCGGACAGCCAATCCGCTCCACCGAGGGGCCCCTTGCACAGCGAGGGGCCCCTCGAAAATGCAAGATCAAAATGCACAGCCCCAGATCGCAGCGGGCGCCGCATTCCTTCATCCCGGAGCTCGGTACCGCGCACAAGTGCAACGTTGAACGCCAACAGCCAGAGATGGCCGGATACATCGAGATCGCCGAGTCCTCCCCGCGCCTGCAGGGGTCAGCCGCTCTCGGAGCAGACTGCCGATCTGCTGTACAGGCAGTCGTGAACTCAACCCGAAAGCGGGACAAGATGCCCAACCCGTCGCCTGTGGGCGGGTCAAGGGGGAGACTCATACGCAGCGGCCGTTCTCTCGTGCTTCGTGACTCGACATCTCGAAGCGTGGAGAACGGCCGCCTCCGCTGTCCCGGGAAGAAGCGCAGATCAGCAGGTCGGGTGACCTGCGAGGTTAAACGGAAAGCTGAGATGACAAGCTCAGACGGCTCAGGTCGAGCGGTGCGGGCCGAGGTCGAGGAGGATGGCCGCCAGTTGCTCCGCGGTGAGGCTCGGTGCGGGCAGGGCCGATGTAGGGCGTGTCTCGGCGCGCAAGCCGTCCAGGAACAGGGCAAGTTGCCGGCGCCAGGCATGTGGAGGGCCCACGGCCTCGAGTGAGGGGGCGGAACGGCCCAGCGTGGCCAGGCTCATGAGCAGGTCCTCGACCGTGACATCGGAACGCATCGCGCCGTCCCGCTGGGCACGGTCCACCAGCAGGGCCATCGTCTGGTGATTGTGGACGTGGACGGCGTCGAGGGAGGTCACACCCTCGACCGGGGTGGTCATCAGATCGTTGATGCCGCGGTCCGCGGCCAGCACCGTGAAGACCGCCTCCAGGTAGTGGGCCAGGCCTTCCCAGGCGTCGGTCGCGCCGCGGGCTTCTTCCCCGGCTGCGATCGTTCCCTGGAGCGCGTCCTGGAACACCGCGTCGATCAGGGCGGCGCGGGTGGGGAAGTGCCGGTACAGGGTGGCGTTCCCGACGCCGGCCCGGCGGGCGATCTCGTCGAGGGGAGCGTCCAGGCCCTGGGCGGCGAAGGCCTTGCGCGCGGCGGCCAGCAGCAGCTCGCGGTTGCGCCGCGCGTCACGCCGTACCGGCGTGGGCCGTTCGGTGCCAGGGGTCACACTCTCGCTCCTTGTGTTGCTCGCGCCCACGTGCACACCGCGGTGGCGGGGGCCTGGGTCCGGTACGGATGCTAGCGCCATCGGTGGCGGCGTCATGCCGGGAGCCGCCGCGACCAGCGCACCGGCAGGGCGGTGAGGCCCCTGAGCATGGATCCCGGGCGGCGTACGAGGGAGTCGGGTTCGACGGCCAGGGCGAGGTCCGGCAGCCGGCGTAGCAGCGTCTCCACGGCGATCCGCCCTTCGACGCGGGCGAGCGGCGCACCCAGGCAGTGGTGGATGCCGTGGCCGAAGGCGAGGTGACCACGGGCGGTACGGCGGATGTCGAAGCGGTCGGGATCAGAGAAATGTTCGGGGTCGCGGGAGGCTGCGGCCAGGGAGAGCATCACGCTGTCGCCGGCCGCGATGAGGACGCCCGCGATCTCCACGGGTTCCGCGGCAAAGCGGAAGGCCGCGGCGGTGACGGGAGCATCGTGGCGAAGCATCTCCTCAACGGCGCCGTCGAGGAGGCCGGGATCCGCCTGCAGAGCGGCGAGCTGGTCGGGGTGGCACAGCAGGTTCAGGACACCGCCCGAGATGAGGTTGACGGTGGTCTCGTGCCCCGCGACGAGCAGCAGGAAGGCCATGCCGAGCAGTTCCTCGGCAGAGAGTCCGTCCGGTCCGGTGGAGGCGTGGACCAAGGCACTCATCAGATCCGGGCCGGGATCACCGGCCTTGGCGGCGATGAGCGCGGCGAAGTACGCGCTCATCTCACCGGCGGCGGCGCCCGCCGCGGCGGGCGATGACGGCGCGACGAGCTCGGTCGACCAGGTGTGGAAGAGGTGCTGATCCCCGACGGGAACTCCGAGCAGCTCGCAGATGACGGCCAGCGGCAGCGGCAGGGCGTAGTCGGCGACCAGATCGGTGGCCCCGACGGACGGGAGGGCGTCGAGGAGGCCGTCGGCGATCTGCTGCACGCGGGGCCGCATGCTCTCAATCCGCCCGGCGGTGAACTCGCGAGCGACCAGGGCGCGCAGGCGGATGTGCTGGGGCGCGTCGGTCTGCAGCATGTTCAGCCCGATGGCGTTGCCGCCGTCGCTCTCCCACGTCGCGGAGTGCCGTATGTCGTTGCGCAGCCGGGGGTCCGTCAGCGCGGCGCGCACCTCGTCGCGGCCGAGAACGAGCCAGACGTCACCGCTCCCGGGAATGTGGACACGGTGCACGCGGCCCTTCTCGCGCAGGGCGGCGTAGACGGGGTAGGGGTCGGCGGTGAAGTCCGTGCCGGTGGGAGCGAGTTGATCGAGAGTTGGGGCAGTCATGTCGGGCGCCTTTGCTTTTCGGCTGGACAGGGAGTGATGCCCGGTTAGGGGGCAGGGCGGGCCGGTGGGTCCGGTGGGCCGGTAGGCCCGGTGGGTGGCGGCGGCGTTGCCGGGCACCCCCGGCGGTTCCGACCGGTCAGGCGGGCTTCGGCAGGGTGGCCTGTGTACCGGCGCCTTGGGCACGTATGAGTCGCTGGCGCGTGCCGCCGCGCTCCAGGAGGTGGAACTTGTAGCCTCCCGGCTTGTGGGCCTCTTCGGCGAGGTGCTTGACGACGCCCGCGCAGACGGCCTCTTTGAGCTTCGCTCCGAGGCGGCCGTCGGCCTTGAACCAGACCGCGGTGTCATACCGGTCGGCGAACTGGAAGATGCCGTCGCCCCGGCCCAGGCTGAGGCACTGGGCGCCGAAGGCCTGGTTGAGCACGGCGGGCCGTTCGCCCCCGATCAGGCTGAGCACGGTGTCGGCCGCCCGGGTCCCGTCGGCATCGCGGCCTGGCAGCTCATCCGCAGCGGCAGGCCCGACGGGGCCGCCGAGTCGCCGGCCGCGACGATCCGGCCGTCGTCCACGCTGATCAGTGTCTCGTCGGTGAGCAGACGGCCTTCGGCATCGGTGCTCAGCCCGCTGCGCACGGCCAGGTCCGGGACGGCGAAGCCGGCGTCCCGGACGGTCAACCCGCTCGGCACCTCACGGCCATCGGCGAGCGACACGGCGTCGCGGGTCGCGGGCCGTCACCTGCGTTCCGGAGCCTTCGAGCACGGTCACCCCGAGCTTCGCGAGCCGCCGGGCGACCGAGCGTCGGCCGCGGGGGTGCAGGTACGGGCCGAGCGCCCCGCCGCAGATCAGGGTGACGGCACGGCCCTCCCCCGCAAGTTCGGCGGCGGTCTCGATGCCGCTGGCGCCACCTCCGACCACCGTCACCGCGGCCGACGCCGGCGCGGCCTCCAGGACCGGCCGCAGCCGGGCGTCTTCCTCGAGGGTGGCGAGCGGGTGGGCGAACTCCGCGGCTCCGGGGACCTCCGGGGCGGCGCTGCCGCTACCGACCGCGTAGACGAGGTAGTCGTAACCCAGCGTGCCTCCGTCCGCGAGGGCGAGAGTACGGTCGGCCACGTCGATCCGGATGACGGTGTCCACGACCAGCCGTACCCGGTCGGCCGGCACGTCTCGTACGCGACGACCGCGGTGCCCGTCCCGCCGACCAGCTGGTGCAGCCGGAACCGGTGGACGAACGAGGGCCGCGGGTTGACCAGGGTGGTGTTCACATTGCCGCGCCGGGTGAGGCGGTTGGCCGCCATGACGCCCACGTAGCCGCCACCGATCACTACGACGTTCGTGCTGCTGTTCATGATCACACTTCGCTTCGGGGTTGCGGCGAAAGGGGCCGCGTTGGTGACTGTCATGGAGGTGGCCCGCCCGTCGGAGGCGGACACCGTTCAGTACGTCAAGCAGCCCATACCGCGCGGACGGCGTCCGCACATGAGGCTGCCTGGATACGGCCGGCCCGGGCGGCTGCTGTCCGGCGGGTCTGGTCGAGCATGTTGCGCCCGAAGGCCTTGCGTGACGCACGGTCTGGGGTGAGGACCGCCACCAGCGACCCGTCCGCGGTGAGTTCCGCCCCCTGCTCGGTGGCGCTCGGGTGCGGGCCGACGGCTTCGGGGATCGGAGTGATGGCGACGACGCGGTCAGCGCCGCGGGCGAGATGCACGTTGGCCGTCGAACGACTGCCTCCGTCCATCCACCGGCGTCCGGCCGCCGACACGGGCGGCCAGACCACGGGTACGGCACAACTCGCCGCCACCGCCTCGGGGAGGGTGACGAGTGAGGCCGAATCGAAGACGACCAGTTCTCCGTCGGCGGCGTCAACTGCGGTCACCCTCAGGTCCGCCGCGGCGGGCCAGTCGGATACACCGGCCAGGAGCACGGCGACCGCCCTGTGGACGTCTGACTCGGGGACGGTACGGGAGGCCAGCGCAGCCCGCCCGAGACGCTGAGCGGATCGCTGCGGATCGCGCGACCCGAGTGCGGCCCAGAGGAAGCGGACCGTCTGGCGCAGCGTGACGGTGACGTCAATCTCCGGGGCTCCGTCGAGTTCTTCGCGGTACATCTCCTCGATGCGGACGCCGGAGGTCAGCCGTGCACCGATCACGGAGCCGGCGGAGGTTCCGATCGTCAGGTCGGCGCCGGAGAGGTCGAGGCCCTCCTCGGCAAGCCCGGCCAGCATCCCGACCGTCCATGCGAGACCGACCGCTCCCCCGCCACCGAGTACCAACGCCGTGTTGGTCATGATCCCCACCTCTCAGTTCAAAACGGGGAGTAGTCCCCGTTTTCTCGACAGGGGCACAGTAGCACGAGAAGTGGGGAGTGATCCCCGCTTTCTTCGCAGCGGTTCGGTACGGTCTCGACCTGGAACCAGCACGTGAGCATCTTGTCCGCGCTGTACAGCTGGGCGGTGGACGAGGAGTTGGCGAGCGCTGTGCCGTTTACCTACAAGCAGGCCGTCACGGCGTACGGCGACCAGTTCCGGTTGCGGCCGGTGAACACGGCCAGACGCCGGATGCCGAAGCCCCACGTGACGATCAAGTACTTCGAGGAGGACTTCGAGGACCTGTTCGTGAAGGGGCTGGCGGGCCTTTGCCCGGATGGCAGCGAGGATCTCGACTACCGGGGCCGGACGACCGCGCGTAACGCGGCCGTGGGTGGGTTCGCTCTGTCCAGCGGGATGCGGCGGCAGGAGTTCACCTATCTGCTGCGCTGTGAGGTACCGGCACTGCCGCGGCGGCGGCCACTGTTGCCGATCCGGGTCCCGACAGCGGCACCGAGCGCACCACCCACCGTTACGGCACCGCCCGCGTCCGCGCCTGGCACCACCTCCACCCGCAGATCTGGCGACGCTCCGCCTGGAGCGCCCATCAGGGCCAACTCCCCGCCATCGAAGGGACCTTGAACCGGATCGACGTCGACCACCTGCCCTCCGGCGGCATCCCGAAGCCGGTCTGGCTGTGGTTCTCCGACCCCACGCCCAGCGGTGAGGACACCGACACGGCCTGGCACGCTTTCCTGCGGCGCTTCGACCTGGAGCGCACCTTCCGCTTCCTCAAGCAGACCCTTGGCTGGACCCGTCCCCGCCTGCGCGGGGGTCAGCCGCCCGGCCTCATAGTCGCGGTGGACGAGATGGGCATCCCCCCGCGCCTGCAGGGGTCAGCCGACGCGGTTCGCGCGGAGGGGGACCAGGCCACCGTCGAGATGAAGCTCACGCAAACCGGACGGCCCGACGACACCTCACAGGCCTCTGCGGCCTGACCAGCCCGGCCTCGTGACCGAGGCCAGGCCCGCCGGATGCCGTCGCCCTACAGGTGCGGGCCGATCACCAGCACCGTGACAACCGAGACCGGCTCGTCCTGGCCGTTCTTCTCCTCCGGCCCGTACATCCAGTAGATCCGCCAGGCGGACGGGTTGTTGTTCTCACGTAGGAGTCCCAGATCTTCTCGGCGGTGCGCCCGGGGAAGGCCTCGTACTGGTGGGAGTGCAGGCCGGGGTAGCGCGCATCGCTGCCGGGCGTGCGGTGCGCAAGAGGCTCTCGCCGGGCATCCCTCCACTGCATCCCGCCATTTCGCCCCATCCTGCTGACACGCCTCGCGGGCCGTCTCCAGAGTTCGTGGGCATCGACCCCCGTTCGAATAGAGCCCACATGAAGTGGCGGAAGACGGCCGTGACGCTCGGTCTGGTCGGCGCGCTCTCGGTTCCTGCGGTCGGCGTCTCCACGGCCGCGGTGCTCGAACCCACGGCCGCCCAGGCGACGGCTGCGGCGACATGCTGGCGCGCTTCCTTCTTCGGGTACTACTGCGGCTACGACACCAGCAACGCCTACGCGAGCCGCGGTGACTCGGGGGCGAAGGTCAAGGAGCTCCAGGCACTGTTGATCTTCTGGGGCTTCTCCGTGGGCTCCTCTGGCATAGACGGCCAGTTCGGGTCCGGCACCGAATCCGCCGTGAAGCGCTACCAGAGTTCCGAGGGGATCTCTGCCGACGGCATCGTCGGCCCGACCACCTGGTCGCACCTGCGCGCCTTCCCCAGCTGACTCTGGGCGGGCATGGAGGGTGATCGAGGCGCAGCGTGCGCTGGTGGCCGTGTAGTCCGAGCGTCGGGCGGGCGCATCTGGCCGCGTTGCCGGCGTGGGGCGGTGATGTGGGGGTGGTCCGTGGAGGGGCTCGCCGAGAAGCTGGCGGCGGAGTCGGCGCGGTTGGACGAGGCTGAGCGGCAGGGCTGGAGGGTGTTCCAGTGCCGTACGGCAGCGATCTGCGCGGTCTGGCCGGTGGCCGTGCGCAGGGTGTCGCCGGGCACGAGGCCGGCGGCGTTCTGCCAGGTGCCCCGGTTGGCCGCCCAGTACGGGTGCTGGTCGGTCGAGGTGATCGTGCTGGTGCTGCCGTCCGGACTTCGTAGTCTTCCGAACCTCTGGGCAAAACCTCACCCCGATCGGTACGGGGATCGAGCTGGCCTCCCGGGTCATCGAGCCGCTGCTCCTGGCCCTCGTCATCCTCGCGGTTCGCGAACGCGTCAAACGGTAGCCGTGTAGATGAGGCCATCGTCAGCGGGTTTCGTGTCCGACACAGCCATCAACGAGTGGTGGTCGCTCATCTCCTCCGGGCCATGGCCGTCCCGGCCTTGGCGGGCCGGGACGGCGGCTCGTCCGGTCGCGGGGTCAGTCAGCGACCGTCTCGGCCGTACGCCATCCGCTCACCAGAAGGGTCACGCCCGCCGGTCCTTCGCCGGGTAGAGTCTCGCAGGTGGAGGGTCAGGCCCAGGCCCGAGCTGGTTCCAAAAGGCCCCCAGTTCGAACGGCGACGCCACCGCCCGCGCGCGTTGGGGTTGTCGCAGAAGTCGCAAATTTGCGATCCTCAACCGCTCCGAAGGGCGCCCGTGCCCGGGTGACGACAGCCTCGTGCTCCAACGCCCCGGCTTCCAGGAGGACATGGGCTCCTCTCAGCGCGGCAGTCGTGGCCCGGGCGCGGCATGCCCGGTGCAGAAGCGGGTGACCGACCCGGCCGGGCGGCAGGCGGCGTACGACCTCCTGCTGAAGGAGCGGCCGATGGGTGGACCGGCCCGCACGAGGGAAGGTACGCGTCGGGGCTCAGTCCACGCACGGGATGCCGCCCGCCTTCACCGGCGGCCCCTGCATCGGCAGCCCTGCCGCCGGGTCGGCGGAGGGGTCGGTGGCCGCGGTGCCCGATGGCAGGGCCGTCGGGCTCGGGCTCGGGCTGCGGGTGGCGGCGAGGGTGACCAGGACGCGGCCCGCGGGGACGGCCGAGGAGTAGAGGGCGTTCACCCCGTAGCGGGCGGCGAGGTGTTGTGCGTCGGCCTTCGCCCCGGACCCGTACGCGACGCTCGTGGCCCGGGTCCTGGCCGGGGCGTCGCCGATCCTGCCCGCCTGGTAGCCGAGTTCGGCCAGCGCCCTGGACTCCTCGGCCGCCGTGCCCGCCCCCGCAGCCGCGTTGACGTCGACCACCGCCTTGGGCGGCACGCTCGGGGTGGCGGTGGCCGGCGGGGCCGCTTCGCCCGGCGCGTCCCCGGACGGCGTGGCGGCCGGAGGGGGCGGCGCCGGTTCGTGGTTGAAGAGCTGCCGGACGATCTTCCTGATCAGCTCCGGGTTGACGGTGTTGACCTCCTGCCCGCCGACCGTCTTGAAGCCGCTGATCGGCAGCGTGTTGAACTCCACGTTGCCGCCGGTCAGGTTGGGCGCCTGCTGGGCGAAGTCGAGGATGTTCCACTCGTTGTCGATGACCACGTCCTTCTTCACCACCGCGAACAGCTTCTGCATCTGCCCGAAGTCGTTGAGGATGCCCTGCTGCTTGAGCTTGTACTCGACGGAGGACAGGAACGCCTGCTGCCGGTGGGTGCGGTCGAGGTCCCCGTTGGTGAGGTGGTGGCGCTGGCGGACGAAGGAGAGCGCCTGCGCGGCGTTGAGGGAGCTGATCCCGGCCGGGAGCTTGAGGCCGGTGCCGCCGCCCTCGTGGGTGGCGGTCCGGGCGATGATCGGATCGTCCACCGGGTGGTTGAGGCAGACCTGGACCGGCTCGACCGCCTTGGCGATGTCGTAGAAGCCGATCAGGTTCACCTCCGCGAAGTGGTCGATCGGGACGTTCAGGAAGCTCTGCACGGTCTGGATGGTGGCCGAGCGGCCGGCCTCGCGGCTCTGCCGTTCCAGCAGCGCCTTGGAGAGCCCCTTGCCCGCCAGCTTCTGCTCGGCGGCCTCCTTGGCGATGCCGTACGCCTCCTTGATCTTGTGCATCCTCCCGTCCGCGCCGACGGTCTGCACGTAGTCGTCACGCGGGACGGAGAGCGCGGTGACCTTGCCGCCGTTGGCCGGGATGTGCAGCACGATCAGCGCGTTGGTGTTGTACCCGCCGATCCCGCTGGAGCCGGCGTGCAGTTCGTCCTCCACGAACTGCCTGGGCAGGTCGTTGCCATCCATGTCCTTGCGGCTGTCCAGGCCGATCAACAGCAGGTTGACGGACTTGTCGAGGTGCGGCGGGGCGTTCTTCTTGGCCTCGCTCAGCGCGGTGGACTTGACCATGCCGTCGTCCAGGCTGCGGTACTCGTACCAGGTGAAGCCGCTGGCGCCGAGCACGGCGACCGAGACGGTACAGGCCAGGGTGCGCCCGGCGACGGTCAGCGGGGCGGCGCCGCGGCGCAGGGCGCGCCCGCGCCGGTCGCGGCCGCCGGTACGACTGCCGCCGGTACGACTGCTGCCGTGCTCAGCCACGCCGGCCCCTTCCCGCCGGGGCGGCCGTCCGGCCGGTTCGTCGGCGCTCCGGCGCCGGCCGGCGGCGAGCCGAACCGGCGCGGACCGCGACCACGGCGAGCGCCACCGCCACCGCCGCGGCCATCACCGGGAAGGCCCCGACCACCCAGCGCAGCGCGCCGGTGCCGAGGTTCTCCCCCCGGTACTTCCCGGGGTGCGCCAGGTACTCGACGCCCGAGGCGGTGAGCAGCACCACGACCGGCGCTGCCGTCACCACCCACCACCGACCCGCCCGGCTGCACAGCAGTGCCGCGGCCGCCGTCCCGAGCACCGAGCCCATCACGAAGAGGGGGCCGACGCCCGGCCCGTCGAGCGCGTCCGCGACCGCCCCGAGCAGTGGCAGCCCGACCGCCGAGAGCGCGGTCGCCCTCCCGCCGCGACGACGCGCCTGCTGGCGACGGCGGGCGGCCCCCGGACGCGGCCCGCGGGCCGGCCGGGGCGCCCCTGGGCCCGCGAGACCCCCGGCGGCGCCTGCGGCTCCGGCACCGGCCGCCCAGGAGCGCTGGGCGGGCAGGGCTCGGTCCTCGGTGCGCGGTCCCGCGTCCTGGTACGGCGTTCTCGCCCGCTGACCGGCCATGCGCACTTCCCTCGATCGTTGCGGCCGCGGCGGAGCGATCGCGCCGCCGCGCGTGCCGGGACGCCTTCGGTCCCGGTGACGTCCTGGTGGGGATCCCAACCTCGACATTTCCGTAGAAGACGGTCTGGAGCATACGAACCCGTTTCGGCAAAGTCATCCGCCGTCACCCGGCGGCGACGAACCACCTGGTGGGCCATCGTTAGGATGGTCACGATCCCCGCCACGTCGGCACACCATCAGGAACGCATCAGAGGAGCAGAGCGTCACCATGTTTGAGAGTCTGAAGAACCTCGCGGACAAGGCCACCGACCTCGCCCGCGAGCACGGCGACGTGATCGGGCAGGGCCTGGACAAGGTCGGCGACGCGATCGACGGCCGCACGGACGGCAAGTACAGCGGGCAGATCGACACCGGAGTCGAGAAGGCGAAGGACTTCCTGCGCAACCTCGACGGCGACCGGAAGCCCGCCGAGTAACCTGCCGCAGGGAGCGAGCAGCCGCACGGCGCTCGAACGGGCGCACGAGCGAACGGGGAGGGGCGGCAGCGGTGAGCGAGGAGAAGAAGGGGTCCGGCCGGGGGCGCTGGCTGGTGATCGGCGTCGTGGTCGTGGCCGGACTCGGTCTCGTCCGCGGTACCGGCCACGACGGCGCGGCCTCCGCCGACCCGTCCCCGACCGCCGCCGCCTCCGGCCCCTCCACGGGCGCCGCGCCGTCGGCCGGCTCGTCCGCGGCACCGTCGAAGCCCTCGAAGCCCTCGGGCCGCTACGACCCGGCCGACTACGCGGCTCCGGTGCGCCAGTACGCCGCCGAGGCCGGGGTCAATCCGCAGCTGCTGATGGCGATCCTCTACAACGAGTCGTACAAGCCGCACGACCCCGAACTCGAACGGGCCTGGCAGCGCGGCAAGCCGGACGCCTCGTTCGGCATCGCCAACATGCACCGGGCCGCCTTCGACGACACCAAGCCCGGCCGCCCGTTCGCCTCCCGGCAGTGGGAGGAGCTCCCGGACGACCGGAACCTGGCCGTCCAGGCGGCCGCCTGGCACCTGCACGACCTCGCCGCGCAACTGCCCGCACGCCCGGGCGTCCCGCTCACCCGGGACGAACTGGTCGCCCTCGGCTACAACGCGGGCGCGGGCAACATGCTGGCCTTCGCCCGGGGCGTCAAGATCGGCTCCCAGGCGCAGTCCTACCTCGACCGGCTGCGCGACAACTGGTCGAAGTCCGGCGAGGCCGTCACATGACGATGTCCGGTGGTCAGCCCGGGCCGATCCGGGCGGCCCGCGGCCGGTCGGAGACGTCCCACGGCTGGTCGGGGACGTCCCGCGGCCGGTCGGAGACGTCCCACGGCTGGTCGGGGACGTCCCGCGGCCGGTCGGAGACGTCCCGCGGTCAGCTGACGCCGATCCGGGCGGACCAGACCCTCCGCCAGGCCAGCGCGTCGGCGACCCCCTCGGCGAGGCCGCGCCGCGGCTGCCAGCCGAGCAGGTCCCGTGCGGTGTCCACGACGGCGTAGCAGCCGATCACGTCCCCGGGCCGCGGACCCGCCTCCCGCACCTCCAGGCTGGTGCCGACGGCCTGTTCGAAGGCGGCGATCAGCTCCCGCACCGTGGTCCCGTCCCCGGTGCCGACGTTGATCACCCGGTAGCGGTCCGCCACGCCCGGGGCGATCACCTCGTCGAACCGCAGCAGTGCCGCCACGTGCGCCTCGGCGAGGTCCTGGACGTGGACGTAGTCGCGGATGCCGGAGCCGTCGCGGGTCGCCCAGTCGGTGCCGGTGACGGTGAACGGAGTGCCGGTGGTGTGCGCCTCGATCAGCTTGCCGAGGGCGTGGGTGGGCCGGAGGTCCTGGAGGCCGGTGCGCAGCTGCGGGTCGGCGCCGATCGGGTTGAAGTAGCGCAGGGCGATGACGCGCTGCCGCTCGGCGCCCTCCCCGCGGGTCCAGTCCTGGAGGACCTGCTCCATCATCTGCTTGGTGCGCGCGTACGGGCTGCCGGCGTCGACCGCGCTGCTCTCGTCCACCCGGGCGTCGGGGGTGGGGGCGTAGATCGAGGCGGAACTGCTGAAGACGACCCGGGTGCAGCCGTGGCGCTGGAGGGCGTCCAGGAGTTCGACGGTCTTGGCGACGTTCTCCCGGTAGTAGTACAGCGGTTTGGCCACCGACTCCGGTACGACGATCTTCGCGGCGCAGTGCACGGTGGCGTCGATGTCGGGGTGCTCGGCGAAGATCCGGTCGAGTAGGGCGGCATCGGCGATGTCGCCCCGGTAGAAGACCCGGTCCGCGACGAACTCGGTCCGCCCCCGGGAGAGGTCGTCCAGCACGACCGGGGTGATCCCCCGGTCGAGCAGGGCGGAGGCGACGGTGCTGCCGATGAAACCCGCGCCGCCGGTGATCAGGACCTTCTTCATGCGCGGACGCTCCCTTGCGATCGTCGGGCGCCGGTGGCGCCCGGTGACCGCAGGGACGTCGGTTCGCACCCGGCCGGTTCCGCGGCGCGGGCGGCCCCGCTCCGGGGGCAGCGGGTTCCGGGCGGCGCGGCCTCGGCGACGGCTCGGCCTCGGTGACGGCTACGGCTACGGCTACGGCTACGGCTCAGCCTCGGTGGCGGCGCAGCCAGAGTCCGGTGGCGACCAGGACGACGGCCACGCACGCGGTGCCGATGGCCGCCCAGGTGGTGGCGTCGGAGGTGGTCGCGTGGGCGGGCCGGGACGAGGCCTCCCGGGCGGCGGCAGCGGCGGTGGCCCCCGTCCCGGCTGTCGTCCCCGTCCCGGCTGTGGTCTCCCGGAGCGGGGCCGGGGTCACCTCGGCGGACCGCGGCGAGGCCTCGGACAGCGCCGGGCCCGCCGTGTCCGTGGGCACCGGGTCGGCGATCGCGACCGTGTCGACGTCGAGTTCGCTCTCGCCGTGCCCGAGGGCCGGGAACGCGCAGTCCACCGTCACCCGCCAGTGCCCGACCGGGAGGGCCTCCCGCGTGGTGTACGTCCCCGGACGGCCGGGGACGGTGACCAGGCGCCAGGGGCCGACGGTACGACCGTCGGAGGCCGTCGCGACGAGTGTGCCGGCGAACTCCCCGGTCACCGGGTCGTGGTCGTTCTCCCAGGTGGCGACGGTGCTGACCCGGCCGTTCTGCTGGCCGGTGACGTCCAGGTGGACGCTGTCGCCGTGGGCGGCGGCGGGTACGGCCGTGGACAGCAGGGCCGCGGCGGTGAGGGCGAGGGCGGTGAGGTGGGGGTGGGTTCGCATACGGGAGGGTCCTCGGGGCGGTGTGGGGGCAGGGGTGCTGGGAACGGCCGGCGCCGGGGACGGCTGCCGCTGGGTGGGCGGCGGCCGTTCCCGGCGCGGCGGACCTGCCGGCCCGCGGGCCTCGGGGCTCGCGGGCGTCGGCGGTTCGGGTCGAAGGGTCGGCCGGCGTACGGGCCGACCGGTTTTACGGGCTCACAGGAACAGCCTTACCCCGAACGACTCACGAGGTCTTCACCAGCGACCAGTTCTGGTAAGGGCCGACGCTCGGCTTTCGCGGATCCGGCCTCCGGCCACCGCTGCTCCCGCCGCGTGCCGGTTCCGGGCACCGGCGCACCGGCGTCCGCGGTGCGGGTGAACCCGCCGTCGGCGTAGGCGAGTTGCCGCTTCCGGGCGGCCTCGTCGGGGCACGACCGCCACTCGGCGGGCCGGCCCGGAACCGCCGGGCGGGCACGGCTCTCCGTCTCAAGACGGCTGAATTCGGCGCGATCTGACTGATGGCCAGTTCATGAGCGCGGCACTGCGGCGCCTGCGCCGGCGAAGTCCGCCGCTCGGGCGCCCCATCGCGTCCCCCTCCTCGCGCGACGACCCGCACGCCCCCGCACTGGAGGGGGGCTCGGATCTTCCGACGCCTCGGAGAGCGGGAGGGGCGCCCGGGAATAACAGAAACCTCTTGCGGAATTCCCAGGGCGGCCCGGCGGTCCTGCGGTCCGACGGTCCGGCCGTCCACGCCGACCGGACGGTGGCCGGGCCGCCGCCCACTACCTCCCCAAGTCGTCATGCACAACGGAAACATGACGACTCGTCAGTCCAACTGCTTGATCAGGCGGCGACCTTCACCGGTTCCGCCCCGTAGGTCACCACACCGGCACCGTAGCCCCCGTGCAACCGGGCCAGCCCGGCCGCCAGGGCGCCCCGGTCCCCGGCGAGCCAGAGGCGCAGGGCCGCGGAGAGCGCGGCGCTGGCCGGGCCGGCCGCGGGGCCGCCGGTCCGCACCAGCCGCTCGCCGAGCAGCGGCAGCAGGTCCGCGACCGGCGCGGGCAGCCACAGGGTGAGCGCGAAGGGCGCCGGTCTGGCCAGAACGCGCAGCAGCGGCAGGACGCAGGCGTCGTCGTGCAGCGTGGGGATGATCTCCAGCAGTCCGTCCACCGCCACCTCGGAGACGTCGCCGCCGTGCCCGCGCGCGAGGTCGCGCAGTAGCGCGCGCTCGACGGCGGTGATCCGGACGGTCAGCATGACCTCGTCGCAGTCCATGGTCCCGGCCCCTTGTCGTGGAGAGTTCGTGGTGTGGTCGTCGGGTCGTGGTGTCAGTCCTGTGCCGAGAGGGTTCCTGCCCCGATCCGGCCGTCTGATACCGGCGCTATCAGGCCGTAGTGGCCGTCGAAGCGGCGGTAGAGCACTCGCGCCCGGTGGTCGCCGGGGTCGGTCCAGCCGACGAACGGCCCGCCGGTGAGCCAGAGTCGGCGGGCCGCCTCGGCGAGGTCGAGCGGGGGCATCGCACCGGTGCCCGCGGCGCACAGCTCCACCGTGCCGCCCGGCGAACAGCGGTGGACCAGGCCGTCGCGCCCGGTCGCGGCGTCCGCGAAGAGGTGGAACCGCCGGTCGAGGGCGAGCAGTTCGAGCACGGCCTGGTCGGGGGTGCGGCGGGCGAGCACGACCGCCTTGTGCCGGGCGATCCGCCGCTGGGCGAGCGGACGGTCGGCGAACTGCGGGCGGTAGGCGCTCTCGTAGGCGGCGGCGAAGCCGATGTCGCCCTGCTCGCGCAGTCGGACGGCCCGGCCGGCCAGCGTGCCGAGCACCAGGTCGACGGACTCCCGTGCGGTGCCGGTGGCCAGTTGCACCCGGACCGGCCCGACGGCCGCCAGCTCGACGTCCGCCTGGGCCAGCGCGGGCCGGGTCACCGAGCGGTCGCGCGAGCGGGTCAGCCGCAGTCGCAGCGCACGGACGTCGGGGCCGAGCGCCGTGGCGGTGTCCAGCGCGCGGGCCCGGGCGTACTCGGCGTCCTCGCGGGGCAGCTCGCCGCGGATCTCCACCCGGACGTCGAGGGCCGGCCGGTGGCGCAGACGGGTCATCAGGTTCCTCCTTCTTCGCATCCATGCTGGCCCTCGCACGCCCGTGCGGCGAGGGTCCAAAGACCCTGCCTCGTGGGCAAGCCGCCGACCACCCGAACGGACGCATCCGCGCAGGTCAACACCGAGTTTCGAGCACGCACGAAAGGGTCGATCCACTCGGCCGTTGGAGTGATCCCCGCACATTCGGCGCAACGCTCGGGAAACCGGCGCGTTTGCTCAACGTGCGCCCTCCCGCCGGGGGCGCGCGCGGGGCCCGCGCTGGGCGGTACCCCGCCTGCCGGCCGGCCCGCCGCTGCCACCCGGCATCGCCCGCACCGGCCACTCTGGTGAGAGGTAGTGTCATGTCCCTGCTGACCGAGACGCGGAAGCTGATCGTCCCCGCGAGAACCGCTCCCGGCCCGTCCCCGCTGGCCCGCGCCGCCGTCCCGCCGCTGGCCCCCGGCGCCCTGCCCGGCCTCGGGCACGCCGGCGCCCTGCTGCGCGACCCGCTCGGCTTCCTCGGTTCGCTCTCCCGCCACGGCGGGGTGGTCCGCATCCGCCTCGGCCCGCGCACCGTCTGCGTGGTCACCGACGCCCGGCTGGTCCACACCCTGCTCGTCGCGCTGGCCCACGACTGCCCGCGCGGGGCCGTCCAGGACACCCTCAGGACGGCCTTCGGCGACGGCCTGCTGATGTCCGAGGGCCAGGCCCACCGCGACCGCCGCCGGATCATCCAGCCGGCCTTCGGGCCGGACCGGATGGGCGAGTACCTGGCCGTGATGCAGCAGGTCACCGAGGAACGGGCCGGCCGCTGGCGCCCCGGGCAGGTCCTCGACGTGGCCAAGGAGATGAACCACCTGGCCCTGGAGATCGTGACCCGCTCGCTGTTCGACGCCCGGCTCAGCGAGGACGCCACCGTCGCCTTCCACCGGGCGCTGCCGGACCTGGTGAAGGGCCAGATCGTCCAGTCCCTCTACCCGAACCCCGCGCTCGCCCGGCTGCCGCTGCCCGTCAACCGGCGCTTCGACGGCGCCGTGCGGGTGCTCAACCGGGTGGTTGACCAGGCCGTCAACGGTCGGTCCGCGACCGCGGGCCCCGGAGCGGGCCGGCGCACCCTGCCCGCCCTGCTGCGCTCCGCGACCGACCCGGCCACCGGGTGCCCGCTCACCGAAGCCGACGTGCGGTCCGAGGCGATCACCATGTTCGGCGCGGGCACCGAGACGGTCTCCACCACGCTCACCTGGCTGCTGGACGAGCTGCTGCGCCACCCCGAGGTGGAGGCCCGGATCCTCGCCGAGCTGGACGAGCACCTGCCCGCGGGCGCCGTCCCCACCCCGGAGGCACTGGCCCGGCTCACCTACACCCGCAGCGTCACCCAGGAGGTGGTGCGGCTGCACGCGCCGAACGCCTTCCTGATGCGCACCGCCCAGGTGCCGGTCGAGCTCGGCCCGTACCGCGTGCCGGCCGGCACGGAGCTGCTGTACAGCCTCACCGCGCTGCACCGCGACCCGGAGCGCTACCCGGAGCCGCTGGACTTCCGCCCCGAGCGCTGGCAGATCGGCAGCGGCTCCGGGCGGCCGTCCTTCCTGCCGTTCGGGGCGGGCAAGCACAAGTGCATCGGCGAGGCCTTCGCCTGGGCGGAGCTGACCGTCGCGGCCGCGACGATCCTGCGCCGCTGGCGGCCGATGGCCGTGCCGGGCTCCCGGGCCCGCGAGGTGGTGTGGACGACGGTCCAGGCGCACGGCCTTCGGGTGCGGCTCGCACCGCGCGGCGCGCGCTCCCCGCGCGGACGCACGGCGTCGGCCTCCCGCGAGGGTGACGCCGCGTCCTCACCGGGGGCCACAGTGCCCTCCTCGCACAGTGAGACACCGCCGGTCCGGTGTCCGTTCACGGGCGCCACCGGCGCGATCACCCCGGCGGCAGCCGCGGCGGCCACGGGCCGGTCCGCTCCGGCGGTTCCGACCTCACCGGCTCCGACCTCACCGGCTCCGACCTCACCGGCTCCGGCCTCAGCCGCTCCGGCGGGCCCCCGGCCGCCCCGCGACCTGCGCCGCGCCGCCGACCGGCACGCCGACTGGGCGGTCCGCCGCGGGCTGCTCACTCCGGCGGAGCTGCCCCGCTACCGGGCCTACGCACTGCAGGAGCTGATCGGCCACGCCTACCCCCGCGTCCGGGGCGCCGAACTCGACCTCCTGGTGGACGTGCTGGGCTGGTTCACCATCCTGGACGACCGCTTCGACGGCTCGCCCGGCCGCCACCCCGCCGAGGCCCGCGCCGTGGTCGACCCGCTGATCGCGGTGCTCGAAGGAGCCCGCGGCGGGAGCCCGTCCGAGAGCCACCTGCTGCTCGCCTGGCGGGAGTTGTGGGCACGGCAGACCGCCTCCATGTCCTCCGAGTGGCGCACCCGGGCGGCCCGGGAGTGGCGGTCCTGCCTGGCCACCTTCCCCGCCGAGGCGGACCACCGCGCCCGCGGCACCGTGCCCGCCCTCGACCGAGACCTGACGGACACCATGAAGCTGCGCCGGCACGGCAGTTGCCTCTACCCGTTCATGAACATACTGGAACGGGTCCACGGCGCCGACGCCCCGGCCGCGCTGCACGCGGAGCCCGCGCTGCACCGGCTGCGCGCCAACACCGCCGACGCCGCCACACTGATCAACGACCTCTACTCGCTGAAGCGCGAGGAGCGGCAGGCCGGGCCCGCGTTCAACACGGTGCTCACCCTCGAGCGGGCCCACGGCTGCACCCGTGGCCGGGCGGTCCACGCGGTGCGCAGCCGGGTGGAGCGGCTGCAGCAGGAGAGCGAGGAACTGCGCCGCGACCTGCTGCGCCGCCACCCGGCCGGGCGCTGGTACCTGGACGGCACCCGGGAGCTGGTCGCCGGCGTGCAGGCCTGGACCAGCACCAGCCACCGCTACCTGGTGCCGGACGGCGGGCGGCGCCGGTGAACCGCCTGTTCCCGGCGCGCTACTTCCGGCCGCCGAGCGCGAACAGCAGCAGCACGAAACCGGCGAACAGGTGCGTGGCGAAGATGTAGATGCCCGCGCGGATCAGCATCGCCTTGCGGCGCCGCTTCTCGTCGCTCGTGCTGTCGCTCATGGTGGTGCTTCTCCTCGGGTCGGACGGACGGGCCGGGCGCGGCTCAGCGAGGCCGACCACCGGAGGCGCGCAGCTCGGTGAGCAGCGCGCCCTGGTCGGTGATCAGCTCGGTCAGGATCCGGCGGGCCGCGCGCAGCAGCTCGGCGACGTCCGGAGTGCTGAGCGCGTACACCACGGTGTTGCCCTCACGGGTCGCCGTGACCAGCTGGGTGCGGCGCAGCACCGCGAGCTGCTGGGAGAGGTTGGACGGCTCGACCTCGATCTCCGCCAGCAGCTCGCGCACCGGCCGGGGGCCGTCCTGGAGCAGTTCCAGGACCCGGATCCGCACGGGGTGGCCGAGGGTGCGGAAGAACTCCGCCTTGGCCTGGTACAGCGGTACCGGCATCGTCCGTGCTCTCCCTCGGTTCCGGCTCGGTGGTCGTCCGGCCGGGCGGTGGATCGATGCCGCGGCCGGTAGGCATCATCGCGACAGATGAAGATTTCTTCAAGTCGTCACCGCGCGTCGACCTGCGACAGCGCTCCGACAAGCCCGCGGCAGTCGCCCGGCCGGGCGCCACCGGGGCGGTCCCCCCGAGGCGCCCCGCCGCCCCCCCGCAAGCGTAAGACCGGCCCCGGGCGCTGCCCAAACCCCGACTCGGCGGGAACCGTTACGAGCCGTGAGCCGACAAAA
>NZ_JBHXLL010000058.1:44004-52660 GCF_042721415.1 Kitasatospora sp. NPDC058444 | reverse complement strand
CCCATTCCCCGGCGGCCCCCCCCCCCCCCGCGGCGGGTACCCGGGGGCGGGGGGGGGCCCCACCGCCCCCGCCCCGGCCGCCAGCGTCCCCGGGCCGCCCCGGGCCGCAGGCGAGAGGTTCCGGTGCCCCGGACGGGGTCAGTGCTGGTGGTAGGCGTGCACCACGGCATGGCCGCGGCCCCGGCCGATCATCCACTTGTTGACCGGGACGGTCAGCGCGAACGCCAGGGCCAGCGAACCCGCCAGCGCCACCCAGAACAGCAGGTCCCCGAGGCCCGCGTCCATCGCCCCCGGGACGGTGACCATCACGGTGTTGTCGATCAGCTCCATCACCAGGATCGAGACGGTGTCGGCGGCCAGCGCGACCTTGACGGCGGCGCCGACGTCGAGGCCGGCCTTCAGCACGCCGCGCATGGTCAGCGCGTAGCCGAAGACGAAGGCCAGCAGGATCGAGAGCACCACGGTCGCGCCGTTGTGCAGGCCGAAGGCGGTGCCCAGCACCATGCCCAGGACCTCTCCGATGGCGCACCCGGTGAGGCAGTGCAGGGTCGCCTGCGCGGCCGTCCGCCAGTCGACTCCGCCACCGCCGTGGGCCTGCTGGTGGCCGCCGTGCACCCGGTGGTCGTGGTGACCGCCGTGGTCGTGCCCGTGGTGCCCGCCGTTCCCGTGGTGCTCGTGGTGCTCGTGCTGCGCAGGCTGTGCCATGTCGTCCTCCACGTGCCCCGGCGCCCTGTTCGGCGCCGCTTCCCTCGCTCCGTCGCTGTCGAACATATACCCCCATGGGGTATCCGACAATCCCTTTCCGGCGCCCTCTTCCCCCCGCGCACCCGTCCGTGATCCGATGAACGGCATGGCAGCGGACGAACGACGCACGGGCTACGACGGAACGGGCGAGGGCGCGATCAGCCCGGACGGCTGCGCCGTCGAGGTGTGGAGCCGCCTCCCCGTGGGCGACGCCCCGGACGTGATCGAGGCCGCGGTGCCGCCCGGCGCGCGCATCCTCGAACTCGGCTGCGGCGTCGGCCGGATGACGCACCCGCTGACCGACCGCGGGTTCGCCGTGACGGCCGTGGACGAGTCCCCCGACATGCTGGCCCGGGTCCGTGCGGACATCCGCACGGTGCGCAGCCCGATCGAGGAGCTGGACCTCGGCGAGCGCTTCGACGTCGTCATGCTCGCCTCCTTCCTGGTGCACGCCGGTGATGTGACGGTCCGCCGGGGCCTGCTGGAGACCTGCCGCCGGCACGTCACCGAGGACGGCTGTGTGCTGGTGCAGCGCGAGGGCGAGGACTGGCACCGGACCGTCCCGCGGGAGAGCGTGATCGGCCCGGACGCTCGGGCCCGGCTGGTCTCGGCCACGCCGGTCGGCGACGGCGTCAACTCCGTGCGCTTCGAGTACGTGTTCCCGGACGGCACTTGGACGCAGACCTTCCTGTCCCGCCCGCTCAGCACGGAGGCGTTCGAGCAGGCGCTCGCGGAGGCCGACCTGGTGGTCGAGCGCTACCTGACCGCGGACCGCACCTGGGTCCGGGCACGGCCGGTGCTCTAGGCCCCGCCCAGGGCCGGTTCCCGGCCGATGTACCCGGTTCCCGGCCGGCGGTGGGACGGCGGTGGACCGGCGGTGGGCCTGTGCGCAAAGCCGGAACAAAGGGTGAACAAAGAACCGTCACCTTCACCCCGTACCATCAGCCGCGCGCCGGGCTCGCGCGCGGCCCGCGGGCCGGGCGGGTCACGGCGGCCCCGCCCGCCCTTCCGACCCGCAAGGACCCGCCCATGCCGCCCCTGCCCCACGCCCGACGGATATCCCCGGCGGGTGCCCGGTGATCGAATGGTTCCACGGGGCCGTCCTCGGCCTGATCCAGGGGCTCACCGAGTTCCTGCCGATCTCCTCCAGCGCCCACCTGCGGGTCTTCTCCGCCCTGCTGGGCTGGGACGACCCGGGTGCGGCCTTCACGGCCGTCACCCAGCTCGGCACCGAGACGGCGGTGCTGATCTACTTCCGCCGGGACATCGCCTCGATCATCAAGACCTGGGTGCTGTCCCTGTTCCGGCCGGCGCTGCGATCGGACCCGGACGCGCGGATGGGCTGGTTCGTGATCATCGGCACCCTGCCGATCGGCATCCTGGGCAAGCTGTTCCAGGACACCATCGAGACCCACCTGCGCGACCTGCGGATCATCGGCACCACACTGATCGTCTTCGGCCTGATCCTGGCCTTCGCCGACCGCACCCGGGCCGTCCGCCACGCCCGTCCGATCACCGACCTCACGCTGCCGCACGCGGGCATCTACGGCCTCGCCCAGGCGCTGGCGCTGATCCCGGGCGTGTCCCGCTCCGGTGGCACCATCAGCGCGGGCCTGCTGCTCGGCTACAGCCGGGAGGCGGCGGCCCGCTACTCGTTCCTGCTCGCCATCCCGGCGGTGCTCGCCTCGGGAGCGCTGGAGCTGTTCAAGATCGGTGAGGGTCCGGCGCCGGCCTGGGGGCCGACCATCCTGGCCACCCTGATCGCCTTCGTGGTCGGCTACGCGGCGATCGCCTGGTTCCTGAAGTACATCTCGAGCCACAGCTTCATGCCGTTCGTGGTCTACCGGGTCCTGCTCGGCGTCCTGATCATCGGACTGGTCATCGGCGGCGTCCTGACCCCGGACGCGGGCGCGGTGAAGTAGCACCGAACGGATGCGGAACCGGGCCGAACCGGACCCGGGTCGACCGGACCGAGCCCGACCGGAACCGGTCGAACGAGAACCCGGTTTCAGAAACGCGGACCCGCGAAAACGAGTGGGCCGGGACACCTTCACGGTGTCCCGGCCCACTGAACGTTGAGGACCCGGGCCTGTCGACGGCAGACCCCTAACGCCCGGGCTCCCGGGCGGCGGTCAGTCTGCCGCGTACGGCGGCGTGGACCTCGGCCTCCTCGGCCGGATCGGCGGCGAGCCTGCGCAACCGCTCCAGCACACGCGCGTCGCCCGTGGTGGCGACATGGCGCGCGGCGAGCTCGCGCGTGGACTCCTCGCAGTCCCAGAGGCACTCGACGGCGGGCCCCTCGGGGAAGTGCACGTCGGTCGCGGCCAGCGCCTGGGCGGCACGTCCGCGCAGTTCGGAGGAGGCGGCCTCCCCGTAGATGTGGCGCAGGACCGGCACGGCGTCGGCGGCGGCCAGCCGCCCCGCACCGTCCACCAGCGACCCGAGGCCGGTACCGCTGACCCCGCGCACGGAGATCCAGCGGCGCAGCCCCGCCACCACCAGCGGCGCGTCGACCGGTTCCCCGGCGTCGGCGAGCAGCTGGACGGCGGCCTCACCGAGCGCGCTGTCGGCGCCGCCGGTGGCCGGGTCGGCCCAGCGGCGGGCGTGTACCAGCACCTCGGGGCCGCGCATCCGGCCGAGGAGTTCCAGGGCGGCCCGGACGATCCGGTCGTCCACGTCCGCCGCGGCGGCCTCGATCAGCTCGACGGCGGCCGGGTCGCGCTGGTCGACCAGGTGGCGCAGGGCGGCCCGGCGGGCGCCGGGCAGGCCGTCGCGCGCCGCTTCGAGCAGCAGCGGGCGGTCCTCGGGCCGGACCACGGCGGTCAGGCAGCGGGCGGCCGCGGCGGCACGGCGGTCCACCACGTCGGGGCCGGAGGGCGTGTCGGGGCCGCGTGCGGGCTCCGGGCGGTCGTCGGGCCGGCCGAGGAAGGCCCCGGCCCCGAGGCCGCCGAGCTCACCCTGGTCGGCCCAGGCCAGCACGTCGGCGGTGGACCAACCGGGGGTGACGCCGCTGCGGTTGATCTGGCGTTGCCACAGGTCGAAGGGTGACTGTTCGCTGGCCGCGGCCACTCTGGGGTGATAGGCCGCCCACAGCCGCCAGGGCCGGGGCTCGTACGCGTTGCGGATGAACTCCCGCAGCTCGGCGTCGCCCTCGGGGCCCGGCGCGAAGCGGTCCAGCACGGCGGTGCCGAGCAGCAGCAGGCCGCGGTCGTCGTCGCGCAGGGCGAGCTCGTCGAGGGCCCAGGCCCAGTTGGCGCCGGTGGCGGCGTACTCGCGCAGCATCAGCAGCGCGTCGCGCCGGCCGTACGCGGCGAGGTGGCCCAGGACGGAAAGGGCGAGGCCGGTGCGGCTCTCGTCGTCGGTGACCAGGTCCTCGGCGGAGTGGAGGTGGTCCTCGATGCCCTCCAGGGGGGCTTCCAGGTCCATGTAGATGCGCGCGTAGTAGAGGGACCGACTCTCGACCTGCCAGTCGGCTCGCGGGTCCCTGGTGACGCACTCCTCCAGCGCGGCGATGGCCTCGGCACGGTCGGCGGCCAGCGCGTGGAGCTGCCCGTCACCACGGCCTCGCTGAAGGAGGCCTAGGAGGCTGGCACTGGGTGCTATCACTGGCTCGAACATGAGGTCAGCATCCGTTGCGGCGGTCGTAGTGGCAACGGGATTTCCGTCGCCGGGGTCTCTGGTCGGTACTGCGGTGGGCGCCCGGGCGCCGGAATCACCGAAGGTTACCGCCTCGGGCCCCCGTCCGCACACAGGGCGACGACGGCTCCGGCCACAGTGGCATATGCCAGCGGAATCTTGCCCGTGTTCTGTCCAAATCGCCCACAAGGGTGACGACGCTGTGCGACAGTCTTCTCACTGTCCGAACGGCCCGCACCCCGCGGGCCGTACCGAGCGATGGGTCCGCCATGAACATGCCCTTAGGCGCCACCCGCCCGCCGGGCGCCACCACGGTGGGCGGTGCCCCGACGGGCGGGAGCGGCATGGTGAGCGGCGCCACCGCCGACGCGCCCCGCACCGTGGGCGAGGACGGCGGCAGCGGAGACGCCCCCGGCGCGGGCGACGCCGACAGCGGAACGGACGGCAGAGTGGACGGCACGGCGCAGGAGCCATCCGGCCCCTTCCTCGACAACGGCCGCGACCACGACGGAATCGACGGCGGTCTGATCGGCTCCGCCGCATGGGACCTGCTCACCGACGGGATCCACTGGAGCCCGGAGACCTACCTCCTCCTCCGCTGCGACCCGGAACACGGCCCGCTCAGCCTCGACCGGCTGCCCGACCGCCTCCCCGAAACGGACCGGCCGCTGCTGCGGCGGATGATGACCGACGCCCTGGTGCACGGCCGCCATGCCGCCGGCACCCTGCGGGTCCGCCGTCCCGACGGACGGCACGACGGCGTCGAGTGCGCGAGCGAACCCGTCCTCGGCACGGACGGCACCGTCGTCGCACTGCACATGCTGCTCCGCCCGGCCCCGCCGCGCTGAGCCGACCGACCGACCGACCGACCGACCGACCAACGAACCGACCCGGCGCCCGCCGCTCCGAGCCGACCGACCGACGGCCCGCACCCCCCGCGGCGGCGACGCGGGAACCCGTCAGGTCAGCCGCCGCCGGTTCTTGGCGTCCGCCGCCCGCAGCTCCCGGCCCAGTTCCTCCCGCAGCTCGTCCACCACCGGCAGCCCCCGGTACTGCGCGGTCAGCCGGTACATCTCCCGCAGCCGGTCCCAGGTCCGGTGCGAGGAGTTCTGGCCGATCAGGTTCAGCACCATCTTGGCCTGGAACCGCGCCGCGTCCGGCTCACCGGTCATCAGGTGCACCGAGGCCAGGGTGATCCGGTCGAACAGCGCCGACCGCAGCTGCCCGGTGCCCTCCCGCAGGGTGATCACCCGCTCCGCGTGCCTGCGGGCCTCGGCGGCGGCCGCCCGGTCGTGCTCGGACAACGTGCGCAGCACCAGGGCCTGCATGCCGCGCAGTTCGGCTTCGTCGAACACCTGCATCCACGAGGGCGGCGGCTCCGGTGCCTCCTCGCCGAACAGGTCCTCGGCCTCCCCGAGCAGCCGGTAGGTGTCCTGGGAGTGCCCGAGCGAGGCGTGCGCCCACGCCTCGACGGTGTTGAGCATGGCGCGCGTTCTGGGCGTCAGCCGCCCGCCGGTCGCCTTGGCCGCCGCCATCAGGTCGAGCGCGTCGTCGGCCCGGCCCAGGTGCACCATCTGCCGCGCGGCGCGGGAGAGCGCCTCACCCGCCCGCGGCCGGTCGCCGGCCTCCTTGGCCGCGTCCGCCGCCATCATGAAGTACTTCTGGGCGGTGGGCTCCAGGCCCACGTCGTGCGACATCCAGCCCGCCAGCACGGCCAGATTGGCCGCGACCAGCCACAGCCGCTGCTCCACCGCGGGCGCGTGCCGGTGCGTCAACAGCCCGCCGACCTCGTTCAGTTGGCCGACCACCGCCTTGCGCTGCAAGCCTCCACCGCGGGCGGCGTCCCAGGCCCGGAACACCTTCACCGAGTGCTCCAGCGACTCCACCTCGTCGAGCCCGACCGGGCCCGCGTCGTACACGTCCACCACCGGGTGCACACCGCTCCCGGTGACCACCTGTCGCGGCCCGGGGACGGAGGCCGCGTACGCGACCGCGTCCCCTCCCAGCCAGCCCTTCAGCGAGTCGGCGATGACCGCCCCGGCCGTGAGCGCGGCTCCGGCGCCCACCAATCCACGTCGGTTCAGCATGAGGTCCATTCCCGTGAACTCGGTGAGGACCGCGGCTGTTCGATCCGGCGACCACGGCACTGCTCCGGACGTGTCCGCTCCGGACCTGGTGGGCCGGTGTCGTTCCAGACCGAGGTCCTCAGTGGTGACGACACGGCCGAGCCGCTCCGTGAACACGGCCGCCAGCACCCTCGGCACCGGATCGCGCGGGATCTCCCCCTGCTCGATCCAACGCCGTACCCTCGACGTGTCGGTGGACAGCTGCAGCTGACCCATCGCGGCACCCCGACGGTTGACCAGCCGCGCCAGCTCGCCCTTCGACCATCCGGTCAGGACGAACAGATCGGCCAGTCGGGTGTTGGGTTCCCTGCTCAATGAAGCCCCCAGGTTCCTCGGCTGATCCGAGGCTAGAGGCTCTGGCAAGTGCCAGGCGAGCATTCGCCACCGTTCGCCAGGGCCCGCCAGACTACTAAGCCAGTGCCCGACGGGTGTGTTGTAGAGGTGCGTCACCTCGCCCCCCGGGTCGGGCGGCGTCCCACCAGCGTCGGGGCTGTCCCCCGACGGTGACACGGGGCGCTCCCTGCCCTCACCCGAGGGGGTGGCGCGGCCGGGTGGCGCGGGAGCGCCGGGCACGGCCACGGCAGTCCGGCCGACCGCATTCCCCAGGGTGCGGACGGCCGGAGCACCGTCGAACAGGGGTTCCTGACCCCGCGTCCGTGCCCGGCGCCCGTGCACCACCCACCGCACCATCCGACGTACCGCACCATCCGACGTACCGCACCACCCGCAGGGCCGCCGTCACGCCAGGAAGCACACGGCACCGGCCCTCCCCCGCCCCCGCGGGGCAGCACCCGCCGACGGACCGGAAGGGACCACCCTCAGCCCATGTACTCCTCAGCGACGACCCCCACACCCACCGCGACCCGCCCCGCGCTGCGCCCCCCCACCGCAGCCGCCGGCCGCACCGGCCCCAAGGCGCTGCCCCCGGCGAGCCGGCCCTCGGCCCCGCGCGGCGCCGAGGGCCGGGTCACGGACCCCCGGGTCGTCCCGACCGGCCGCACGGCACTGGGCCCCGCCGGCCGTACCGCGCTCGGGCTGCGCGCCCCCGAGACCGCCCTGCCCGCCGGTGGCCGGATGCCGCTGGCCCGGCAGGCCGACGGCCAGGTGCTGCGGGCCCGGCGGCCCGGCGGCCCCGAGCGGATCGACCCCTCGGCGCTCCAGACCCCGGCGGTCCGGGCGGCGCTCGCCGGCATCTCGCGGATATGTCCCGCGTTCACCCCGCGCCAGGTCCTGCGTGAGGGCAGCCGCCACATCCTGGTGGCCGGCACCATCGGGCGGGCTCCGGTGGTCGCCAAGTGCCTGGCGCCGCAGGCGGTGCGGAGTGCGTACTTCGAGCAGCTGGTGGCCGACTTCCACCACGAGGTGGCGGTCTACCGGGCGTTCGTCCGGCACCGCCCGCCGGTGCGGCTGCCCCGGCTGGTCGCCGCCGACCACGACCGCTGCGTACTGGTCTTGGAGCGCGTCCCCGGCCGCCCGGCCGCCCGCGAGCGGCACCCGGTCAACGCGCCCACGCCGGGCGAGGTGCGGGCGCTGCTCAACACCGTCCGCACGCTGAACCTGTGGCGGCCGCCGACCGACGTCTTCCAGCCGCGCCTGGACTACCAGGTGGAGATCGCCCGCTACCACTCGGTGGGCCAGCTCACCGACCGGGACGCCGGCGACCTGCGCGGCCTGCTGCACGGCCTCGGCAACACCCCGCTCCAGCTCTGCCACGGCGACGCCCTGCTCAGCAACATGCTGCTGGCGCCGTCCGGCCCCGTGCTGGTCGACTGGGAGCAGGCCGGCTGGTACCTGCCCGGCTACGACCTGGCCGTGCTCTGGAGCGTCCTGTCCGGGGACACCGCGGCACGCCGCCAGATCAGCCAACTCGCCCAGAGCGGCGGCACGATGGCCCGGGACGCCTTCCTGGTGAACCTCGTGCTGGTGCTCATGCGGGAGATCCGGCTGTACGACGTGCCGGGTGCCGGCGAGGAGCAGCGGATCATGATCCGCCGGCTCTACGACGACGCGGCGCTCGCCCGCCGCGCCGTCCGCGCCGCGGTCGGGACCCGCTGAGCCGCGGCGTCGGGGGTCGCTCATCGTCGGGCCGTGCCCCGGGAGCGCCGCCCGACAGGACGGGCCCTACGTCCGGGAACCCCGTTCCAGGGCGG
>NZ_JBHXLL010000058.1:0-43906 GCF_042721415.1 Kitasatospora sp. NPDC058444 | reverse complement strand
GTGCCGCGGCGTCGGGGGTCGCTCATCGTCGGGCCGTGCCCCGGGAGCGCCGCCCGACAGGACGGGCCCTACGTCCGGGAACCCCGTTCCAGGGCGGCCAGGCCCGCGGCCTCCAGGACGGTCTCGTCAGCGGCCAGGTGCACCCGGCTGCTGAGCACGTCCCTCAGATAGCGCTCCAGCGGGTGCCGGCGGCTCAGGCCGGGGTTGCCGGTGAGGGCGACGGCCTGCTGGACCACCGCCGTCGCGGCCCGGGTGGCCAGCAGGTGGGCCGGCCCGGTCCGGGCGACCGCCTCCGCCTCACCCCGGTCCACCCGGGAGGCCAGGCCCTCGACCAGTTCCTCGGCACCGATCAGCTGGGCCTCGATCTCGCCGAGGGCGGTCCGGTAGCGGGGCAGGGTGCCGAGCGGCTCGGTCAGATTGGCCGGGGTGCGCTGGTTGAGGAAGCGGATCAGCCAGGCCTCGGCGGCCCGGGCGACGCCGATCGCCACCGCGGACAGCGCCAGGTCGTGCCAGGCCAGGGCGAGTTCGGCCTCGGCGTCGGCATCCTGACGGGCCGCCCGGCGGCCGCCGGTCAGGCCGAGCGCGAGGTCGGCCGGCACCCGGACCCCGTCCAGCACGACGTCGTGGCTGGCACTGGCCCGCAGGCCGAGCTGGTCCCAGGTCGGATCGATCTCCAGACCCTCGCTCTCGCCGCGGACCAGGAAGGTGCCGACCCTCGGCTCCTCCTCGTCGGTCCGCGCGGTGACCGCCATCCACGCGAGCGCCTCGGCGCCGGTGCAGTACGTCTTCCGACCCGTCAACAGCCAGCCGTCGCCGTCCCGTCGGGCGACCGTGGCGGGCAGCTCGCCCGCGACGGTACCGGGCTCCGCGCGCAGGGTGTTGACCAGCGCCGGGCCGCGCCGGGACTCGGTGAGCAGCCGCCGGTAGCCGGCCGTCGGCCAGTCGGCGCGGCGGGCCTGCTCGGCGTGCCGGAGCAGGGTGAAGGCGGTGACCACGGCCACCGAGGCGTCCCCGCGGCCGAGTTGGGACAGCACCCGCACGATGTCGGCGAGCGTTCCGCCCGGACCGCCGTACCGCGCCGCGACGGTGAGGGTGAGCAGCCCGGCCTCGTGGACGGCCTCGATCCCCTGGTAGGGGAAGGTCGCGTCGCGGTCGTGCTCCTCGGCGCGGGCGGCCAGCAGGTCGACCACCCGGGGCAGCCCGGCGAGGGCGGCCTCGATCCCGGTGCGGTCGGGCGCGGGGTCCGCGGAACCGGTGCGCACCGGGCCGGAAGAGGCGGCGGAGGCGGTGGAACCGGCGGAACCGGCGGAGGCGGCAGGCGCGGCCGCGGTGGAACCGGCGGGCGTGGAACCGGTGGATTCGAGATGGCCGGAATCGGACCGGTCGGAATCCGCCGCCGCCGGGGCGGTCCGGGAACGGCGCCCACCGGAAGCGCTCTCGGACGCACGATCGACGGTCGAACGGTTGGCGGCGCGGGTCGTCATGATGCGGTGCCTCCGGGCGGCAGCGTGGGCTCGGCGTATGCGGGCGGCACGCCGTACGGGCGCGCGGTACCGATTGGCGGCTCCGAAGGTCGGCTCAAGGCCCGCCCCCTGGTGTCGGCGCCGACCGGACACCCGGTCGACCGCCCTCCGCCGGGGGACGAAGCCCCCTCAGCGGCCCGGACACGCCGCGCTGGCGGTGCGTCGCAGGTCCAGATGCCTGCGACGGGTCAGCAGCGGAAGACGGCACGGCATGTTCGCGACTGTACGAACCGTTGATCGATACCGTCAAGCAGAGTCGGTCCCCCGGATGGAGCCGGTCGGCCCCGTCGGGATCAGCCCTGCTGGAACATGTCCGCCGGCAGCGGCTTCAGCAGCTGATACAGGTCGTCCGAAATCGGTCGGTCCCAGGAGGCGATGGTGACCAGGACGCCGTCGCTGCGGCCGAACTGGGCGCAGAACACGCGTTCCTCGCTGACCTTGACCTTCTTCACGATCAGCAGGTCGTCCCCGAGCATCACCGGGAAGTCCTCGGCCGAGACGAACTCGACCGGCTCGTCGTTCTCCAGCGCCGCGAGCAGCTGCCGCACCTCGAAGGGCACGTCGTCGCCGGTCTCCCGGGCGGGCGAACCCTCGGGGAGGTTGCCGATGAACATCGCCGGGCCTCTGCCGCCGAACAGGTCGTAGCGCAGGAAAATCCCCTGGCAGGAGCCGTCCGGGCCGGTCATCATGGCCGCACCGAAGTCACCGGGCCAGTCACCCGGGTCCATCGCGAGCACGTCGAAGTCCGGGCCGGCGGGCTGTCCGGAGCGACGGCGGAGAAAAGACATGGGAACATCGTACGTGTCCGGCAGACCACGCTCGCGAGGTGGGTCGGGCGCCGCCGGGGGACGAGCGGGAGATCGACGCTCAGAGACCAATGTTGACTCTGAGCAACCGTCCGGGCTACGTTCGGTTCAGCACGACAGCCGTTCTGGGTTTCACCCTTCGGGGGGACGGCATGTCGCAACGCGGCCCTACACGCGTTTCCCTCACTGTGCACTTGTCGTGCCGAACTGCCGAGCACCCAGCTTCGTCATCTTCGTCATCGCACACAGCACGAACACACAAGCCAACAGTTCCATGCATCACAAGCCAGATCCGCGGGGCCCCGGCCCGTCGCTCCCGTGGATCTGCTCGGGACGCCGCCGCGTGGGGGCGTGCGGGTCCCGAGCATCGGTGCCGTCATCCGAGTCGCTCTCGGCTTCGGCGCCAGCCTCCCGGCGACTGCCGGCCCCTCGTGGGGCCGGGACCGGCCGACGCACCCCGGTGCGCAGGGGATGACTGGGAGGATGGCCTGGCAGTAATGCCGGGCCGCACAGCAGGCGCCGTGTCTGGCCGCGTGGGGGCGGTGGGCACGGCGTCTGCCCGTGCTCATACTCTGAGCTGCGTTTGTCTAACAGTCAACAGAAATTCTGACGGGGCACGCTCAATAGATCATCACTTGTGATGTTCGGACCCGAAAGATCGCTTGCAGAGCGGACCCCCGTCGACCGGGGGCCCGCTCCCGTGGTGAATCGCCCGACGCGCCGCCTCAGGTGAGGTCGAACTCGCCGTCCCGGGCGCCGAGCACGAAGGCCCGCCACTCGCCCGGCGTGAAGACCAGGACCGGCCCGTCGTCCTGGCGGCCGTCCCGCATCCCGATGTAGCCGTCCACGAAGGCGATCTGCACGTCCCCGACGCCCTGGCTGCTGCACAGCCACTCCGCCCCGGTGAAGTCCACCTTGGGCTTCCCGTTCGGCGCCAACTCCGGCTGCGCCACACCGGACTCCGTGTTCGTCCCGCTGCTGGATCCCACTGACCGATCTCCTCCCGACGGCTTTCCTGGGCCAGCCTAGCCACACCGCCCGGCCCCGGTCAGCGGGTTGACGAGGACTCCTCCAGGCGGGGACGCGGACCGCCGGAGAACGGGTTGAGGCGTGTCCCGACGGCGGGGGCGGCGGGCAGCTGCCAGAGTGCTGCCAGGGCGCCGCACGACCGCCTCGCCGGCTTCGCCGACCGCTCCGGCCGCTCCGGCTTCTCCAGCCGGGGAGGCGCGGGTGGCACGGCAGGGCGGGTCGGCCGGGCGGCGGCGGATCCGGGAGTCCGGGAGTGCTTGGAGCCATCGGCGGCCCCACCCCGCCTCGCCGCCCCACCGCGCCGCGCCGCGCCGCCCGACCGCCTTGCCCGCCCGCCCGCCCGCCCACCGATCCACCGATCCACCCACCGATCCGCTCAAGGGAGCAGCCGATGAGCCGCCGGGACGGCACCCGCGCCGACGTCATCCCCATCTCCGACGCCCCCTCGGCCCATCCCCCGGCACCCCGTACGCCTCCCTCACCCACCCCGTTGCCCCGGCCGACCCCCGCCCGGCCCGCCGTGCACGGGCGGGTCGGGATCGTCCTGGTCTCGCACAGCCAGGAACTGGCCACCGCCGTACGCTCCCTCGCGCTCGCGTTGACCGGATCCGACTCCCCCGCACCGGTCGCGGCGACCGGCGGCGACCCGTCGGACGGACCGGGCATCAGCGCCGTCCTGGTGGCCGCCGCGACCCGCCGGGTGGACCAGGGCCACGGCGTGGTGGTGCTCGCCGACCTGGGCGGCGCGGTCACCACCGTCCGCGCGCTGCTGGCCGACGCGGACGAGCACGGACTGCCGTTCCCGGTCAGGTTCGCCAACGCCCCGTTCGTCGAGGGCGCGGTGGCAGCCACCGCGACCGCCACGGCCGGCGGGGACCTGGCGGCCGTGCTGGACGCGGCGGAGGAGGCCTACCGGCAGTACAAGGGCTGACCTCGCCCGGGCGGGGTTCCGGTGGGTGCGGTGGGGGTGGCTCGCGTGGCCCGCGTGGCTGGCGTGGCCGTCGTGCCGCTCGGGCTCAGGGGCGCTCCTTGCCCTCCCAGGTGAAGACCGCCGGGCCCTCGCACTCCAGTGCGTGGCGCAGCCGCTCGTGCTCGGTCTCGACCATCGGCGGCAGCTCGTCCAGCCCGAACCAGCCGACCTCGAGCGACTCATCGTCGTTCACCCGCGCCTCACCGCCGACCGCGCGGCACCGGAAGGTCAGCACCAGGTACTGCGTCACATCGCCGTTCGGGTACGTGACCTGCGGCGAGACCGTGACGGAGGCGAGCAGCTCAGGCACGACCACCACCCCGGTCTCCTCCTCGCACTCGCGCACCACGCCGTCGGCGGGCTGCTCGCCGGGGTCGAGGATGCCGCCGACCGGCGCCCACCGGCCGTCGTCGGCCCGCCGGGCGAGCAGCACCCGGTCGCGGTCGTCCAGCACGACGGCGACGACGGCGCTGAGCCAGAGCGGACGGTTGCCCACGACGGCGCGGAGTTCGGCGAGGAAGGGAGGGATAGCCATGGGCCGCAGCCTATCGGCGCGGGTCCGGGCCGACCCGGTGCGCCCGGCCCGCGTCGGACCGCAGCAGGGCGAGCACGGTGAGCCCGAGGATGTGCAGGTCGAGCCCGAGCGAGCGGTGCTCGACGTACCAGAGGTCGAGCTCGGCCCACTCGGGACGGCTGAGCGGGCGGAGCGTCCGGGAGCGGCTCAGAGCGTGCAGCTGGGCCCAGCCGGTGAGGCCGGGCCGCACCGCGAGCCGGCCTCGCTCCCGGCCGGAGCAGCCCACGACCTCGTCGGGGCCGGCCGGCCGGGGGCCGACCACCCCCATCTCGCCGCGCACCACGTTCCACAGCCGCGGCAGGTCGTCCAGGCCGGTGCGGCGCAGCAGGGCGGTGAGCCGGCCGTTCCCGCCGGTCCGGAAGCGCAGGATCTGGAACTCGCGGCCGTACCGGCCGGTCCGGGTCCGCCGCTGGAGGACCGGGCCGCCGGTGGTGCAGCGAAGCAGGACGGCGATCAGCAGGGCCAGCGGCAGTGCGACGACCGCGGCCAGGGCGGTGACGGCGAGGTCGCCGGCGCGCCTCATGAGGTGGTCACGGCACGATCCGGTCTGCTGGCCATCGCTCCCCCTCCCGCGATGCTTCGAGTCGAGCCGGAAGAACGCATTCACAGTAGAGGCGGGATGAAGCCCGTGTCCGGGAATGGTGAAAGAAGAGGGCCGAATTTGTCCGACTGGACGATATTCAGTCGGTCTGACCAATTTCGCTCGATCCGCCGTTTCGAAATGCCGAGAGCGATCGACATATCAGGTGGGGGCGACGCCCGGGCGGAACCCGCCTGCCGTACGGCCGGCACGCCGGCCGGAGCCGTCAGAGCGCGGCGCGGCGCCGGTCGCGGAACACGCCGAAGGCGATCCGGCCGAGCAGCAGGACACCGGCGGCCAGACAGCCCGCCACCGCCATCGCCCAGGCCGGTCCGTCACTGTCCGGAACGAACACGGCCACGACGATGCCGAGCGCCAGGCAGGCCAGGCCCACCACGGTCAGCGGGAGCTGGTGGGTGACCAGGGCTCCGCCGCTGCACGCGCGAGCCATTCGGGACGCCCCGTGGAGATGGAAGGGGTCACGGTCCGCATCTGCCATGAGCCCAAGGTACCCCGGGGCGGCCCGGGCGGCAGCCCGCAGGGAGTGAAGGCTCGAACACGCTGTGCGACCGGCGGATCGGAGCTGGTCAGGGCCTCGGCGGGCTCGCCGCGGAGTGTGATCGAGACGTCGACGCGGGCATTCCGGCTCCACAATCAGTCCACGAAAAATCCTCGTCCCCCCGGTACAACCATCCGTCGGGTGCAGCGGTCTCAATGGCATTGAGTGATCCAGGAGCCGTTCGAGGGCGGGTGTGAACCCCCACCGAGAACAGGAATATCCAGGAGCGGAGCCGCCGCCCCTGGAGTCGGAGGCCGGGCTCCGTCCTCCGGCGGTACCGCCACGCCGCTCGGCGAACGAGGGGGAACCGTGCCGCAGTCCCAGTCCAGTACATCGACCTCCATGGCCCGCGACCGGCCGGCACCCGGCGTACGCGCGCTGCCCCCACCCGTCGTCAGGCCCGCGGACCGGCGCGACATCGGCCGGCCCGCCGACCGTCCGGCCGCCGACCGCCTGCACGGCGGGCATCTTCACGGCGAACACCGACATGGGGAACGCCAACATGGCGAACACCGCCATGGTGAGCACCGACACGGCGAACACCGACATGGTGAGCAACGGCATGGCGGGCACCGGGACAGCGGGCACCGGGACGGCGGGGGCCGTCACCGGGCGGCCGTCGACACGGAACAGCAGGACGCTCGGGGCGAATGGCTGCGGTTCGCCCCCGTCCAGCCGCTGTTCCGGGCCCGGGCGGCCCAACGGCTCGCCGTGCTCGCCTACCACGGGGTGACCGACCACCGCTCCTTCGGCGCCCAGCTCGACCGCCTCCAGCGGCTCGCCACACCCGTCTCGCTCGGCGCGGTCCTCCAGGCCGTGGCCGAGCGGCGGCCGCTGCCGCCGCGGAGCGTCCTGGTCACCTTCGACGACGCCGACCGGAGCGTGCTCACCCACGCCCTGCCGGCCCTCGACGCCCGGGGCATTCCGGCCACCGCGTTCGTCATCTCGGAGCTCATCGGCACCGAGCGGCCGTTCTGGTGGCACGAAGCCGACTTCCTGGCCCGGCACGGGGGCCGGGCCCGCTCGCTCGACTGCGGACACCCGTCCCAGCTGCTCCGGCGACTCAAGGCCATGCCGGACCCGGACCGCCGGCGCAGCCTGCACGAGCTGCGGGTCAGCGCCGACCGCCGGCCACCCCGCCAGGAGCAGCTGACCCCCGCCGACCTGCTCGCCCTGCGGGACGGGGGCGTCGCCATCGGCAACCACACCCAGGGGCACCCGTGCCTCGGGCGCTGCGACGACGACACCGTGCGCGCCGAGATCACCGGCGCCCACGAGGCCCTCACGCGCTGGCTCGGCGAACCACCCATCGCCTTCGCCTACCCGGACGGCGGCCACGACGTCCGTGCTGAAACCGTCCTGCAGGAGCTCGGCTACCGCCTCGGCTTCCTCTCCGACCACCGCCTGGGCCCCCGGCTCCCCTCCCATCCCCTCCAGATCAGCCGCCTCCAGGTCGACTCCACCACCAGCACCCGCCGCTTCGACACCATCCTCTCCGGCCTGGAACCCGCCTACCGCCGCTGGCGCCGCCAAGCCGTCGCCTAGCCCTGGCCGGGGGCGGCAGGCACCACCTGCGCGCAGGAAGTCGGCCGGGCCGACTTCCTGCGCGCACCGAAAATCAGCCAGGCCGACTTTCAATCGCGACCACCATCCCCACGCGAGAAGTCGACCAGATCGACTTCTCACGCACCCACCCCCAGAAATCCTGAGCCCAAACAAAAAGCCGGCTCCACTGCCCAATCGCACAGGCAGACACCCCTCACCACGAGAAGTCGGCCAGGCCGACTCCCCACGCGCGGCCACGCCAGGCACCCCCACCCGCAACGCGACTCTACGCGCATAGAAACTCGGCCCCGCCCCCGCCCCCGTCCATGCCCACAGCACAGGAAGTCGGCCAAGTCGACCTCCCACGCACCGGGACCGCCCGGGCCAACGATTACCAGTCCCCAGCGACCGGGCAGCGCAGACCAGCCACCCCAACGCCGCACAGGAAGTCGGCCCGGTCGACTTCCTACACACCGGGACCGCCCAGCTGGGCGGTCCCAAGCCCGCCGGGCGGCTGGACGCGGAGCCGCAGTGCCCCAACACAGCGCGGGAAGTCGACGGGGTCGACTTCCCGCGTACGCCACACCAACCGCCCTCACCCGCAACGCGACTCTCTGCGCGTAGAGGCCGTCCCGGCACCCGCCCGCGCGCAACAGTCCCGAGCCGGCACGAGAAGTCGGCCAGATCGACTTCCTCCGCAGCGAGAGGAACCCAGCCAGCAACCAGAAAACCTCGAGCGACTGCGCAGCAGAGCGCCGGCCACCCCGGCGCCGCGCAGGAAGTCGGCCGGGTCGACTTCTCGGGCGGCGGCTATGCGCACCGGAGCTGAGGCGGTTGGCCCCTCAGTGCGGGAAGCGGGGCAAGGCGGGCTGGGCCTGCGGACGGGGCCTGGAGCGAGAAGTCGGGCGGGTCGACTTCCTGTGCTTCGGGAGTGATCGGAAGACCTTGGGAGTGGCGGGACGCGGAGCTATCGCTCCCCCGCACGGCACAGGACGTCGACCGGATCGACTTCTCGTGCGCGCTGGCTCGAGGGCAATTTCTACGCGCGCAGATTCGGTCCGGTCGCCGCGTGAGAAGTCGGCGGTGCCGACTTCCTGTGCACTGAGAGGACGCGCGCCGCAGACGGTAGCGTTCGGGTGTGGGCGGGGGATGTCGACCGCGCCGAGTCTCGGGCGCGCCGTCGGGAAGCCTGCGCGCCCGCACGGGAGAGACCTGCACGCGCCATCGCTCTACGCGCGGAGACGACCATGCCATGCGTGAGAAGTCGGCCCGGCCGACTTCTCACGCGCTGCCCGGCCGCTGCCCGGGGTCAGCCGATGAGGGTGGCGAGGGTGTTGCCCTGGGGGTAGAGGGCGGCGGCCGCGGGGAGGTCGGCGGGGGCGCCGGCATGGAGGACGGTGAGGGTGCCGCCGCCCGTCCGGGTGGGGTCGGCGACGCGGCGCAGGGCCTGGGCGGCCACGGCGTCGGCGGAGCCGAGAAGGGTGAGCCCCGGCGAGGCGGTCGGGGCGACGGCGGCGCGGATGCGCTCGTCGACGAGTTCGTAGTGGGTGCAGCCGAGCACGATGACGTCGGTCCCGACCGGAGTCCGGGCGGCGGCGTCGGCGATGGCGGCGGTGATCGCCTCGTCGTCGCCGTGCTCGACCGCGTCCGCGAGCCCCGGGCAGGCGACCTCGGTGACGTCCGCCGAGCCGCCGAAGTCGCGGATCAGCCCGCGCTGGTACTCGCTGCCGGTGGTGGCCGGGGTGGCCCAGATGGAGACCCGGCCGCCCTGCGCGGCGGCGGGCTTGATCGCCGGGACGGTGCCGATCACCGGGAGCCCGGGCTCGAGCTCGGCCCGCAGTGTGGCGAGCGCGTGCACGGAGGCGGTGTTGCAGGCGATCACCAGCGCGTCGGGTTCGAGCGCGGCGGCGGCCCGGCAGCAGCCGAGGGCCAGCTCCGTGACCTCCTCCGGCGTACGCGGCCCCCATGGCATCGAGGCCGGGTTGGAAGAGAGCACCAGATCCACGTCCGGGCGCAGCTTCCGAAGGGCGGCGGCGGCGGCCAGCAGGCCGATTCCGGAGTCCATCAGTGCGATCTTCACGGGTCAAGACTTTAGTCGATGCGCCCGCCGGGCCCGCTTCTGCGGCAGACTGCCGGGGTGACCGTCCTGCTGTGGATCGCCGCGTTCTCCCTGCTGGTCTGGCTCTGGCTGGCGTGCTGCCACGGTTCGTTCTGGCGCACCGACGTGCGGCTGCCGCCGCGTCGCCCGCCGGTCCGCTGGCCGCAGGCGGCGATCGTGGTACCGGCCCGGGACGAGGCCGCGGTGCTCCCGGTGAGCCTGCCGACGCTGCTCGCGCAGAAGTACCCGGGGCGGGCCCGGGTGATCCTGGTGGACGACCACAGTTCGGACGGCACCGGCGCACTGGCGGCGGAGCTGCGGAAGATCGACGGGCTGGAGCTGACCGTCACCACCCCTCCCCCGCTGCCGCCGGGCTGGACCGGCAAGCTGTGGGCGTTGCGGCACGGCGTGGCGCTGGCCGGCCCGGACGTCGAGTACCTCCTGCTGACGGACGCCGACATCGCGCACGGCCCGGATTCGCTGGCCGAGCTGGTGTCCGCCGCCGAGAGCAACGGGCTGGACCTGGTGTCGCAGATGGCCCGGCTGCGGGTGGAGACCGGCTGGGAGCGGTTGATCGTGCCGGCCTTCGTGTACTTCTTCGCCCAGCTGTACCCGTTCCGCCGGAGCAACCGCCCGGGTGCCCGGACGGCGGCCGCGGCCGGCGGCTGCTCGCTGGTGCGACGCGAGGCGCTGGAGCGGGCGGGCGGGGTGGCGGCGATCCGGGGCGCGGTGATCGACGACGTGTCGCTGGCCCGCGCGGTGAAGGCCACCGGCGGCCGGACCTGGCTGGGCCTGGCCGACGACGTGGACAGCGTGCGCCCGTATCCGCGGCTGGAGCAGCTCTGGCGGATGGTCTCGCGCAGCGCCTACGCCCAGCTCCGGCACTCGCCTCTGCTGCTGCTCGGAACGGTGCTGGGGCTGGCGCTGGTCTATCTGGTGCCGCCGGTGGCGACGGCGGCCGGCCTGGTGGCGGGGGTGCCGGCGGTGGCGGCCGCGGGCGGGGCGGCGTGGGCGCTGATGGCGGGCACGTACCTGCCGATGGTCCGGTACTACGGGCAGCCGGCCGCGGCCGTCCTGCTGCTGCCGTTCACCGCGGGGCTGTACCTGCTGATGACGGTGGACTCGGCGGTGCAGCACTGGCGCGGCCGGGGTGCGGAGTGGAAGGGCCGGACGTACTCCCGGGCCTGAGGAGTCCCAGGTGCGAAACCCCCTGCCCTGGAAGCCCTCTGCCCTGAAAACCCCCTGCGCGGTGGGCCGCCCCGTTCCATACTGCTCGAATGGACCGTCAGCAGATCTCCCGCCTCGCCCATGCCCGCCACCCGGTCGCGGCCCCGCTGGCGGACGAGTCGGTGGCCCGGCTGCTGGACCGCGCCACGGCCGGGACGGAGCAGGGCCGGGCGCTGGACCTGGGCTGCGGCGAGGGTGCCTGGCTGCTCCGGACGCTGGCCGCCCGTCCGAACTGGCGGGCCGTGGGCGTGGACCTGGACGCGGCGGCGCTGACCCGGGCCCGGGAGACGGCGACCGCGCTCGGCGTGGTCCGCCGGATCGGCCTGCACCACCTGGACGTACGGGAGTTCACCGCGAGGGAGCCGTTCGACCTGGTGCTGTGCGTCGGCGCCACCCACGCGTTCGACGGTCTGCTGCCGACGCTCGCCGCGGCCCGCGAACTCCTGGCTCCGGGCGGCCGGTTGCTGGTCGGCGACGGGTTCTGGCAGCGCGAGCCGTCGCAGGCGGCGCTGGACGGGCTGGGCGCGGTCCGGGAGGACTTCGCGGATCTGGCGACGACCACCGACCAGGTCCTCGCGGACGGCTGGACGCCGGTGTTCGGTCACGTCAGCACCGAACAGGAGTGGGACGACTACGAGTTCTCCTGGACGGGCTCGCTGGCCGAGTGGGCGCTGGACCACCCGGACCACCCGGACGCGGCGACCGCCCGCGAGGCCGCGGACCGACACCGCACCGAGTGGCTGCACGGCTACCGGGGGACGCTCGGCTTCGTCACGTACCTGCTGCGACGTGACTGAAGCGGCTGAAGCGGTCAACGCGACCGACACTACCGACGCGACCGAATCGGTTGAATCGGTTGAAGCAGCCGAATCGCCGCCGCCCTCAAGCGGCCCTCCAGCGATCGGCTGCTTCCGGATTTCGCGCGAGGAAGTCGTCGATCAGCGGGGCGATCGGTCGGACCAGGGGCGCTTGTCCGGCACATCGCCTGCCGGACAAGGCCCATGGGCGAGTTGATCCGATGTCACCGCGACGACCGTGAGCGCGGGATCAGTGGCGGTGCTCATGCTCCTGCTGCACCAGGTGGTCGAGCACCTCGGGCATCGCCTCGACCCCGCCGGCCTGGGTCGGTGAGGTGCGGTACTCGCCCTGGACGATGACCGTCGGCAGCTCGTTGACTCCGTAGCGGGTGAAGGCGGCGGCGGCTTCCTTGACCGACTGGCTCACCGCGGTGGAGCGGTAGGCGCGACCGAACGCCTGGGCGTCGACGCCGTTGCGCACGGCCCAAGCGGTGGCGGTGGACTCGGCGGTGAGGTCGAGGTGTTCGTCGTGCACGGCCCGGAACGCGCTGCCCTGGAGGCGGCCGACCAGGCCGAGCCGATCGAGCGTGTAGTAGAGCCGGGCGTGGCCGCGTTGCGCGGCCTCGTCCTGGCTGCCGGGCCAGATGGCCGGGACCTGGCGCAGCGCGACATCGGCGCGGTGCTTCTCCGCCCAGGCCTGCAAAGGCTGTTCGAGCGCCTGGGAGTGGCTGCAGTCGTACCAGAAGAATTCGATCGCTTCGGTCCGGGCGCTCTCGCGCACCGGCCGAGGGTGGTCGAGTTTGACGAACTTGGCGCCCTCGGCAGGGTGTTGGTGGGTCATCGCGCCGGCCTGGACGGGGGACGCGGCAATCCCGACGGCGACGGCGAGCAGGACGGTGGACCGCAGCAGCGACTTCGATTTCACATCGGGCAGTGTGCTGGTGACGGTTCGCTACCGGCCGGTTGCTGCGGCGCAGGCAGGGCCGGATTCGCCCGAACGGCGCACCCCGGGCCTTGCCCGTTGACGGGGCGGACCACCCGACAGGGCCAACGGAGTCAGCGGGGTCAGCGGGCCGCCTCCGCGCCCGCCGTCCACACCTCGGCGACCAGCTGCTGCCAGGCGTCCACGACGGCACCCAGCTCGAAGTGCTCCAGTGCGTGCGCCCGGGCCGCCGCACCCAGGCCCGCCCGGTTGACCGCCAGCACCTTGCCCAGCGCCTCGGCGAGGGCGAGCGGGTCCCCGGGGGCGACCACCGCACCGGTCGCACCGTCGCGGACCACCTCGCGCACCCAGCCGACGTCCGTGGCCACGGCGGGCACCCCGGCCAGTGCCGCCTCGATCAGCGCACCGGGCACGCCCTCGCTGTCGCTGGTCAGCAGCAGCGCGTCGGCGGCCCGGTAGAGCGGGGCCGGGTCGGGCAGCGGGCCGAGGAAGTGGGCACGGGCGGCGGCCGGGTGGCGGGCCAGCGTCTCGCGCAGCGGTCCGTCGCCGGCGACGGCGAGCCGGACGTCGGGCAGCCGGTCGAGCACGTCGAGGGCGAGGTCGAGCCGCTTCTCGGGGGATATCGCCCCGATCCAGGCGACCAGCAGCACGTCGGCCGGCAGGCCCAGCGCGTGCCGCGCGGCGCGCCGGTCGTCCCGGCCGTCGGCGGGCGGATAGCTCTCGGCGGCACGGGAGTTGGGGATCACGTGGACCTTGCCGTCGGGCAGCCGGAACTGTTCCTCCAGAACGACGCGCGCCTCGTCGGTGAGGGTGGTGACGGCGGCCGCGCGGTGCATCAGCGCGCCGCCGCGCACCCGGCGCAACCGGTTGGCGGTCCAGTAGCGCGGGTGGCCGACCGAGACGTAGACGAAGGGCGTACGGGTCCCGGCCAGGGCGAGGGCGCAGGCGGCCAGGGTGTCCGAGCCGTGGGCGAGCACCACGTCGGCGGCGCGCGAGGCGGCGCGCAGCGCCCGCAGGGTGCTCGGGTGCAGCCGGCCGGGGCCTAGCACGGCCGCGGAGCGCAGTCCGGCGGCGGCGCAGTCGGCGGAGGAGCGGCCCGCGGAGCCGGAGGACTGGCCCGCGGAACCGGAGGACCGGGACCCGGAGTCGGGGCCCTGGCCTGCGGAATCGGGGCCCTGAGCAGCGGAGTCAGGACTCGGGCCTCCGGAGTCAGGACCCGGGCCGGCGAAGTCGGGGCCCGGGCCGGCGGAGTCCCGCCCCGACCCGGCGGGGCCGCAGTGGACGGCCGGATGCGGGGCGAGGGCGCACAGTGCGGAGGACTGCCCCCGACGGCTCAGTTCCCGGTGGAGGTCACGGGCGAAGTTCTGTGCGCCGCCACGGCGTGAGTCGCTGATCAGATGCAGGACACGCGGACGGTTTCCGGCCGGATCGGCCGACAAATGGTCGGGCATGGACCGACCTTGGCACAGTGCTCCGTCCGGTACATCCCCTTCGCGCAACCTGATGGTGGCCCATCCGCCCGCACTTGTACACCCGATGTGCGCCACAGGGCCGCCGTCGTGCGCCGGATGCGACCGCTGTGCGCCCCGTCTCGCCCCCTGCCGCGCTCCGGTTCACCCCGTCGCGCCGGGTCGGCGCCACCCCCGATCCGCGCATGCCCCTGTCAAATGCCCTGTGGCGCCGGGAGGTTGGGCCGGGCGTTCGACCGCCGAAAGGCCGGTACGCGGAGCGCCCCCGCCCAGCCCGGCCGGTCGGCGTCGGGCCCTGCGCCGGTTACCCGGTTCGGGTGAACGCGGTTGGACCTCGACCCGGGCGGCTCGGCAGGATGTCCGGCCGGGGGCGGCACCCGCCGTGCCGCCCCATCTCCCCCTTCCTCGTACGGATTTGGAGTCACCCGGTGTTCAAGGGATTCCGCAGCTTCCTGCTGCGCGGAAACGTGGTGGACCTCGCGGTCGGCATCGTGATCGGCGCGGCCTTCACCGCCGTCGTCACCGGGTTCGTCAGCGCCTTCCTCACCCCGCTGGTCGGCGTCGCGTCCGGCGCCGTCGGCGACTTCACCCAGAAGACCTTCGAGGTGGCCGGCACCCGGTTCCCGTACGGCGTCTTCGTCAACGCGGTCATCGGCTTCGTGCTGACCGCGGCCGTCATCTACTTCGCCGTGGTGCTGCCGGTCGGCAAGCTCCAGTCCCGCTTCGAATCGGCCAAGCCCGCGCCGGCCGCGAAGGTGGACTGTCCGGAGTGCCTGAGCTCGATCCCGGCCGCCGCGACCCGGTGCTCCTTCTGCACCTCCGAGGTCGGCAAGCCGGGCCTGCCCGCACAGGCCCAGGCGCTGCAGTCGCACTGACCAGCGCGAATCGGGCCGGCACCGGGCTGAGAGCGCAGGTCGCGGGCCGGTGAGCGAACACCCGGAAAACTGACGGGGACTTTATTCCCGAAACATTCACGAGCCCCCGCCGTCCCGATGGCGGGGGCTCGAATGCGCCCGCGCACGCCCGTCCGGAAAAAGTTTCTCCGCAGGGCTCCCGACCGTCTACCGGCCGGTCACCACAAGGACTTCCGGAGACTCCGTCCGGCCACTGTTCGACCACTGACGGGGCGCCAAGGTTGTCCGGAACCAGACGCCGGAATGTCCGTCTTTACTACTTTCGAAACCTTTGTGCGAGCGAAGACTGTGTAAACACTCGAACTGCTCCCCCTCCCGCTCTCCTCAGCAGGCTCGTTGTGGGCTTACCGTATGGCCCATGACCTCGCCCCGCTCCTACGACGGAGTCGGCTACCCCTCTCCGTCCTTCTCCTCCGGCACGCCGATCTACGACAGCCTCGTGGCTGAGCGCGGCGTCCCCCAGATCGCACCCATCAACGTGCCGGCCGCCCTGCCACCGGCGCTGTCGTCCGGTTACGGATCCGGCCTCGGCCAGTCCCACGAGAACCGGTACGGCAACGGGTACGAGAGTGCCGGCAGCAACCTCCCCGCGCTGCCGCCCGCCCGCCTCGCCCTGGGCCCCGGCCCGAGCAGCGGTCCCTCCGCCGGCCCCGCCACCGCGTACATCCCCGCGCAGCCCGCGCCGGCGTACGCCGCCCCCCAGCCGCCGGTCCCCGGCTACGGCGCCCCCCAGCCGTACCAGCGACCGCAGCCCAGCGCACCGGCCTTCGCCCAGGCCACCGGCGGCGGCTACCAGCCGACCGGCGGCCAGAGCTTCGGCGGCCAGAACACCTTCATCGGCGCCCAGGGCGGCCCGCAGACCTTCGGCGCGCAGCCGGCCGGCGGCCAGGGCGGTTTCGCCCAGGGCCAGCCCGCCGGTCCGCAGGGCTTCGGCGGCCAGCAGTCCTTCGGCGGGCCGAGCGCCGCGGGCCCCGGCGTCCAGGGCCAGGGCGGCGACCAGTCCTTCGGCGGTGCCCAGCTGCGCCCCGCCATGGCGCCGGTCGCGCCGGCCCGCCCGATGCAGCCGCAGCGCCCGGGCCCGTACGGCGAGCCCGGGCAGTTCCAGGGCGGCTACCAGCCGCAGGGCCAGGGCTACTGAACCACCTCCCCGAGGCCGTCCCCCACACGGCCCACACCCGCACCACCTGAGCACCACCCGGCGCCCCGCGCGCCGGGCGAACGGAGAAACGGGTCATCCACGGACCGCCCGGAACGCCCCCACGGCGTCCGGGCGGTCCGTGCGCGTACGGGGTCCTTCCCGGCCGGCCGGAACCGACTGGCAGGATGGGGGGATGCAGCTCACCGGACTCCACGTCTACCCCGTCAAGTCGATGTACCGCCTGAGCCCGGACACCGCCGTGGTCCACCCCTGGGGCCTGGCCGGAGACCGCCGCTGGATGCTCGCCGACGCGACCGGACGGTTCGTCAGCCAGCGCGAGAACCCGGCCCTCGGGCAGATCCGCGCGGGACTGCTGCCCGAAGGCGCCCTCGCGCTGACCGCCCCCGACGGCTCCCGGATCGAGGTCGCCGCCCCCACCGCCGCGGCCGGCGACCCGCTCGCCGACGTCGAGGTCTGGGGCACCCGCTTCCGCGCCGCCGAGGCCGAGGCCGAGGCCGACACGGAGACGCGCAAGTGGATCGCCGAGCACCTCGGCGACTACCGCCTCGTGCACCTGGACGACCCCCGCGCCCGGCCCGTCGACCCGGAGTACGGCGAGCCCGGCGACAGCGTCTCGATGGCCGACGGATTCCCGCTGCTGCTCACCACCACCGCCTCGCTGGACCGGCTCAACGAGCTGATCACCGCGGAGAACCCGGACGGCCACGAGATCCTGCCGATGGAACGCTTCCGCCCGAACGTGGTGGTCGGCGGCGCCGAACCGTGGGCCGAGGACACCTGGAGCCGGATCCGGATCGGCACGGTCACCTTCAAGGTGGTCAAGCCCTGCGGCCGCTGCGTGGTCACCACCACCGACCAGGAGACCGGCGAGCGGCGCGGTAAGGAACCGCTGCGCACCCTGGCCCGGCACCACCGGCTGCTGCGCAAGGCCTCGTTCGGACAGAACCTGATCCCCGAGCGGGCGGCCGGCGTCGAGGGCGACGAGCTCGGCACGCTGCGGCTGGGCGACGAGGTCGAGGTGCTGGAGGCCGGGGCGCACTGGCCGGCCGACGAGCGCTGAGCGGAGCTGACCGGAGCTGGCCCCGCGCCGAGCGGAGCTGAGCCGACCCGCGTTGATCAGCGCTGACCCGCGCTGAGCGGAGCTGACCCGCGCTGAGCGGAGCCGACCGAAGCTGTCCCGCGCCGACTTCCCGGCCTGGTCGGCGGCGCGGTGCGTCCGCCGACCGGCGCCGGGCGCGCCCCGCGTTCCGGAACCGGCGCGTCCCGGACGGAACCACCGCTGTGCGCGCTCGTTGAAACAAGTGGTCGGAACCTGTGGCGGCGCTGAACGCTACCGGTGTCCGCGCGACCGCGGGCGGCCGGACCACCCACGTGGGCGCGCTACGGTGGGCGGGCGGCCCGCGCACCCCCGCGCGTTTCGGCCCGTTGATCGCCGGCTCGACGAAGGTGGGGACGAAGACCGTCATGGCTGAGCACAGGGTCCGGGTCACCCAGGACAGCGCATCCCGCTGGCGTCGCCGCGCGGGCGAGTACGACACGCTCGCGGAGGCCCTGGCCGCCGCCGAACCGGGCGACACCGTGACCGTCCGTCCGGGCACCTTCCGGGAGAACGTCGTCCTGGACAAGCCCGTGACGATCGTCCCGGCCCAGGGCCCGGGGACGGTCCGGATCGACCCGCCCTCCGGGGTGGCGCTCACCGTGACCGCCGCCGCGACCGTGCGCGACCTGGTGGTCGAGGGCGGCGACAGCTCCACCCCGGCCGTCCTGGTCACCGGGCCGGAGGCGCAGCCCGCCTTCAGCGGCTGCCGGATCGAGACCCGCTCGGCCACCGGGATCGAGGTCACCGGCGGCGCCCGGCCGACCCTGCGCGGCTGCATGGTCACCAACCCGGGCGGGCTCGGGCTGCGGCTGCGCGGCGCGGACACCGCCGCCGCCTTCGAGGACTGCGAGGTCGCCGCCGCCGGCCAGGCCGGACTGGCCGTCCTCGGCGGCGCCACAGCGGTCCTGGACCGCTGCCGTGTCCACCACGCCTCCGGCGCCGGGGTCCTGCTCTCCGACCCCGGCAGCGCGGCCGAGCTGACCGGCTGCGAGATCTACGAGATCCGCGGCAGCGGCGTGCAGGCCGAGGCGCAGGCCGGCGGGCGGCTGATCGACTGCGAGATCCACCGGGTCACCGGCAACGGTCTGACCCTGGACGGCGAGGCCGAGCTGGTGCTCACCGGCTGCCGCGTGCACGACCTGCCGGAGAACGGCGCCGACCTGCGCGGACGCGCCCGGCTGAGCCTCGCCAACAGCACCGTCCGGGACTTCGGGCGCGGGGCCCTGTCGGTCTGGGACCAGGGCACCGAGGCCGTCGCCGAGTCCTGCCAGATCCACGGCTCGACCGGCGAGTACCCGGCGCTGTGGGTCAGCGACGGCGCCCGGCTGACCCTCACCGACTGCTCGCTGCACGACCTGCCGGACGCCCTGTTCGTCCTCGACCGGGACTCCGCCGCCACCGCCGAGGGCTGCTCGTTCAGCCGGATCCGCAGTTCTGCGGTCTCGGTCAGCGGCGGGGCCACCGTCTCCCTGGCCTCCTGCCGGGTGCAGGAGGCGGGCACCGGGCTCTGGTTCCGCGACCACGGCAGCGGCGGACTGCTCACCGACTGCGAGATCTCCGACGTGGCCACCGGCGTGATCGTCACCAAGGGCGCCGACCCGGTGCTCCGCGACTGCACCGTACGGGCCAGCACGGACGCCGCGGTGTACGTCTCGGCGCAGGGGCGGGGCACCTTCGAGGACTGCCGGGTCTCCCAGGGCAAGGGCTTCGGCTTCCACATCATCGACGGCTGCCGGACCCAGCTCACCCGGTGCCGGGCGGAGCACAACCAACGGGCCGGGTTCGAGTTCTCCGAGCCTGGGCCGGTCACCGAGGGCTGCATCTCGGACGACGTCGCGGCCGCTCCGATGCCGGCCGCTCCCGCCGCCCCCGGTGGCGGGGCGGGGCTAGGACCGGGGCCCGGACTCGGGTCCGGGCCGGCGTCCGGGCGCGGCCCGGGGCTGGGGGCACCCTTCGGATCCCCCGACGTACCGGCGCCACGGGCGGCCCAACTGACGGCGGCAGCCGCGGTGTTGGCAGCGCCCGCGGCAACCGGCTCGGCGGCGATCGCACCGATCCCGGACTGCCGTCCGGCCGAGGAAGCGCTCGCCGAGCTGGACTCCCTGGTCGGACTGGCCACGGTGAAGCAGGAGGTGCGCACGCTGATCGACCTGATCTCGGTCGGCCGGCGCCGCCGCCAGGCCGGGCTCAAGGCGCCCTCGCTGCGCCGACACCTGGTCTTCACCGGGGCACCGGGCACCGGCAAGACCACCGTCGCCCGGCTCTACGGCGAGATCCTCGCCTCGCTCGGCGTGCTCCAGCGCGGGCACCTGGTCGAGGTGGCCCGGGTGGACCTGGTCGGCGAGCACATCGGCTCCACCGCGATCCGCACCGCGGCCGCCTTCGACCGGGCACGCGGCGGGGTGCTCTTCATCGACGAGGCGTACGCGCTCGCGCCCGAGGACGGGGCGCGCGACTTCGGGCGCGAGGCGATCGACACCCTGGTCAAGCTGATGGAGGACCACCGGGACGAGGTGGTCGTCATCGTGGCGGGCTACACCGCCGAGATGGAGCGCTTCCTCTCCGCCAACCCCGGTGTCTCGTCCCGTTTCTCACGCACCATCGGCTTCCCCGACTACACGGCGGACGAGCTCCTGGAGATCGCCCGGGCGCAGTGCGCCGAGCACGAGTACGCGCTCTCCGAGGAGACGGAGAAGGCACTGCTGGAACACTTCGGCGGGCTGGAGCGTGGGCCCAACTTCGGCAACGGGCGCACCGCGCGGCAGGTCTTCGAGACCATGGTCGAGCGGCACGCGGTGCGGATCGCCCACCTCGCGAACCCGTCCACGGAGGAACTCCAACTGCTCGTCCCGGCCGACCTGCCGTCGGCGCCGCTTCCGTAGCGGAAGGCATGGCACCGCGGCAGGGAACTCGTCGGCCGCGCCGGTCCGTTGAGGCGGACATGGGTGTGCTGCTGACGGGCGCGGCCGGCGGGTTGCTGCTGCCGGCCGGACTGATCGTGGTGTTCTTCCTCGGCGCGGTGGTACGCCGGCTGCGCGCCCGCCCGGCGGTGGAGCCGGGCGGCGGACGCGGCGCGGGGGCGACCGCGACGGAGGAGTTGCACGCGCTGCTCTACCCGAGCAAGCGGGTGCAGCTGGAGCAGCGGCGGGTCGAACTGGTGCTGCGGGACGACGAGCACGACGGCGCGCCGAAGCGTACGGGGATCGACCTCGCGGGCGGTCGGGCGGTGATCCGGCAGCGATCCGATGGCGATCCGGCGGCGAGGGCTGAGGGCGAGGGCTGAGGGCGAACAGATGACAGAGGACAGCTGACAGATGATGAAATCTGTCAGCTGTCCTCTGTCGGCCCCTGGCTGTGCGCCGCCGGGGTCAGCCCGCCCAGGCCCCGCCCGCGAGGAAGGACTCCAGCGCCGCCCGGTACGGCGCGATGTCGATCCGCTCGCCCGCCAGCCAGTCGTCGGAGTAGTACTTGTCCAGGTAGCGGTCCCCCGGGTCGCAGATCAGGCCGACCACGCTGCCCGTCCGTCCGGCTTCCCTCATCTCGGCGACGATCCGCAGCGCACTCCACAGGCCCGTCCCGGTCGAGGCCCCCGCCTTCTTGCCGAGCACCTGCTCCAGCACCCGTACGGCGGCGATCGACGCGGCGTCCGGCACCTTCATCATCCGGTCGATCGCCCCCGGGACGAAGCTCGGCTCCATCCGCGGCCGCCCGATCCCCTCGATCCGCGAGCCGCTCTCGCAGAGGGCGTCCGGATCGTGGTGCACCCAGCCGTCGAAGAAGCAGGAGTTCTCCGGGTCGGCGACGCAGATCCGGGTGTCGTACTGCATGTAGTGGACGTACCGGGCGATGGTCGCCGAGGTGCCGCCGGTGCCGGCGGTGGCCACGATCCAGGCCGGCTCGGGGTTCGGCTCCAGGCGCAGCTGGGCGAAGACCGACTCGGCGATGTTGTTGTTGCCGCGCCAGTCGGTGGCCCGCTCGGCATAGGTGAACTGGTCCATGTAGTGCCCGCCGGTCTCCTCGGCGAGCCGGGCGGAGGCCTCATACACCTCGTCCGAACGCTCGACCAGGTGACACTCGCCGCCGTGGAACTGGATCAGGTCGATCTTGGCCTGGCTGGTGCTCTTCGCCATCACGGCGATGAACGGCACCCCGACGAGCTGGGCGAAGTACGCCTCGGAGACGGCGGTGGAGCCGCTGGAGGCCTCGATCACCGGCTTTCCGGGCCGGATCCAGCCGTTGCAGAGCCCGTAGAGGAAGAGCGAGCGGGCCAGGCGGTGCTTGAGCGAGCCGGTGGGGTGGGTGGACTCGTCCTTGAGGTAGAGGTCGATCCCCCACTCCGCGGGCAGCGGGAACCGCAGCAGGTGGGTGTCGGCGGAGCGGTTGGCGTCCGCCTGGACCTTGCGCACCGCCTCCTTGAGCCAGGCGCGGTACTCCGGGTCGGAGCGGTCGACGTCGACGGTCGGCTCGATGCCGGGCCTGATCCCGCGCTTGATCCCGGGCTGGGTGCCAGGCTGAGTGCCGGACTGGATGCTCATCGTCGCTGTCTCCCTCGTGGTGACCCCCCACTGCTCACTACGAGTGTATGACGGTCACGATAAGTGACCGTTTTCGGCGACCCAGCTTCCGCTTATCCCTGCCGTCAGGGCAGGACCGGCACCGACTGCGGGTCCGCCAGGTACGGCCCCCAGCCCAGCTCGGCCGCGCCCGCCAGCGCGCCGTGCACCAGCTCCGCGCCGACGATCGGCACCCGGCCGCTGCGCCCCCACAGGCTGCGCTCGGCGACCACCGACCGCAGCCGGTCGGGCGCGGCCTCCAGCAGGTGGAGGTGCAGCCCGCTGAGGACCACCCGGTCGGGGTTGAGGATGTTGGCGACGCCCGCCAGGCCGAGCCCGAGCCGGTCGATGACGTGTTCCACCGCCGCCCTCGCACGGTCGTCCGTCGCGGCCGCCTGGCACAGCTCGCGCGCCTGGTCGAGCAGCGGGCGCCCCGGCTCCGGGGTGAGTCCGGCGGCGGCGAACAGCGCGTCGGGGTCGGTCTCGGAGTTGAGGCAGCCCCGGTTGCCGCACATGCACGGCCGGCCCTGCGGGTCGACGGTGAGGTGGCCGACCTCCAGGGCGAGGCCGGCGCTGCCGGTGTGCAGGTGGCCGTCGATGACCAGCGCGCCACCGACACCACGGTGGCCGGACGTGACGAAGAGCAGATGGCGGGCGCCTCGGCCGGCACCGTGCCGGTACTCGGCGAGCGCGGCCAGGTTGGCGTCGTTGGCGATCGCGGTGGGCAGCGGACGCATCGCCCTGGGACCGTGGTCGGCGCGCCCCACCTCGACGTCGTACAGGTCGGCGACCGGGGTGCCGCTGGGCCAGGCGAAGTGCAGCGCGGCGAGAGCGGTGCCGTCCGGCTCGGTGACCGGGTTGGGCAGTGCGAGGGCGGCGCCCAGACAGCGGCGGTCGGTCGCGCGGGCGAGCTCGGCGCCGGCCACGGCGACGGCGCGCAGCATCCGGACCGGGTCGGTGGCGGCGGGCAACGGCAGGTGGACGGGCGGGTCCAGCAGTCCGCCGAGGCCGGCCAGGGTGACGCTCAGTCCGTCGGCGTGGATCTGCCCGGCGACCACGACCGGGCCCTGCGGGTCGATCGCGAGCCGGTGCGAGGGGCGGCCGCGGCCCCCGCCGGCCGGGCGCGAGTCGACGGTGATCAGTCCGAGCGCCTCGAGCTCGGCGGTGACCGCGCCGGCGGTGGCCCGGGTGACGTCCAGGGCTCGGGTGAGCGCCGAGCGGGTCGGCGCCTGGCCGGTATGGATCAGGGAGAGCGCAGGGCCCAGCAGCGTCCGACCCCGGTCGGGCGCCGCGCGGCGGTGACTGTCGCGCTGTGCGTCGGAGTCGGTCCCGGTGCCGGGCCTCGGGCTTGATGGTGAGAGCTGCACGCCCCTATTGTGACTTTGTGTCGCTTCGAAACAAAATCGGTTCACTCACGCGCCCGAACCATCATCCCTCCTCCCAGTCTCGCAGCACACCCCCGGCGACCGACAGCCCCTGGGATCCCGCCCGTGTCGCCCTCACCGCCTTCTTCGCCATCGACGGCTTCCTCTTCGCCGCCTGGGTCGTCCGCATCCCGGACGTCCGACGGCAGGTCGACGCCTCGCACAGCACCCTCGGGCTCGCCCTGCTCTGCCTGTCCATCGGTGCCGTCCTCACCATGCCGATGATCGGCCGGCTCTGCCTGCGGTACGGCTCGCGCCCGGTCACCGTCGGCTCCCTCGCCCTGCTCAGCCTCGCCGTGCCGCTGCCCGCCCACGCCCACTCGGTCACCGCACTCGGCGGAGTACTGCTGCTGTTCGGCGCGGGGTACGGCGGGGCCAACGTCGCGATGAACAGCGCCGCCGTCGACCTGGTCGCGCAGCTGCGGCGGCCCGTGATGCCCAGCTTCCACGCCGGGTACAGCTTCGGCGGACTGGCCGGCACCGGGGTCAGCGGACTGCTCGCCGGGCCGCTGAGCACCGGGTGGGCACTCGCGCTCAGCGCCGCGCTCGGCATGGCCGTCACCGTGGGCGCGGGCATCGTCCTGCTGCGCAGCCCGGCGGTGACACCGGTGACGCCGAGCCGTGCGGACCGGGACCGCACGCGCCGGACCGCAGAGCCGTCCGGCACCGCGACGGCGGACACCGGCTCGGCCCGTACCCGCACCCGGCTGCTCGTCCTGCTGCTCGGCCTCACCGCGCTCTGCACCGCGTACGGCGAGGGCGCGGTCGCGGACTGGACCACGCTCCACCTCACCGACGACGTCCAGGCGAGTTCCGTGGTGGCCGCCACCGGCTACGGCGCCTACGCGTTCGCGATGGCCGGCGGGCGTGTCGGCGGTACCTGGCTGTCCATCAGGCTCGGCCAGAACCGGCTGATGCTGCTCGGCGGGCTGACGGCGGCGGTCGGCATGCTGATCGCCGCCCTGGCGCCGGTGGTGCCGGTCGCGATCTGCGGGTTCGTCCTGGTCGGCCTCGGCCTGGCCAACCTCTTCCCGCTCGCCATCGCCCGGGCCGGCGAGGCCGGCGGGCCGCAGGGCGTCGCGTTCGCCTCCTCGCTCGGCTACGGAGGGATGCTGATCGGCCCGGTGGTGATCGGCTTCCTCGCCGACGCGGCCGGACTGCCGCTGGCCCTCACCACCGTCGCGGTCGCGGCCACGGTGGCGGCGCTCCTGCCGCTGTCGGTCGGGCGGCGAGCGGCGGACGGCAGGTGACAGCCGACGGACAACGGATGACAGATGACAGCTGATGAAATCTGTCAGCTGTCAGCTGTCATCCGCCATGTGACAGGATGCGGGGCCATGACGAGCAGCGAACGCTTCCAGGTACTGCGGGCGAGCGAGCGCCCGGCGACGGCGTGGCTCAACGGCGGCGGGGTGACCAGGGAGGTCGCCGGGTTCCCCGCCGGAGCCGGGCTGGACGCCTTCGACTGGCGGGTCAGCCTCGCGGACGTCGCCTCGGCCGGGCCGTTCTCCGCGTTTCCCGGCATCGACCGGGTGATCACCCTGGTCGAGGGCCCCGGCATGGCACTCACCGTCGACGGCACCGAGCGCCTGGTGGACGAGCCGTTCCGGCCGTTCGCCTTTTCCGGCGACGCCACCACCGACTGCCGGCTACTGGCCGGCCCGGTGGTGGACTTCAACGTGATGACGCGCCGCGGGCGGGTCGAGGCCGCGGTGGACCTGGCCGTCACGACCACCGCGGTCGACGTCCCGGCCGGAAGCACCGGTCTCCTGGTCTGCCTCGCCGGCGCGGCCTCCGTCGACGGCGTCGAACTCGCCCGCTACGACGCCGCGCTACTCCCCACCTCGGGCACGTACGAGCTGCACCCGGAGGGCACCACCGCCGTCGTCACCTTCAGCCCCACCCGCTGACCGCGGGCGAGGCGGACCGGCCGACAGGCCCACGCACCCGTACACCGGCGCGAGACGGCGCTTCCGCCTCCCGTCGCGACAGGAGGCGGAAGCGCCGTCACCGGTCCGCCCGGCGGACTCAGCCGCAGAACACCGGCGTGGCGTGCGCCGGGTCCAGGGCGTTGGTCACCAGGTGCAGCGCCGTCGGGGAGAACGCGATCCCGACGTGCTCCACCAGTGAGACCGGGCAGTGCTCCTGCACCACCTGGTTGTCGACACCCGAGCCGCTCAGGAACTGGGTCCGCCAGGGGGTGACGACCTCGTCGAGGACCGTCGAGACCACGGTGTAGCTCACACCCGGCACGGTGTCCGGCCGGGAGGCCATCTGCTTGTTGAAGTCGGAGCCCACCGCCTGGTCCCGGCAGGCCTGGCAGACCGTGTAGATCAGGTCCGCGACGCCCGGGAAGTACGGCACCAGGTTGGTGATCCCGCTGAGTGTCGTGCCGTGGTTGGACGGCGCCAGCCCGACGAGCCTGCCGACCTTGGACGCGCCGCCGAGGAACTTGAGGTAGTAGTTCGGCATCATGCCGCCCTGGGAGTGCCCGACGATGTCGACCTTGGCGGCACCGGTCGCGTTCCGCACCAGGTCCACGAACCGGGCGAGTTGGGCCGCCGATTCCGGAACCGGCCCGAGGCCGCCGATCGGCAGCAGCAGGCCGCTGCCGCTGGAGGTGATGCCGGGGATGGTCCCGTAGTCGAGGGCGAAGACGCAGTACCCGAGGCTCTTCAGCAGCGGGGAGAGCGCCAGCCAGTTCTCGTAGCGGTTGGCGAAGGTGCCGTGCACCAGGACGACCGGGGCGGGGTGCGCGGCGCTCGGCCGGCAGGTCCAGTCGTTGGCGCCGGGCGGCGAGGCCACCGTGTCACCGTCGGGCGGCAGTTCGGCGGTCCCGGCAGCCGCTCCGTCAGCCCCGGCGGATCCGGCGGATCCGGCGGATCCGGCAGACCCGATGAACCCGGCAGGCGCGGCGGACCCGGCCCCGACGGCCACCGACGGGGCCGCGGCGGCGCTCGCCGGCGCGCCCGTCGCACCGACCAGCAGCGCCCCCGCCAGCAGCAGTGCACCCAGGGCGCCACCGGCCCTGCCGCGCACGGGAGTTGCGGACAAGCGGAGAAGTGGGGTTCTCAACTGTTGCCTCCACAGCGGAAGTTTGTTACCAACAGGTAACCCGAGGGCTCCATCATGCGGTCGCCCCTCCGGCCCGGCCCTTGGGCGTTCCCCAGACCTGGACGGTGTTCTCTGTGACCGGTCACAACGCACCCCACTGCACGTCCCCGAACACCTCCGACCGGCCGCCGGACTGGCGCGTCCCGGTGATCGGCGGGCTCCCGGCCGACCAGCGACTGCTCGGCGGTGCACGGGAGCTGGCCGAGACCGTGGTCGCCGCCCTGGTGGAGCGGGTGGCGGCCTACCGCCGGATGCCCCGCGAGCAAATCACCGGCGAGCTGACCCGGGACACCGAGCGTCGCATCCGCGCCCTCGCCCACACCGTGCGGACCGGCATCCCCGCCCCCGCCGAGGAGTTCACCGCCGTCCGGGAGGCCGCCACCCGGCGCGCCGAGGAAGGCCTGCCGCTCGACGCCGTACTGCTCGCCCACCACCTCGGCCTGGAGGTCTGCTGGGAGTTCGCCACCCGGCACGCCCGGGACGGCGACGCCGCCGACCTGCTCGTCCTCAACCGGCTGCTGCTCGACCAGCTCCGCCAGGCCGCCACCGCCACCGGGGCGGGCTATCTCGACGGCCGGCGTCCGACCGCCGACCGGCGCGGCGCGGCCCGGCACTCCCTGCTCGGCGCACTCCTCGCCGGCACCCCCGCCGACGAGGCCGCCGGTCGCGCCGGGCTCCGGCTGCCCACCGGGTACGCCGTGCTCTGCCTGTCCATCGCCGACCATCCCGACGAGCGCTCCCCCGATGTCGAGCCGGGCATCGCCGCCCGACGCAAGCTCCGCCGGTTCGAGGCCGAACTCGACCACCGCACCCGGCAGTCGGCGCTCACCGCGCTCACCCCCACGGGTGGCCTGGTACTCATCCCGTTCGGGCCGTCATCCGGTCCGAGCCAGGACGACGGCACCGACGAGGCGCCCTGGCCGCTGCTCGCCACCACCCTCGCCGCAGCGGCCCGGGCGGCCGGCGCACCCGTCCTGGCCGGAGCCGCCTCGGCCGCCCCCGCCGAGGTGCCCGGAGCCGCCGCCCTCGCCTGCGAAGTCCTGGACGTGGCACGGGCGTTCGAACGCCTTCCGGGGCTGCACCGGCTGGACGACGTCCTCCTGGAGTACCAGCTCACCCGGCCCAGCCAGGCCCGCCCCCGGCTCGCCGCACTGCTCGAACCGCTCGCCGACAGCGGGGAGTTGCTCATCACCCTGCGCACCCACCTGGCCGGAGGCCTGAACCGCCGGCACACCGCGAGCGCCCTGCACCTGCACCCGAACACCGTCGACTACCGGCTTCGCCGGATCGCCGCGCTGACCGGTCTGGATCCGACGCGCCCCGCCGACATCCCGCGGATCACCGCCGCCATCGCCGCCCGGACCGCCGAACAGTCTTCCCTCGCGGGGTAGTTCAGGCCGTCCGCCGCCTCACGGCGCCGCGCCCGCGGGCGACACCGACGCCAGTACCCGACGGACAACACCAGCCCCGCCCCCGCGCACGACGTCAGCCCTGCTCCCCCGGCAGCCGCAGGTCCCAACCGACCAGGGCGCGCAGCTGCTCCGCGGTCACGCCGTCCGGCACCGGCTGGGGAGCGTCGTGGCGCAGCGGCGGCTGCCAGCCCTCGGCCTCGGTCCAGCGGCGCACCACCTTGGCCGGCGCCCCGGCGATCACGCTGTGGTCGGGCACCTCGCCGCGCACCACGGCCCCCGCCGCGACCACCACGTTGCGGCCGATCCGCGCCCCCGGAAGGATCACCGAACCGGTGCCGATCCAGCTGCCCGCGCCGATCTCCACCGGTTCGTTGCGCGGCCACTGCTTGCCGATCGGCAGCTCGGTGTCCCGGTACTCGTGCGCCTGGTCGCTGATGTACACGCCCGGCCCGGTCCACACGTCGTCTCCGATGACGATCGACTGGTGACCGACGATGTGGCTGTCCCGGCCGATCACGCAGCCGCCGCCGATCCGCACGATCGGCTCCGGCCCGAGGTCGAGCCCGGGCAGGAACCCGGCGCTGATGGTGACCCGCTCGCCGATGATCGAGAACGGCCCGATGGTGATCCACTGCTCGTTGAACACCGCCCCGAGCGGGAAGCTGAGCGTCGTGCCGTCCCCCAGCTCGCCGAACCGGTACGGGCCGGGGTTGCGGTTGGTGACCGCGCCGGTCCGCTGCACCCAGCGCCAGCCCCGGTGAACGAGGCGTCCGGCGGCACGGCGGCCACCGGTCCGGACGGCTGAGACGAGGGAACGGGTTATCGGCATGCGCTCACGTTACCGGCCCGTAGCGTCCGCCCGTTCGCCGGGAGGCGACTCGAAGAACCGTCCGAAATCCGCGAGTGCCGGCCGACCGCGGTGGAAGACTCCGTCCATGGAAATCACCGAGCACATCGACGCGCTGCGCCGCGAAGGCGCCCGGCTCGCCGAGGCCGCAGCCCGTACCGAGCTGTCCGCCCCGGTGCCGACCTGCCCGGAGTGGCAGCTGGCGGACCTGCTGCGGCACCTCGGCTACGTCCACCGCTGGGCCGCCACCATTCTCTCCCGGGGCCTGCGGGCGCCGCTGGACGAGGCGGACGCGCAGGCCGCCATCGGGCCGATGCCCTCGGACGCCGCGCTGCTCGACTGGTACCGCGAGAGCCACGCCACCGTGGTGGACGTGCTCACCTCGGCGCCCGCCGACGTCGAGTGCTGGAGCGTCCTGCCCTCGCCCACCCCGCTGGCGTCCTGGGCCCGGCGCCAGGCGCACGAGACCGCCATCCACCGCTATGACGCCGACGCGGCCGCCGGGGTGCCCGGCCCGGTCGTGGACACCGCCCTCGCCGTGGACGGCATCGACGAACTGGTGTGCGGCTTCATGACCCGCAGCCGCTCCGCGCTGCGCAGCGACCGGCCGCGAACCCTCCAGGTCCGAACCACCGACGCGGCCGGCTCCTGGCGGCTGACGATCACCCAGGAGCCGCCGACCGTCACGACCGGCGAGAGCTCCGAACCGGCCGACCTGACCCTCACCGGCCCCGCCCGCGAGCTCTACCTGCTGCTGTGGAACCGGCTGTCCGCCGAACAGGCCGGGGAGACCAAGGCGATCGGCGACCAGGACCTGCTCGACCTCTGGAAGGACGCGGCGGCCATCCGCTGGTCGTGACGCCGCCGCACGCGAAGGCCCATACCAGGTGCGGACACCGGTGACCGTGACGCGTGCGAACGTCCATGCCGCGCGCGGACACCTGTCACCGTGACACGTGCGAACATCCGTGACGCCCGGGGGCGGCGCCGCCCCCGGGCGAGCGGGCGCGGCGCCGGGCGCCCTGCCGTCAGCGCACCCAGCGCGCGGGCCGCTTCTCCAGGAACGACCGCATCCCCTCCTGCGCCTCGTCCGAGCCGAAGAGCCGCGCCGACAGCTCCACCAGCTCGTCCGCGTCCCGCTCGAAGGAGCGCACCACCTCGGCGTTGGCCAGCCGCTTCGACTCCGCCAGGCCCTGCGGGGAGCCCAGGCGCAGCGCGTCCAGCACGCCCTTCAGGACCACCGCGGTGGACTCCGCGGAGTCGGTGGCGGTGGTGATCAGCCCGATCCGGGCGGCCTCGGCGGAGTCGAAGACCTCGCCAGTGAGGTAGTAGCGGGAGGCGGCGCGCGGGTCCAGCTTCGGGCGCAGCGGCAGTGAGATGACGGCGGGCGCGAGGCCAAGCCGCACCTCGGTGAAGGCGAAGGTGGAGGCCGGTCCGGCGATGGCGAGGTCCGCCGCGCCGACCAGGCCCATGCCACCGGCCCGGACGTGCCCGTCGATCACGGCGATCACCGGCTTCGCGCAGTCCACGATCGCCCGCTGGAGCTCGACCAGACCGCGCGGGCCGACCGTCGGGTCCGCGCCGGTCGCCTCGGAGAGGTCGGCGCCCGCGCAGAACACCTTGCCGGCGTGCCCGAGCACCACCGCGCGGACGTCCGGGTCGGCCGCGGCGGAGGCCAGCCCGGCGTGCAGCTCGGCCATCAGCCGGGTGGAGAGCGCGTTGCGGTTGTGCGGCGAGTCGAGGGTGAGCGTGGTGACGGCGTCGGCGGTGGTGACGTGGACGAGGGGCGCTGCGCTGGTCATCGGCGGGGCCTGCCTTCCGGCTGAGGGTGGGTCGGACTGCGGGTGCGGTCCGGGAGGTGCCCGGACGACGCCCGGACGACTCTGGCACGCCCACCCGCCCCTCGGCCAGAGCCGACTGCCCACCGGCCGGACACAACGGACAAGGGCAACAGGCAACGGGCAACGGATGACAGATGACAGATGACAGATGTTGAAATCTGTCATCTGTCATCTGTCATCCGTTCGCCCAACTCCGCCCACCCACCTCGGTCCGACTCCCGGCACCCCCGCCAACTCCCAAGTGGTACAGACCTGTTGACGCATTGGTCCAGTCCTCCTACAGTTCCCATGCCTCGCCTCCCCACGGCGCAGGCATCGATCGCACACGGATCAATCAAGGTTCTACATCACCCTGTTCAACCCCCACAGCCACAGGGAGAACCATGTCCGCTCGATCCCGGGCCGGGCGCCCGCGCGTGCGCAGCAGACTGCTGGCACTGCTCTCCGTCCTGCTCCTGCCCCTCGCCGCGCTCACCGCGCTGGCCGCCCCGGCGAACGCCGCCGGGAAGCTCACCGCCACCTTCACCACCGCCGACAACGGCTCCTGGTGGCAGGGCACCTACATCGTCCACAACGACAACGCGACCGCGGTGAGCGGCTGGACCCTGGAGTTCGACCTCCCGACCGGCGTCACCATCGGCAACAGCTACAACGGCACCGCGACCGTGAACGGCCGGCACGTCACCGCCACGGCCGCGTTCTACAACTCCACCGTCAACGCCCACAGCACCACCGAGCCGTACAGCTTCTGGTTCGTCGGCAACGGACCGGTCTCCACCCCGCTCAACTGCCGCATCAACGGCGACAAGTGCGACGGCACCGCGGACGTCCCGCCGACCGCACCGGGGGCCCCGACGGTCACCGAGTCCACCGCGCACACGCTCGCGCTGAGCTGGCCGGCCGCCACCGGCGGGGACTTCCCGGTCGCCTCCTACGACGTGCTGAGCGGCAGCACCGTGCTCGCCTCCAGCGCGTCCAACAGCGTCCTGGTCACCGGTCTCACCCCGGCCACCTCGTACACCCTGACCGTCCGGGCCAAGGACAGCCGCGGCAACACCGGCCCGCTCAGCGCGTCCGTCACCGCCTCCACCTTCGACCCGTCGACCGACACCTCGCCGCCCACCGCACCGGCCGGCCTCCGGGCAACAGCGGTCAGTTCGACAGATGTGAAGCTCGCCTGGAACGCCGCCACCGACAACGTCCGGGTCGCCGCGTACGACGTCTACCAGGGCAGCACCCTGGCGGCCACGGTCACCGGCAGCACGCTCGGTGCGACCGTCGGCAGCCTCTCGCCGTCCACCACCTACACGTTCACCGTGAAGGCCCGGGACGCCGCCGACAACGCCTCACTCGCGTCCGCCCCGCTCACCGTGACCACCTCGGACCTGGTCGGCGCGGGGAAGTACGCCCGGGTCGGCTACTTCGTCCAGTGGGGCATCTACGGCCGCCAGTACTTCGTCAAGAACCTGGACACCTCGGGCGCCGCCGCCAAGCTCGACGTCATCAACTACGCCTTCGAGAACATCGATCCGGTCAACCTGACCTGCATGGCGGGCGTCACCAAGGGCACCAGCGGCAACCCCCAGGACCCGGACCAGGGCACCGGCGCGGGTGACGCGGACGCGGACTACGGCCGGGCGATGAGCGCCGCCCAGTCGGTGGACGGCGTGGCCGACGACGGCTGGGGCAAACTCCGCGGCAACTTCAACCAGTTGAAGAAGCTCAAGGCCAAGTACCCGAACCTGAAGGTGGTCGTCTCGCTCGGCGGTTGGACGTACTCCAAGTACTTCTCCGACGCCGCCGCCACCGACGCGTCCCGGAAGAAGTTCGTCAAGTCCTGCGTCGACACCTGGATCAAGGGCAACCTGCCGGTCTACAACGGCGCCGGCGGCGACGGAGTGGCCGCCGGCATCTTCGACGGCATCGACCTCGACTGGGAGTGGCCCGGCTCCGGCGACGGCCACCCGGGCAACCACTGGAGCCCCAACGACAAGGACAACCTGACCCTGCTGCTGGCCGAATTCCGCAAGCAGCTGGACGCGTTGGGCGGCTCGCACAAGCTGCTCACCGCCTTCACGCCCGCCGACCCGGCGAAGGTCGCCGCCGGCTGGGACCTCTCGAAGATCTTCGGCTCGCTGGACATCGCCAACGTCCAGGGCTACGACTTCCACGGCTCGGGCAGCGACAACTCCTGGGAGCCGAACCGCACCGGCCACGCCTCCAACCTCTACCAGGACCCGAACGACCCGTACACCACCCACTTCAGCGTGGACACGGCCGTCCAGACGTACCTGACCGCCGGGGTCAACCCGCGCAAGCTGACCATCGGCTTCCCGTTCTACGGGCGCGGCTGGCAGAGCGTCACGGACGGCGGCGCGAACGGCGCCTGGCAGTCCGCGAACGGCGCCGCACCGGGCCAGTTCACCGACGAGGCCGGTACCCGCGGCTACCAGAACCTGATCAGCAGTCTCTCGGGCCTCAAGGTCTATCACGACCCCAAGTCCGTTGCGACGTACGGCTACACGGGCGCCGGCGGCCAGTGGTGGAGCTTCGACGACGCCTGGTCGATCTCGCAGAAGACCGCCTACCTCAAGTCCAAGAACCTGCTCGGCGGCATGATCTGGGAGATGTCCGGCGACACCCCGACCGGCACCCTGATGTCCGCACTGGACACCGGGCTCAAGTAGTCCGTCCGCACCGCGCTGGACACCGGGCTCAAGTAGTTCGCCCGCACCACGCAGGAAACAGGGCCGGTGCCCCTCCCCGCACCGGGGAGGAGCACCGGCCCCGCGTCACGCCTACCGCCTACCGCAAGGCCATCGCCGTCAGCCGCCGCGCGGCCCGGTACTGCCGCAGCACCTGGGAGAAGGTGGTGTGCCCCTGGGTGGTCCGGGCGAAGGCCCGCCAGGCCGCCGGCACCAGGCAGACCGCCGCGTGGAACAGGTACGGCCGCCGCTCGAAGGCGCCCAGCAGCTGCTTGCCCGCGCGCATCTCCACGCCCAGCCCGGCCTTGACCGCGAACGCGTAGTTCAGCGCCTCGCGCCGCACCGCCGCCGCGTCACCCGACTCGGCGATCTTCACCGCCCACTCGCCGGCCAGCCGGCCCGAGCGCAGCGCGTACGAGATGCCCTCGCGGGTCCACGGCTCCAGCAGTCCGGCCGCGTCCCCGGCGACCAGCACCCGACCGCGGGAGAGCGGCGAGTCCTCGGCCCTGCAGCGGGTCAGGTGCCCGGACTCGACCCGGGGGGTGAACCCGGACAGGCCCAGCCGACGGATGTAGTCGGCGAGGTACTGCTTGGTCCGCTCGCCGTCACCGCGTGCCGAGATGACACCGACGGTCAGGCTGCTGGTCTCGGTCTTCGGGAACACCCAGCCGTAACTGCCGGGCAGCGGGCCCCAGTCGAGGTGGATCCGGCCCGCCCAGTCGGCGGCGACCTGCGCCGGCACCGGGATCTCCGCCTCCAGGCCGAGGTCGATCTGGTCGAAGGTCACGCCGACGTGCCGGCCGATCCGGCTGGCGCTGCCGTCCGCGCCGACCACCGCGCGGGCCTCGAAGGTGCGCCCGTCGGCGGCCGTCACCAGCGCCGTCCGGTGGTCGCCGCCGCGCTGCTCGACACCGGTGACGGTCACTCCGGTGACCAGCACCGCCCCGGCCTGCTTGGCCGCCTGCACCAGGCGCAGGTCGAACTCGTCGCGGTTGACCAGGCCGAACAGCATCGGCTTGGAGCGCCGGGTGCGGGTGTACTTCCCGTCGTAGGCGAAGGTGACGGCGTGCACCCGGTCCTGGAGCGGCAGCCGGAAGTCCGGCGGCAGGCTGTCCCGGGAGGGGCCGATGATGCCGCCGCCGCAGGTCTTGTACCGGGGGTGTTCGGCCTTGTCGAGCAGCAGCACCCGACGGCCCTGGACCGCGGCGGCGTGCGCGGCCGAGGAGCCCGCCGGTCCGGCGCCGACCACCACGACGTCCCAGACGCCGTCCAGCGGCGCTGCCGCCTCGTCGGTCGGACCGTCCTCGGCCGGGCTGTCGAGCGGGCTGCGGGAATCGGAGCTTCCGGAGTCAGTCACGTCGAGCAATCCTATGCGTCCGGCCTCGCCGGTCGAGCGCGCCGCCCCCGCACCGGCGCCACCCGGTCGCCCGGGGGACCGGCAGACGTCCAGCGGGCCGAAGGAGTCCGGGGATCCGGGGCCCCGGAGAAGGCCGGGGGCCAGGGGATCCGGGGCCCCGAGGAAGGCCGGGGGGCCCGCGGGTCCAGCGATCCGAAGGGTCCCGCACCGAACCCTCGGAACTCCCCGCTCCGCTCCGCCTATGATCGGCACTACCGCAAAACCGCCGCCTCCGCCCGCTCCACCCCAGGGCGGACCGTCTCCTCGGAGCCCCGATGTCACAGCCCCTGGCCGACGCCGTCCGGTCCCTGATGGACCGTGCCCGCACCGACCTCGCCGAACTGGTCGCCTTCCCTTCGGTCGCCGACCCGCGCCAGTTCCCGGTCGAGGAGTGCGAGAAGGCCGCGCGCTGGGTCGCCGACGCCTTCGCCGCCGAGGGCCTGACCAACATCCGGTTGCTGGACACCCCGGACGGCACCCAGTCCGTCTACGGCGAGCTGCCCGGCCCCGAGGGCGCGCCGACCGTCCTGCTCTACTCGCACTACGACGTCCAGCCCCCGCTGGACGAGGACGGCTGGCTCAGCCCCGCCTTCGAGCTGACCGAGCGCGACGGCCGCTGGTACGGGCGCGGCGCCGCCGACTGCAAGGGCAACATCCTGATGCACCTGACCGCCCTGCGGGCGCTGCGTCAGGTCCACGGCGACGCCTACCCGGTCGGCCTGAAGATCATCGTCGAGGGCTCCGAGGAGCAGGGCACCGGCGGCCTGGAGCGCTACGCCGAGGCCCACCCCGAGCTGCTCACCGCCGACGCCATCATCATCGGCGACACCGGCAACTTCGCCCCCGGGCTGCCCACCGTGACCGCCTCGCTGCGCGGCATGACGGTCGTCGAGGCCACGGTCACCACGCTGGCCGGCAACCTGCACTCCGGCGCTTTCGGCGGCGCCGCCCCGGACGCCCTCCAGTCCCTGGTCCGGATGCTGGCCTCGCTGCACGACGAGAACGGCGACGTCGCGGTGGCCGGCCTGACCACCGACCAGTCCTGGACCGGCGTGCAGTACTCGGAGGAGCAGTTCCGCGCCGACGCCAAGGTGCTCGACGGCGTCGCCCTGACCGGCACCGGCACCATCGCGGACCGCCTCTGGGCCCGCCCGGCCGTCACCGTCCTCGGCATCGACGCCCCGCCGGTGATCGGCGCCACCTCCTCCGTCCAGGCCACCGCCAAGGCCCTGATCAGCCTGCGCGTCGCGCCGGGCTCGGACCCGCACGCCGCCCAGGACGCGCTGGTCGCCCACCTGGAGGCGCAGGTCCCGCTCGGCGCCCGGCTCACCGTCGAGCGCCAGGGCAACGGCTCGCCGTTCCGCGCCGACACCAGCGGCCCGGCGTACGAGGCGATGGGCGAGGCGATGGCCGAGGCCTTCGGCACCGCGATGGTCGCCTCCGGCGAGGGCGGCTCGATCCCGCTCTGCAACACGCTGCGCTCGCTCTACCCGCAGGCCGAGATCGTGCTGATCGGCGTCGAGGAGCCGACCACCCAGATCCACGCGGTCAACGAGAGCGTCGACCCGCAGGAGCTGGAGCGGATGGCCCTCACCGAGGCGCTGTTCCTCCGCCGCTACGCCGAACTGCGCTCCGTCTGACGGACGTTCGGGGCGAGGTCCCGAGGGGCCTCGCCCGCGGCGTCGGGCCGTCCGCCGCGCAACCGGCGGGCGGCCGCCAGCACCACCGCGTAACCGACCGCGCCCACCGCGAGCCCGGCCCCCGCGCCGAAGCAGACCTCCGGCACCAGGTTCCGCCGCAGGGGGCTGAGCCGGTGCACCACCCCGGCGGCCGTCGCCGCGCCCAGCAGCGCGACGGCCGCCCGCCGGACCCGGGGCGCGAGCCGCACGGCCGGCCGCACCGGCTCCGCGGCCCGCACCGCACGCACCGCCCAGCCGCCCAGCGCGGCCAGGGCGAGCGCCGAACTGCCGTACTGCAGCGCCTCGTACAGCGGGACGCCGGCCACCGGCCGGTCCAGTGCGGGCAACAGCCGCGTCCCCAGCCGGTCCCCGTGGGTGAACGCGTCCCAGCCGACGTGGGTGGCCGCGCCGAGCGCCGCCGAAGCCGCGAACCACGCCGCGCCACCGACAGCGCCGCCGGCCACTCCTCCGACCGCGCCGATGCCCCTGGTGTCCCCGGCCCGCCGGGCGGTCAGCGCCTCGGCGCCGGCCGCCCAGCGCTCGGGCAGCAGCGCCACCATCGGCCCGCGCAGCAGCCCGTGCCAGCCGGCCACCAGCGCGCCGGCGATCGCCACGTCCAGCGTCGGCACCGCCCACCAGCGGTGCGTCAGCCCGCCGTGGCCGTACACCCCGGGCAGCAGGGACTCGGCGAAGAACGGCACGTCCGGCGCCATCGACCCGGCGACCAGCGCCGAGGCCACCAAGGGCCCGCGCGCGCCGGCGGCGCGCAGCAGGGGCAGGACGGCGGCGGGATGGCTCAGCGTGAACGGCATACCCCCATCCTCCCGCCCACGACCGGGGCACGACGCGCCGGGAGACACACCGCAGGCGCCCCAGACCGCCCGGGAAAGCCTGGACCACCGACCGTGCCCCGTCCCGGCCGACCGCCACGCCTCGTCCGCCCGGGCCGGCCGTTCCCCGCCCACACGGCCCTACCCCGCCTGCCAGCCTGCCCGTCTGCCCCGCTTACCCCGCTGCCCGCCTACGCCGCGTCCGCCGTGCTCGCCAATCCGACGGCCACCCGGCTCCCCGCCTCCAGGTACCGCAGCTCGCCGCTCCGCCGCGCGTCCAGCGCGGCCTCCAGCCGCCGGTAGCGCCCCGGGGGGAGCAGCTCGCCGGCCTCGTCCAGGGTGACGAAGCGCCAGCTGCGCAACTCCTCCTGCTGGAGCAGCAGGTTCTGCCGGCCCTCCGCGTCCAGCAGACCGCCGTCGTACATCAGCCGCAGGCCGCCGCGGCGCGGGCCGGTGCGCGGCTCCCAGTCGACGGCGAGCAGGCGCAGGGTGGACGGGTCCGGGCGCAGGCCCAGCTCCTCGGCGGTCTCGCGCAGCGCGGCGTCGGTGGGGGCCTCGCCACGCTCGACCACACCGCCGGGGAAGTCCCAGTCGGGCTTGTAGACCGGGTCGACCAGCAGCACGCGGTCCTGCTCGTCGAAGAACAGCACGGCGGAGGCCACGGTGTCCCCGGTCGGGTCCGGGCTCTGGACGATCGGGCAGCGGGCGGCGCCGACCCGGACCAGCTCGGCGATCCGGTGCGCGGTCTCCCGGGGGGAGAGCTCGCTGGTGTCGATCATGCGGGCGTCCCCGACCAGCCAGCGGCGGGCGGCGCGGTAGCGGGGCAGGTGTTCGAGGCACCAGGCGCGGACCCGCTCGCTGCCCTCCGGATCGCCCGGACACTCGTCGCGATGGGCTATGCGGTCGCGCAGGATCGTTTCTTCAGGGTCCAGGACGAAGTGGTGCACCGTGATCCCGTGCGAGGCCAGGTCACCGAAGATCTCGTCCCGGTAGTCCTCTCTGAGCAGGGTCATCGGGACCACCAGCGGGCCCCCGACCTCACCGAGCAGCGCCGCCGCCGTCTCGGGGACGAGCCGACGCCAGGCCGCCAGGTCCTGGAAGTCGGACACCGTCGCCAGCCGGTCGGCCGGAAGCATCCGGCGCAGGCCGAACCCGACCAGCTCGGGATCGAAGAGCACGCTCCCGGGCAGCAGTTCCACCAGCTCGCGGCAGGCGCTCGTCTTGCCCGCCCCGAATGTGCCATTGACCCAGACGATCACAACGTCCCCTGCCCTCGACTTCCCCCGATGCCGTTCGCACCGGGCAGCGCCCCCGTCGGTCGAACCAGCGCCACCCGTGGTGGTACCCGCGTCACGCCGCTCCCCATGCCTCTCCCGTGCGCCCGCCGCCACGCCCCGGACTGCCCCGTGACAGGGGCATGTGCCCAGGTCAGACAGGTGCGGAAGGAAATATGCAGACCGGTCTACATCAAAGTTGCACCCCTTCACCACGGCTGGGGCACAGGACGCCCGATGGGTCGACCTGCCGCGCACGCCCCGCGCGTACGCTCCGCACGCCCCCACCCGTACGCTCCAGCACCCCGCGCGCACGCCCCGTGCACGCCCCGCCCTCGCTCCGCGCCACGCCGCCCTGCCCTCGTCCCGTCCTCGCCCTTCCCTCGCCTTTCCCTCGCCCCGCATCCGCCCGTCACTGCCCGCCTCCTTGCGCTGCCCGTACCCCGCCGCGTACAGAGGAACGATGAAACTGCTTCCCGCCGGCCGGGTCGTCGTCATCGGCTCGGTCAACACCGACCGCATCCTCCGCTGCCCCGTGCTCCCCTCCCCCGGTGAGACGGTCCTCGCCACCGGCGCCACCCAAGGCTTCGGCGGCAAGGGGGCCAACCAGGCGGTGGCCGCGGCCCGGCTGGGAGCGGCGACGCACCTGGTCGCCAAGGTCGGGCGGGACGCCGAGGGCGAGGCGGCGCGCGCCGATCTGCACGGCGCGCAGGTCGAGACGGGCGCCGTGCTCACCCACCCGGACGCGCCCACCGGTCAGGCGATCGTCATGGTCGACCCGGCCGGCGAGAACAGCATCGTCGTCGTGCCCGGCGCCAACGCCCACCTCACCCCGGAGGAGGTCACCGCCGCGCTCACCCGCCTGCGCCTGCTGCCCGTCGACGTGGTCCTGACCAGCAACGAGGTCCCCGCGGCGTGCATCCGAGCGACCGCCGCCGCCCTCCCCGCCGCGGGCCCCTCAGGCGGCACCCGCTGGCTGCACAACACCGCCCCGGCCGGAGTCCTGCCGGAAGCCGGCCCCTCCGGACGCCTCCCGCTGGTGGTCGCGAACGCCGTCGAGGCCCGCCAGCTCACCGGCACCACCGACGTCACCGAGGCCGCCCGGGTACTGGCCGAACGCGCCGAGGGCGCGGTGGTCACCCTCGGCGGCGAGGGTGCGCTGGTCGCCGTGGACGGAACGTCCACCCGACTGCCCGCCCCCGCCGTCCGGGTGGTCGACACGACCGGTGCCGGCGACGTCTTCTGCGGCGCCCTCGCCGCCGCACTCGCCCGCGGTGCCGCGCTGCCCGAAGCGGCCGCCACCGCCGTCGCCGCCGGGGCCTTCGCCGTCACCGGTCTCGGGGCCCGCGGCGCCCTGCCCCGCCCGGCCGACCTCTGACACCGCGTCGCGAAGCACACGAAGCCCCGCCCACGCAGCGCCCACCGCGACGCACGCGAGCACCCGCCCACGCAGCACCCGTCGGAAAGCGCCCGGGGCCCCGCCCGCACAGCCCCCGTCGGGGGCACCGGTCAGCCCCGGTGCCCCCGACGGGCGGAGATCCGACCCCGCTACGGGCGCCCCATGAACGCCGGGTAGTAGCCGCTGCTGATCCCCGAGATCCGGACGTTGGTCCCGGGCCGCGCGGCCTCGACGTACCGGTTGTCGCCCAGGTAGATCGCCACGTGCTGGATTCCCCGGGCGGTTCCGTCCGGTGCCCAGAACAGCAGGTCACCGCGGCGCAGCTGGCTCGCCCCGATCGGCGTGGACGCCGCGTACTGGTCGTTGGCCACGCGCGGCAGGTCGATCCCGCCGCGTCGGAAGGACTGCTGCACCAGGCCCGAGCAGTCGTAGCCGTCCGGCCCGTTGCCGGCCCGGCGGAACGGTACGCCCAGCTGGGCGAGGGCGAACTGCACGGCGGTCTCGACGTTCCGGTCCTCCGCGACCGAGTCGTCGGAGTAGCCCGAGCCCGCGGAATCCGACGAGGAGCCGCCGCCGGTGCGGTCCAGGTAGATGTCGTAGTGCGAGGTCCAACGCCACTCGCCCTTGCTGTTGCGGAACCAGTAGCGCGAGCCGTCCCAGCCCTGCCTGATCCCGCCGGAGGACTTGCTCGTGGCCTTGGCGGCGGACGGCGAGCCGCCCCCGGTGCGGGCCACGTACACGCTGTAGTGCGACGTCCAGCGCCACTGCCCCTGACTGTTCTTGAACCAGTACCGGGAGCCGTCCCACCCGGCGTGCGCCGGGGCGGGCTCGGCGGCCGCGGGGCTGACGCCGGTGCCGAGGCCGATCACGCCCGCACCGGTCGCGATCACGGCCACCATGGCTATCCCCCGACGGAGCCGCGCGGAGCGGGACGGACGGGAGGTGCGGACGGTGGCAGCGTGCTGCTGCCCGGTCGGTTCGCCGGCGGCCTCCGGCGCGCCGGTGTTGACGGTGGTCATCGTGCTGACTTCCTTCACTGCTGCGGGTCGCTGCGGACTGCAGCGGATTGCTGTGACCGGCCAGGACTGGCCGTGCTTGCCGGCAGGGTCCCCGTCCGGCACGCCGCGGCTTCCGGTCCTGCGACCGGGAGCCGCGGCGTGTCGCCCAGGGATTCGGTTCTGCCTGCGTGTCACGTTAGGCACGCGTCCGCTCACTGCGCGCAGTGGAGTGCGCCAATGGAAGGGTCACCGGTGGTGAGCACCGACGGCGCATCAGGGTGAACGGCCGTCATCGGAGGGGGCGTCCGCCGCCCCCTCGTCAGCGGCCGCCGGCCTCCGCCAGCAGCTGCTTCTTCAGCACCTTTCCCAGCGCGTTCCTGGGCAGTTCGGGCACCAGGACGACCCGGCGCGGCCGCTTGTGCACCGAGAGCCGCTCCGCCACGAACGCCGTCAGCTGGTCCCCCGTCACGGTGCCGTCCGGGATGACGTACGCGACGATCGCCTGTCCGAGGTCCTCGTCCGGCACGCCGACCACCGCCGCGTCGGCGACCGCCGGGTGGTCGCGCAGTGCGGCCTCCACCTCGCCCGCGCCGATCCGGTAGCCGCCGCTCTTGATCAGGTCCACCGAGGCGCGGCCGACGATCCGGTGGAAGCCGTCCGCGCCGATCACCGCGACGTCGCCGGTGCGGAACCAGCCGTCCGCCGTCCACGCCTCGGCGTCCGCGTCCGGCCGGTTGAGGTAGCCGCTGAACAGCGTCGGGCCGCAGACCTGGAGTTCGCCGACGCTCTCCCCGTCGCTGGGCACCGGCGCGCCGTCCTCGCCGACCAGCCGGGTGCGGACCCCGTCCACCGGCAGCCCGACGCTGCCGGGGCGCCGCTCGCCGTCCGCCCGGGTGCTGACGGTGATCAGCGACTCGGTCATCCCGTACCGCTCGATCGGGGCGTGCCCGGTGAGCGCCGCCAGCTTCTCGAACACCGGGACGGGCAGCGGCGCGCTGCCGGAGACCAGCAGCCGGGCCGTGGCGAGCCGGGCCGCCGCCTCCGGGTCCGCCGCCACCCGGGACCAGACGGTGGGCACGCCGAAGTACAGGCTGCCGCCGGCCGCCGCGTACCCCGCCGGGGTGGGCCGCCCGGTGTGCACCAGGCCGCTGCCGGTGCGCAGGGCGCCGAGCACGCCGAGCAACAGCCCGTGCACGTGGAACAGCGGCAGGCCGTGCACGAGGGTGTCCTCGGCGGTCCACTGCCAGGCGGCGGCGAGGGCGTCCAGGTCCGCGGCGATCGCCTCGCGCCGGATCACCACGCCCTTGGGCGCGCCGGTGGTGCCCGAGGTGTAGAGCACGAAGCCGGTCGACGCGGCGTCCGGCTCGGCGTGGGTGGTAGCGGAGCGCTGCGCGGGGTCGACCGGCAGCCCCGCCACCGAGGTGTCCTGCGGGAGCGTCTCCCCGACGGCGTGCGCGAGCAGCGCCGCCCCCGAGTCCCGCAGGATGTGCTCGCGCTCCTTGGGCCCCGAGTCGGGCGGCAGCGGCACCACCGGGACGCCCGCCAGCAGGCCGCCGACCACGGCGGTGACGGTCTCGACGGTGGGCCGGGCGAGCACCGCGAGCGCCGGGGCGCCGGCCACCCGGTCGGCGACGGCGGTCGCCGCGCCCAGCAGGTCCTCCCGGGAGAGCGCCCGACCGTCGATCCGCAGTGCCTCCGCCGCGTCGCCGAAACCGCCCTGAAGTGCCGTCAGCAGTGCCATGCCACCGTCCTCGCCTCGTCCCACGCCACCGCGCCGCGCCCGTGCGCCGCGCGCTCGATTCCGCGCGTCCGCCTCCGCGTCACGCGCCGGCGCCGACTCTACGGGCCGCCACCGCGCCCACCGTGCTCCGGGGACGACCGGGCGGGGCCGCCGGGCCGGCGCCGGGGAGGACGGCGGACGAGGAGAACGGCTCCGACGGCGACGGCGGACGGCAGGCAACGGCGGACGGCAGGCAACGACGGAGGGCGTGGCACCGAGTACCACTCGGCGCCACGCCCTCCACTGTCGTTCGGGGATCAGGCCTTGCGGGCCTTCACCTCGGCGGTGAGCTGCGGCAGCACCTGGAAGAGGTCGCCGACGACGCCGTAGTCGGCGAGCTCGAAAATCGGGGCCTCGGGGTCCTTGTTGACGGCCACGATGGTCTTCGAGGTCTGCATGCCGGCCCGGTGCTGGATCGCGCCGGAGATGCCCGCCGCGATGTACAGCTGCGGGGAGACCTGCTTGCCGGTCTGGCCGACCTGGCTGCTGTGCGGGTACCAGCCGGCGTCCACGGCGGCGCGCGAGGCACCGACGGCGGCGCCCAGCGCGTCCGCGAGCTCCTCGACCACGCCGAAGCCCTCGGCGGCACCGACGCCGCGGCCGCCGGAGACCACGATGGCGGCCTCGGTCAGCTCCGGGCGGCCGGAGGACACGCGCGGGGTGCGCGAGGTGACCTTGGCGGCGTTGCCGGTGAACTCCACGGCGACGTTCTCCACCGCGCCGGCGGCCGGGGCGGCCTCCGGGGCGACGGCGTTCGGCTTGACGGTGATGACCGGCGCGCCCTTGGTGACCTTCGACTTCACCTGGAAGGACGCGGCGAACACCGACTGGGTGGCGACCGGGCCGCCGTCACCGGCCTCCAGGTCGACGGCGTCGGTGATGATGCCGGAGCCGATCCGCAGCGCGACGCGGGCGGCGACCTCCTTGCCCTCACCGGAGGACGTCACCAGGACGGCGGCGACGTCGTTGGCCTTGGCGATCTGGGCCAGGGCGTCCACCTTGGGGACGACCAGCTGGTCGGCGAACTCGGCGCCGTCGGCGACGTACACCTTCGCGGCGCCGTACTCGCCGGCCTTCGCCGCGATGTCGGCCGCGGCCGCACCGGCGCCGAGGACGACGGCGGACGGCTCGCCGATGCGGCGGGCCAGGGTCAGCAGCTCCAGGGCCGGCTTGCGGACCACACCGTCGGCGTGGTCCACCAGAACCAGGATCTCAGCCATGATTCGTTGCTCCTGATCGATCGTTGGATGCGCGAACGGGTGGGACTAGATGAACTTCTGGTCGGCGAGGAAGCCGGCGAGCGCCTTGCCGCCCTCGCCCTCGTCCTTGACGACCGTGCCCGCGGTACGCGCCGGACGCGCC
>NZ_JBHXLL010000057.1:0-53261 GCF_042721415.1 Kitasatospora sp. NPDC058444 | reverse complement strand
TCTCCGAAGTGAACCGGTCACCGGTCAGCTGCATACCGTCACCGGAATCACCGGCGAAACGAATGATCACCCGATCGAGTCTGCGGATCGGCTTGGGCCCGCTAGCGGCGGAGGACGAGGCCTCCCGCACGGTGCCAGTCATGGCTGTTCTCCAGACGTTGCGGATTGAGTCGGACGGATCCGACGGGCGCCCCGCCCAGCTGGGCGGGGCCCGGGACCGGTCGGGAGGCGTCCCGGGGGTGTGGACGCCTCCCGACCGGGTCGGGACCGCAGCCGCTCCGGAGCGGCCGCGGGGTCAGTTGGCCTTCGCCGGCTCGGCCTTGCGGCCGCTCAGCAGGGCCGCGATGAGCACGAGCAGCACCAGGCAGATGCCACCGAGCACCCACAGGACGGTGTGGAAGGCGCCGTCGTAGGCGTTGACCAGGAGGTCGGTGAAGCTGCCGCGCTGCGCCTCGGCCACCTGTCCGGCCGGGCCGGAGATGTTGCCGCTGGCGACGGTCCCCGCGACGGTGGTCGCGTCGCCGGCACCGGCGTAGTCGGCGATGCTGTCCTGGGTCTTGCCGCTGATGACGGTCGCGAGCAGCGAGCCGTAGATGGCGACGGCGATGGCCTCGCTGCCGAGGCGCATGGTGTTGAGGAAACCGGCGGCCATGCCGGCGCGCTCCGGGGCGACGAGCTCCAGGGCCTTGCCGTCGACGAGGCCGGCCGCGAGGGCGTAGCCGGCGCCGGTGATCAGCATCGGCAGGGCGACCAGCCCGAGGTTGACGTCGGGCGCGTACAGCTCGAGGCCGGCGGCGCCGACCACCAGGAAGACCAGGCTCAGGTAGATGATGCCCATCGCGGAGACGCCCTTGGCGACCAGCTTGGCGGCCACCAGCGGCAGGATCAGCATCGGGACGGTCAGCATCAGCATGATCACGCCGGCCTTGCCGCTGGAGTAGCCGGCGGCGGCGGTGAGGTAGCTGGGCAGGTAGGTCAGCATGGTGACGAAGCCGAAGGAGCCGGCCACCGGCACCAGGCAGAGCGCCATGAAGCGGCGGTTGGTGACGATGCTCAGGTCGAGCATCGGGTGCTCCTTGCGCTTCTCCACCGCGGCGAAGATCGCGAGGACGACGATCGTCCCGGCGAACAGGCCGAGCACGCCCGGGCTGGCCCAGCCCCACTGCGAACCCTGCGCGATGCCGGTGGTGAGCAGCAGCATGGAGAGGATGAACAGGGCGGAGCCGGCGACGTCGATGCGCGCGCCCTCGGTGCGGGTCTCCTGGACGGCGCGGCTCATGGTCGGGACCGCGAGCAGGACCAGGGCGAGCACGATCACGTGCACCGCGAACACCCAGCGCCAGCCGGCGCTCTCGATCAGCGCGCCGGACAGCGACGGGCCGAAGGAGACGCCGATGCCGGCGACGGTGCCGAAGAGGGCGAACGCCCGGCCGCGGGCGGGGCCTTCGAAGACGGTGGAGAGCATCGCCGCGCCGCAGGAGAAGATCGCGGCGCCGCCGATGCCGGCCAGGGCGCGGGCGGCGTCCAGCAGGATCACGTTGCCGGCGAAGACGCTGACCAGCGAGGCGACCGCGTAGATCGTGGCGCCGAGGGCGAAGGCCCGGACGCGGCCGATGATGTCGGCGATGGACCCCCAGGCGAGGGTGAAGCAGGCGAACGCCACGTTGAAGGCGTTGACGACCCACTGGAGGGGTACGAGGTTCGCGTCCAGGTCCGAGCCGATGTACGGCAGCGCCACACCGGTGCCGGAGATGGACGTGGGGACGACGAAGACGGCCAGCAGGACGGCGACCAGGATCAGCGTCTGCCGCTGGCGCCCTGACGCCTGGGATCCGGCGTCTTCCCCGACGAGGGGGGATTCGGTCTGTGCAGCCATGGTTGGGGAAGCTCCCGTTCCGGAGGGCTCCGAACCTTAGGTTCGGTTCTTATAGAACCTAAGAGTGGCACGAGGCGGAGGTATGATGCAAGTCAAACCTGGCCTGCGATGGTGGCCGGCGAGCGAGAGGGAGGCGAAGAGAGATGGTCGACGCGGAGGGCCACCCCGACCGGGACGAGATGGAGCTTGCGGCGATCCTGAACGCACTGTCAGATCCCTTGCGTTACAGGGTCATCCAGGAGTTCGTGGGTCTGCCGGACGGCACCGAGCGGACCTGCCTGTCCTTCGGACTCGGGGTGTCGAAGTCCACCCTCAGCCACCACTTCCGGATCCTTCGCGAGTCCGGACTGGTGCTGCAGATCAACCGGGGCAACAGCCGGAAGGCGCACCTGCGCCGGGAGGACCTGGAGACGCGCTTCCCCGGGCTGCTCGACCTCATCAGCCGAAACCCGCCACCCGGGACAGGTCCGGCGAGGGACGGAGCCGCCGACGCGGACGCGGACGCCGGAGCACCACCGCGGTCACGATCAGGCCGTCGCGGGCGAGCCACCGGCCCGTCAGGCGGGTCGAGCGGGACTCCTGCCCCGCCGGCCCCGGAAGCCTGACCCGGGCCCGGAAGGTGCCGTCCCGGGGATCGACCGTGATCAGCGCGTCGTCGAAGCCCAGCGGCCCGACCAGCGGGAAGCACGCCTTGTAGACGGACTCCTTCGCGCTGAACAGCAGCCGGTCCCAGGCCACTTCCGGCCGCCGTTCGAGCAGGGTCTCGACCCACGCCCGCTCCGCGGCCAGCGACACCAGCGGCAGCATCTCCGGGTTGCGCAGCGGCTGGTTCGGCTCCGCGTCGAGGCCGATCGCCAGGATGTTGCGCGAGGAGGCGACGGCCGCGGCGTGGTACCCGCGGGTGTGGGTCATGCTGCCGGTGAGTCCGCTCGGCCAGACCGGCTCGCCCGAACGACCCCGCAGGATCGGGGCGGGCGGCAGGCCGAGCTGGACCATCGCCTGCCGGGCGCAGTCGCGGATCGTGGTGAACTTGGCCCGCCGGGCGGTGGCCATCGGGGCGGCCCACGTCTCCTCCTCGGGGAACAGGGCCGTGTCCTGCGCGGAGTCGAACGAGTCGGCGCCGACGACCGGCTCCGACAGCAGTTCCTCGATCATGCGGTGTCACGTCCTTCCTGGCCGGAGGTCATGCGACCCCCCGGAGGATCTCGCTGCGCAGCCGCTGGACGTCCCCGGAGGGCTCGACGCCCAGTTCGCGGTTGAGCAGGGTGCGCAGCGACTGGTAGGCCCCCAGCGCTTCGGCCCGGCGGCCGGAGGCGTGCAGGGCGCGGATCAGCTGGGCGTGCCGCCACTCGTTGAACGGCTGGGCCGCGACCAGCACCCGCAGTTCCTCGACGACGTCGCGGTGGCGCCCGCGGTCGAGGTCCGCCTCCAGCCGGTGCTCGATCGCCCGCTCGCGCAACCCGCCCAGTTCCGCGGCGAGTTGCTCGATCACGGCGCCGTGCCGCACGTCGGCGAGGACCGGGCCGCGCCACAGCGCCAGCGCCCGGCCGAAGATCTCGGCGGCCGCGTCCAGCCGGCCGGCGCCCAGCAGCCCGGACCCGTGGGCGCACAGCAGCCGGAAGGCCGTGGCGTCCACGCACTCCTCGGGGATCTCCAGCCGGTAGCCGTACGGCTGGCTGGCGATCCGCGGCTTGCGGTCCTGCGCGACCGGGAGGGCGGCGAACCACTTCCGCAGGTGGTAGATGTGGGTGCGGACGGTCATGACGGCGGTGGCGGGCTGATTCTCCCCCCACAGTTCATGAGCCATCACGTCGATGTTCACGTCCTCGTTCGCCCGCAGTGCGAGCAGGGCCAGTACCTTCCGCAGTTTCGGCCCCCGCAGTGCGAAGGCCCGGTCGGTCAAACGGAATTCCAGTGTGCCCAGCACATCGACACGCATGACGTCCGACATGTATCCCCCGGTGGTTCCCGCGCGACGGTCGGGATCTCGTCCGGCCCCCCGGCCGACGCTTGACGAAAATATCGGTCCCGAACCGCGGGACTCAATGGAACTGCTCCTCAGGTGCAACCCCGGATACGTCCAAAGGAACATGCCGGGTGACATACCCGGGCCCCGCCTGCCAGCAGACGGGGCCCGGGTGGGTCGGCGCGGGAGCGGCCTCCCGCGGGCACCGTGCGGCTACCAGCGCACCGGCAGCCCGGTCGGCCGGCGCAGCAGCGCGCCCTCGTCCCAGACCAGGTCGGCCGGGTCGCCGTCCAGCTCCAGGGTCGGGAACTCGCGCACCAGGCGGCCGAGGATCTCGGCGATCTCCAGGCGGGCCAGCGCCGCGCCCAGGCAGTGGTGCATGCCGTAGCCGAACTGGAGGTGGCGCTTGCCCTTCCGGTCCGGGTCGATGACCAGCGGGTTCTCGTACACCTCGGGGTCGCGGTTGCCGAGGAAGGCGTCCGCGTAGACGAGGTCGCCGGTGTGGATGGTTCCCTCGGAGGTCACCACCTCGCGGTGGGCGACCCGCGGGAAGGTGGACATCCGGCCCAGCGGGACCAGCCGGATGATCTCCTCGACCAGCTGCGGCATGACCTCCGGCTCGGCGACGGCGCGCTGCCACAGGCTCGGCGCGCTGAGCAGCACGTGGGCGGCCTTGGCCAGGACCGAGAGCACGTTCTGGTCCACCGACACCACGGCGGTGAAGATGATGCCGACGAGCTCCTTGTCCTCCAGCGGCGGCTCCGTCTCGTCGCGGCCCTGGATGAACTTCTCGATCAGGCCGCCCGGGAGGTACGGGCGCTTGCCGGCGACCATGTCGGCGACGTAGTTGTACGCGGTGAAGAAGTCCTCCACCAGCTGCGGCACGTCGTCGTGCAGGGCCATCTGGATGGTGCGGGAGTGCGGGCGGAAGTACGCCACGTCCTCCACCGGGATGCCGAGGAAGTGGCAGGTCAGCTCGATCGGCACCCGGTCCAGGACGGCGGTGTACAGGTCGGGCCGCTCCTGGGCGCGCAGCTCGGCGAAGCTGCGGGTGATCGCCTCGTCCAGGTACGGGCGCAGCTTGGCGACCGCGTTGGCGCTGTAGTCCGCGGTGACGAACCGGCGCAGCCGGGAGTGGTCCTGGCCGTCCAGGTTGATCAGCATCTCGGGCGGCAGGGTGGTGGGGAAGAAGGTCGGGCCGCCCTCGACGTTGGTCTCGGTCCGGCCGTAGGTCGGGTCGGTCAGCGCCTTGTGCACGTCCGCGTAGCGGGTCAGGTGGACCGCCTTGTGGCCGCTGGGCAGCGCGATCTGCGGCAGGCCGCCGGCCGAGCGCTCGGCCACCGGCGTGTACAGCGGCGTCGGGTCCAGGCCCGGGATGTCCGTGACCGAGACGGACGCGTCGAGTGAGGTGGTCATGGTGGGGCTCCTCCGGGGTGTCCGGCCGGGCGGGATCAGAGCAGGTCGGTCAGGCCGGCGAGGCCGGTGGCGGCCCGCAGGTCGGCGAGGGTCTGCTCGTCCTCCTGGAAGAGCACCGTCTGCCAGCCCTGGGCGCGGGCGGCGGCGAGGTTCTCCTCGACGTCGTCGATGAGCAGGCACTCGGCGGGGGCCACGTCGGCGGTCTTGGCGGCGATCTCGAAGATCTCCGGGTCGGGCTTGCGGTGGCCGACCTCGGAGGAGTCGATCAGCACGTCGACCTCGCCGACCGGGGCGATGATCGCCTTCCAGTACGGGCCCCACTCGGTGACGTTGTTGGACAGGACGCCGACGCGCAGCCCGTTCTCCTGGATGTACCGGTACGCCCGGACCATCACCGGGTTGGCCACGATGCCGTCGAACCACTGCCGGCCGAAGGTCTCCAGCTCGGCGCGGGACAGGTCGATGCCGGGGTTCTGCTCCCCCAGCACCCGGGCCAGCCGGCGGCCCCACTCGGGCTCGCTGATCACGCCGACCTCGACGGGCGCCATCGTGGGCAGGCCCATCTCGTCGGCGACGCCCTTGATCGCGGCCTTGAGCTGGCGGGGGGTGATGCCGGTCTTGACCTCGTACGCCTCGTAGATGCGCTCCAGCGGCGGGGACAGGACGCCGCCGAAGTCGAACCAGACCATGGACAGGTGGGACATGGGTGTGCCTTCCGAGAAGGGTGGTGGTGTGAGCGGGTCAGGCGAGCGTGACGGAGACGGAAGCCACGGCCTCGTCGCCCTGCACCGCGCGCAGCAGGTAGGAGGTGGCGCCGCGGTCCGGGTCCGGCGCGGCGGTGAGCCGGACGGTCTGGTCCAGTTCGGCGAAGCGGTCGAACGAGCCTTCCAGCCGCAGCACCCGGCCCGCGCCCTCCGCGCCGTCGGCGAGCAGCAGCGCGCACTGGCGGGCGGCCTCGCTGAAGACCATGGCCGGGACGTGGTCGTACGGGTGGTCGTACATGCTGCGGTTGCGGAAGGTGCGCGGGCTGAGCACCGCGCTCAACCCGCCGTCCTCGCGGCGGACGTCGTCGAGGACGGCGTTCACCGGGTCGAGGCGGCGCACCGCGGCCGGCTCGACCGGCTCGCCGATCGGGTCGGCGGGCAGGCCGAAGGCGGTCGGCACCTCGCTGCCGCGCTGCATGTAGCGCAGGTTGTGGTACTGGTCGGTCGCGGTCGAGCGGACGTCCATGGTGAGGTGCCCGAGCGGCTTGCCGTCCAGGGCGAGGTCCATCGCGAACTCCAGCCGGCGCAGCCGTCCGCCGCGCTCGTGCCGGCCGGTGACGTCACCGGCGATGGCCAGCTCGCCCGGGCGGGTGCCGCAGGCCAGCGCGTCCCGGTCGGTGATCTCCAGGGACCAGGCGGTCACCATGAAGGTGGTGGCGGCCGGGACGCCCTGGTGGAGGTGGGCCGCGGCGGTGACGGACTGCCGGCAGGCCTCCAGCACGAGCAGCACGTCGTGGTGGTCGAGCCGGCCCGGGTGGTCCCGGAAGTACCCGTGGGACAGCGGCAGTTGGGCGGCGGCCTCGAACCGCCGGTCGTCCACCGCACGCGATCCGGTCAGGAACACCTCGGAGAGCGACCAGCGGTGCACCAGGCTGCGGGGGACGGTCTGCTCGTACGCCAGCGGGGCCGGGACCTCCTCGGCCCGGTCCGAGGGGGCGAGCAGAGACGTGCTTTCCATGAGAGATCTCCAGATCGGTGCGGTGGACGTGCGCGGGCGGGAGCTCAGCGCGGGTCGGGCCGGACGATCACCGCGGCGCCGACGGACCCGTCGGGACCGACCGCGGTGAGCACGGCCGCCCGCTCCCGCGGTGCGGCCTGCCCGGCCTGCCAGCGGCCCAGGACGGCCGCCAGCTGCAGGGCGACGGAGGCCCCGTAGGTCTCGCCGAGCGCGGTGTCGGTGCGGACCGTCCGGTCCGCCGGGACGGCGCCCAGGGCCTCGCGCAGGGCGCGCCGCTCGACCGCGGCCCAGCCGCGCCGGGCCGCCGCCCCGGGGGCCACGGCCACCGGCTCGTCGGCCGGCAGTCCGCTGCGCCGCAGGGCGCGGCGCACCACGGCGGCGAGCCGGGCGGCCGTCGCGAACGGGCCGTCGACGACCGGGTCCGCGTGGCCGATCTCGCAGGCCAGCAGCTGCCCGAGGACCTCGCGGCCGTCGCCGGCCGCGCCCTCGCGCTCCAGCACGAAGACCCCGCAGCCCTCGCCGAGGGCCGCCGTCGGGCGCAGCGCGCCGCTCTGCCGCCAGGACCAGGCGGCGGCCGCGGACAGCTCCTCGACGCCGCCCGCGAGCAGCCGGTCGGCGTGGCCGTTGGCCAGTGCGGTCCGGGCGTAGCGCAGGGCGTGCAGGGAGGCCAGCGGGCCGCCGGAGACGGTCGCGTTGACCCCGGTGAGGCCGAGCCGGATCGCCGTCTTGCCGGCCGCCGAGTTCATCAGCGTGCCGGGGAAGGCGGACGGGTTGACCAGGTACGGGCGGTCCTGCACGAAGGTGTCGCGGAAGAACACCTCCTGGGCGCCGGAGCTGCCCACGGTGGTGCCCAGCACGATGCCGGTACGGGCCGGCGCCGGGGCGGCGGTCCCGTCCGTGGCGATCGCGCAGGCCGCCATGACCAGCTGGTCGGTGCGGGACAGCCGGGACAGCCCCTTGCGGCCGAGGACGGCCTGCGGGTCGAAGTCCGTCACCGGCCGCACGGCCAGCTCCGGCCAGTCCTCGCCGGGCGCGCCGGCCGGGGCCTGCGGCCGGACCAGCGCGTCGGCGATCGGAGCCGTCCCGTGGCCGGCCGCGCTGAACACGCCGTGGCCGACGATGTCGATCGGCAGGACGGACGGCGCCGGGTGCTCCCGGTCGTCGGCCGGGCCGGCGGAGGGCGCCGCGTCGAGCAGAGTGGTTCCGGTCATGCGTCGACCTTCCCTAGCAGGAGGACCGCGTTGTTGCCGCCGAAGGCGAAGCCGTGGTTCTGCACGACGCGGGGAGCGGCGGCCCGGGCGGTGCCGGGGACCACGTCCACCTCGCCGAGTTCCGGGTCCACCGTGCGCAGCGTCGCGCTCGGCGGCAGGAACCCCTCGTGCAGGGCGGCGCAGGACACCAGTGCCCCGAAGGCCGCGGCCGCGCCCATGGTGTGACCGAGCATCGACTTGATGGAGCTGATCGGGGGCAGGGCGTCCCCGAACACCTCCCGCACGGCGCTCACCTCGGTGACGTCGTTGGCCCGGGTTCCGGTGCCGTGCGCGCAGATGTAGTCGACGTCCCCCGGCTCGACCCCGGCGTTGGCGTGCGCGATCCGCACGCACTCGGCGATGGTCGCGGCGTTGGGGTTGGTCATGTGCTTGGCGTCGCAGGTCATGCCGTAGCCGAGCACCTCGGCGTAGATCCGCGCGCCGCGGCGCAGCGCCTCGTCGAGGGGCTCCAGGACGAGCGCAGCACCGCCCTCGGCGGTGACGATGCCGTCGCGGTGCTCGTCGAAGGGGCGCGGCACGGTCTCGGCGAGCGCGCCGAGCGCGTGGAAGCCCGCGTGGGTGGCCCGGTTGGAGGCGTCCGCGCCGCCGCAGACGGCGAGGTCGGTCTCGCCCGAGCGGATCAGGTCGTAGGCGTAGCCGATGGCGTAGTTGCCGGCGGCGCACGCCGTGCCGAAGGTGATCGCCTCTCCGGTGAGGCCCAGCTCGGCCGAGACCGCGCCGGCGATGTTGCCCGGCGAGGTGCGGGCGATCTGCTCCGGCTGGAGGGCGGCGGGCCCGTCGGCGACCCAGCGGGCCACCGCGTGCTCGACCGCCTGGGACTCGCCGTTGGTGGTGCCGAAGCAGCTGACACCGCCGTCCGGGAGCCCCGCCGCGGTGTCCAGGCCGGCGTCGGCGACGGCCATCCTCCCCGCGGCGGCGGCGAGTTGACCGCTGCGCCCCCAGCGCTCGGGGGCGGTACGGCGCAGGTGCTCCGACGGGTCGAAGCCCCGGACCTCGCCGGCCAGGGTGTGCTCGAAGCCGGTCGGGTCGAACTGCTCGATCGGGCCGATCCCGCTCCGGCCGTCCCGGATGCCCTCGAGCAGCTCCCCGGCCCCGAGCCCGAGGCCGCTGACGGCCCCGAGCCCGGTGACGACGACCCGCCGGGGCGTCCTGCTACGCACCTACGGCCTCCGCGGCGTAGTGCTTGGCGACGAGCTCGTAGGCCTCGGGAAGAGTGTCCAGCTCGGACAGGTCGTCCTTGGGGATCTTGATGTGCAGGTCACGCTCGAACCGCGAGATGATCTCGATCACCAGGAGCGAGTCGGCGTCGAGGTCGTCGACGAAGCTCTTCTCGTCGCTGAGGTCGGCAATGTCCGCTTCGAGCACCTCGGCGACGATTTCGCGGATCTTCTCCCGAATTTCGCCCGGAAGCTGGCTGCTGCCCATATTCCTCTTCCCCTCAATTGGTCACGACTGCCGGTTATCCGGCCCTCCGGATTTCCCGGGAGCCGGTCGGCGAGTGCCCCGCAATTCGAATCCAGCAACCGGGGAGGCGGCAACCCGTCAATAGTTGCAGGCGGTCGTGTGTCGAAGGTGGCATGACCCAAATCGGCACATTCGGGCCGTTCGGCCGGGAGTCGGCGCCGTTTTTTTAACCCGTTTCTATCTGCCCGCCGCAGACTCGGTCGGGAAGTACCCGCAGAGCGAATTTCCGGAAGGAGGTCGGGGATGAGGCTGGCGGAACCGGTGAGCATCACGGCCGCGGCGCTGTGGCTCCCCGAGGAACGCGACCGCGTCGAGTGCGCGGTCCAGGAGGGCCGGCTGACGCCCCGGCACGCCCGGGACCTCGGTCACGAGGACGTCCCCGCCGCCGTCGAGGAGACGGCGCCCGACATGGCGGTCGCCGCCGCCCGCAAGGCCATGGACGCGGTCGGCGTCCAGCCCAAGGAACTCGACCTGACCTTCCACGCGAGCATGTACTACCAGGGGCACGACCTGTGGTCGCCCGCCCACTACATCGCTCACCGGATCGGCGCCGACCGCGCCCTGCCCATCGGCATCCAGCAGGTCTGCAACGGCGGCAGCACCGCCATCCAGCTCGCTTCGACGTACCTGACCGCGGGCGGCGGCGGGGTCACCCCCCGGCGCGCCCTGGTCACCACCGCCGACCGCTTCACCGCGCCCGGCTTCGACCGCTGGGCCAGCGACTACGGAGTGGCCTACGGCGACGGCGGCACCGCGGTCGTGCTCAGCGGCCCCGGCGCGGAAACCGACGACGGGCTGCTGCTGCGCTCGACGGCGAGCACCGCCGCCGCCGAGCTGGAGGCGATGCACCGGGGCGTCGACCCCTTCGCCCCGGTCTCGCGCGGCGTGCGCGACCGGGTCGACATGCGGGTCACCAAGCGCGCCTACCTGCGCGAACACGGCAACGAGCGGTTCGTCGAGGTCAACCGGCGCAGCATCCGCACGATCATCACCGACGCCCTGGACGGCGCCGGCATGCACCCGGGCGACCCCCGGCTGCGCTACGCGGTGCTGCCCCGCTTCGGCCGCAAGACCCTGCAGGACTCCTGGCTCACCATCCTGGCCGAGGAGACCACGGCCGAGCCGCTGGACTTCGGCCGCGCCACCGGCCACCTCGGCGCGGGCGACGCGGTGGCCGGCCTCGCCGACCTGCTGGAGGCGGACGTGCTCGCCCCCGGCGAGGCCGCCCTGGTGTTCAGCGCGGGCGCTGGGTTCACCTGGTCCTGCCTGCTGGTCCAGGCCCCGGAGCGCTGACCGCGCCGGCTCCGTCCGTACGCCCGCCCACACGCGCGCTCGTCCGCTCGTCCGCCCGTCCACACGCCCGTCGACGGCTCGGCGGGCCGCACCGAACGACCACCTCTTGAAAGGCGACCCACGAACCATGTCTCGATCAGTCTTCATCACCGGGGCCAACCGCGGCATCGGTCTGGCGGTGGCCCGCGCGATGGCGGCGGACGGCGACCGGGTCGCGGTCGGCCACCGTGGCGGAGACGTCCCGGAGGGCTTCCTCGGGGTGCGCTGCGAGGTCACCGACCAGGCCTCGGTGGACGAGGCGCTGGAGACCGTCGCCCGCGAGCAGGGCCCGGTCGAGGTGCTGGTCGCCAACGCCGGGATCACCCGGGACACCCTGCTGCTGATGATGGACGACAAGGCCTTCGACGAAGTCCTGGACGTCAACCTGCGGGGCGTGTTCCGCACGGTGCGCGCGGCCGCCTCGACCATGCTCGCCGAGCGGCGCGGCCGGATCGTGCTGCTCTCCTCCGCGCTCGGCTTCCTCGGCTCCCCCGGCCAGACCAACTACGCGGCCACCAAGACCGCGCTGCTGGGCTTCGCCCGGTCGCTGGCCTGGGAGTTGGGGTCGCGCGGCATCACCGTCAACCTGGTCGCCCCGGGCATCATCGAGACCGACATGACCAAGGCGCTGTCCGACCGCCGGATGCGCGACACCATGAAGATGACCCCGCTCGGCCGCCCCGGCACCGACCGCGAGGTGGCCGCCGCCGTGCGCTTCCTCGCCAGCGAGGAGGCCAGCTACATCACCGGCGCGGTCCTCCCGGTCGGCGGCGGCATCGGCATGGGCATCTGACGCCACCGCGTCCGCCCATCCCCTCAGACTCCCGGTCCGGGCACCGACCGGGCAGGCACCCGCCTGCCCGGTGTCGATGCCCCCGCTCCGCCCGGACCGGGCAGATTCACCGCGCGACCAGGCCCTTCACCGCGCGACCAGCCCCACCGGCCGGTTCCGGGGCGTCGACCGGACCCCACCGGCCGACTCCCGGCAGCCGGCCGGCCCCCACTCGGCCCAAGGGAGTCGGAATAGATGGACCAGCCGCCCACCGCCGGACAAGCCCCCGACGGGGCACCCGACGTCCCCATCGCGGTGATCGGACTGGCCTGCCGGTTCCCCGGAGCACCCTCCCCCGAGGCGTACTGGCGGCTGCTGAGCGAGGGCCGCAGCTCCGTCGGCCCGACCCCGCCCGAGCGCTGGGACGCCGAGGCCTGGTACGGCGACGGCGACCTCGACGCCCCGGGCCGGGCCGACCTGCGGCACGGCGGCTTCCTGGACTGGCCCACCGTCACCGGCTTCGACGCGGAGTTCTTCGGCATCGGCCCGCGCGAGGCCGCCGCGATGGACCCCCAGCAGCGGCTGGTGCTGGAACTCGGCTGGGAGGCGCTGGAGGACGCCCGCCTGGTGCCCGGGCGGCTGGCCGGCAGCGCGACCGGCGTCTTCGTCGGCGCGATCTGGGACGACTACGCGGCCCTGCTGCGCCGCGACGGCGCCGGCGCCACCACCCGGCACTGGGCGGCGGGCCTGCAGCGGGGCGTGATCGCCAACCGGCTCTCGCATGCCCTGGGGCTGTCCGGGCCGAGCCTGGTGGTGGACACCGCCCAGTCGTCCTCCCTGGTCGCCGTGCACCTGGCCTGCGAGAGCCTGCGCCGCGGCGAGAGCACCCTCGCCCTGGCCGGCGGGGTGAACCTGGACCTCGCGGTGGAGAACGCCGTCACCGCCGCCAAGCTCGGCGGCCTCTCCCCCGACGGCCGCTGCTTCACCTTCGACGCCCGGGCCAACGGCTACGTCCGCGGCGAGGGCGCCGGCCTGGTGGTGCTCCAGCGGCTCGACGACGCGCTCGCGCAGGGCTCGCCCGTCCTGTGCGTGATCCGGGGCAGCGCGGTGAACAACGACGGCGCCGGCGCCGGCCTGACCGCGCCCGACGCCCGCGCCCAGGAGGCCGTGATCCGGCGCGCCTACCACCGCTCCGGGGTCGACCCGGCCGAGGTCCAGTACGTGGAGCTGCACGGCACCGGCACCCGGGCGGGTGACCCGGTGGAGGCGGCCGCCCTCGGCGCCTCCGTGGGCCGCGCGCGCCGGGACGCCCCCGACGGCGAGGCCGACGGCCCGCTGCGGGTCGGGTCGGCCAAGACCAACCTCGGCCACCTCGAGGGCGCGGCCGGCATCGCCGGCCTCCTCAAGGTCGCCCTGAGCCTCCGGCACCGGCTCGTCCCGCCGAGCCTCAACTACCGCACGCCCCACCCGGACATCCCGCTGGACGAGCTCAACCTCGCCGTCCACACCGAGCTGTCGCCCTGGCCGCGGCAGGACCGCCGACTCGTCGCCGGGGTCAGCTCGTTCGGGCTCGGCGGCACCAACTGCCACGTGGTGCTGACCGAACCGCCGGCCGCCGACCGGGCGGACGGGACCGAGCCGCCGGCCGCCCCGGCGGGCGAGGCCGACCGCCCGCCGGCCGAACCGGCCGCCGTACCGTGGCCGCTGTCCGCCCGCAGCGGCGCCGCGCTGCGCGCCCAGGCCGCCCGCCTCGCCGACTTCCTGACCGGACACCAGGACGCCGGACCGGCCGAGGTCGGGCACGCCCTGGCCACCACCCGGTCGGTGTTCGAGCACCGCGCGGTGGTGGTCGGCACCGACCGCGCCGAGCTGCTCGCCGGTCTCACCGCCCTGGCCGAGGACCGGCCCGCCCGCAACGCCGTGGCGGCCACCACCCCGGCCGTGCGGGGCCGCACGGTCCTGGTCTTCCCCGGCCAGGGGTCCCAGTGGGCCGCCATGGGACGGGGGTTGCTCGCGGACAGCGAGGTCTTCGCCGAGCGGATCGCCGCGTGCGAGGAGGCGCTCGCCGAGTTCGTCGACTGGTCGCTCACCGCGGTGCTGCGCGGCGAGCCCGGGGCGCCGTCCCTGGAGCGGGTGGACGTCGTGCAGCCCGCCCTGTGGGCGGTCATGGTCTCGCTCGCCGCGGTCTGGCGGGCCCACGGCGTGACGCCGGACGCGGTGGTCGGCCATTCGCAGGGCGAGATCGCCGCCGCCCACGTCGCCGGGGTGCTGTCGCTGCGGGACGCGGCCAAGATCGTCGCCCTGCGGTCGCGGGCGCTGACCCGGCTCGCCGGGACGGGCGCGATGGTCTCCGTGCCGCTGCCGGTCGCCGAGGTCGCCGAGCGGATCGCGCCCTGGCGCGACCGGGTCGCGGTGGCCGCCGTCAACGGCCCCTCCGCCACCGTGCTCGCGGGCGACGGCGCCGTCCTCGACCAGCTGCTCGCCACCTACCAGGCGGAGGACGTCCGGGCCCGGCGGATCGACGTCGACTACGCCTCGCACTCCCCCGGTGTCGAGGCCGTCCGGGACGAACTGCTCGCCGCCCTCGCCGACATCACCCCGCTCCCGGCCGCGGACGTCGCCTTCTACTCGACCGTCACCGCCGGCCCGGTCGCCGACACCACCGCGCTGGACGCCGACTACTGGTACCGGAACCTGCGCGGGACGGTCTGGTTCGAGCAGACCGTCCGCGCCCTGCTCGCCGACGGGCACCGGCTCTTCGTGGAGTCCAGCCCGCACCCCGTCCTCGCCGTCGGCGTCCAGGAGGCCGCCGAGTCGTGGACCACCCCGCAGGACCCGGCCGCCGTCGTCGGCACCCTCCGGCGCGAGGACGGCGGCCGGACCAGGCTGCTCAGCTCGCTCGCCCAGGCCCAGGTCGCCGGTGCCGCCGTGGACTGGACGCCGTTCTTCGGCGCCACCCGGCCGGTCGCCCTGCCCACCTACGCCTTCCAGCGCACGCCGTACTGGCTGCCCGGGACCACCGCTCCCACCCCGTCGGCACCCGCCCCGGCCGCCGAGGAACCCGCCGCCGAGGCCCCCGCCGCCGAGGCCCCCGGGCACCGCGCCTCGACCGCCGACCGGCCCGGGGAGCCGCGGCCGCTGGCCGAGCGGCTGACCGCCCTGCCGCCGTCCGAGCGGGACGACCTGCTGCTCGACCTGGTCCGGGAGCAGACCGCGGCCGTCCTCGGCCACGACTCGGGCGCCTCGGTCGGCCCGGGCCGCGCCTTCAAGGACGCGGGCTTCGACTCGATAGCCGCCGTCGAACTGCGCAACCGGCTGAACGCGGCGACCGGACTGCGGCTGCCGACCACCGCCGTCTTCGCCCACCCCACCCCCCGCGCACTGGCCGCCCACCTGCTCACCGGGCTGCTCGACACCCCCGCCGCCGCGCCCACCGAGCCCGTCGCCCCGACCGCCCCCGACACCGACGACCCGGTGGTGATCGTCGGCATGGCCTGCCGCTTCCCGGGCGGAGCGAGCGGCCCGGAGGAGCTGTGGCGGCTGGTCGCCGACGGACGGGACGCCGTCGGCGGCTTCCCCGACAACCGCGGCTGGGACCTCGACGCGCTCCACCACCCCGACCCGCAGCACCCCGGCACCTCCTACACCCGGCACGGCGGCTTCCTGCACGACGCCGACCGCTTCGACGCCGAGTTCTTCGGCATGTCCCCGCGCGAGGCGCTGGCCACCGACCCGCAGCAGCGGCTGCTGCTGGAGGTCGCCTGGGAGGCCTTCGAGCGGGCCGGGATCGACCCCGCGCCGCTGCGCGGCAGCCGGACCGGCGTCTTCACCGGGCTGATGGCCTCCGACTACGGGCCGCGCCTGCACGAGGGCGAGGACGGCACCGACGGCTACCTGCTCACCGGCAGCGCGGGCAGCGTCGCCTCCGGCCGGCTCGCCTACGTGTTCGGGCTGGAGGGCCCGGCCGTCAGCATCGACACCGCCTGCTCGTCCTCCCTGGTGGCGCTGCACCTGGCCGCGCAGTCGCTGCGCCGGGGCGAGTGCTCGCTGGCGCTGGCGGGCGGGGTGACGGTGATGTCGACGCCGGGCACCTTCGTCGAGTTCAGCCGCCAGCGCGGACTGTCCGAGGACGGGCGCTGCAAGGCCTTCGCCGCCGCGGCGGACGGCACCGGCTGGGGCGAGGGCGTCGGCGTGCTGCTGCTGGAGCGGCTCTCCGACGCGCGGCGGCGCGGGCACCGGGTGCTGGCCGTGGTGCGCGGCAGCGCGGTCAACCAGGACGGCGCCTCCAACGGCCTCACCGCCCCCAGCGGCCCGGCCCAGGAACGGGTGATCCGTCAGGCCCTCGCCGACGCCGGCCTCACCCCCGCCGACGTGGACGCGGTCGAGGCCCACGGCACCGGAACCCGGCTCGGCGACCCGATCGAGGCCGAGGCCCTGCTGGCGACCTACGGCCAGGAGCGTGAACTCCCGCTGCTGCTGGGCTCGGTGAAGTCCAACCTCGGCCACCCCCAGGCCGCCGCCGGCGTGGCCGGCGTGATCAAGACGGTCATGGCGATGCGCCACGGCGTCCTGCCCCGCACCCTCCATGTCGACGAACCGACCCCGCACGTCGACTGGTCCGCCGGGGCCGTGGAACTGCTCACCGAGAACACCCCCTGGCCCGCCGGCGACACCCCGCGCCGCGCCGCCGTCTCCTCCTTCGGCATCAGCGGCACCAACGCCCACGTCATCCTGGAGGAGCCCCAGGCCGAGCCCGAGCCCGTCCCGGCGGCCGCCGCCGGCCCACTGCCGCTGGTGCTGTCCGCGAAGACCCCCGAGGCGCTGCGCGAGCAGGCCCTGCGGCTCGCCCGGCACCTGACCGCCGACCCCGCGGTCCGTCCGGCCGACGTCGCGTACACCCTGGCCACCACCCGCTCCGCCTTCGAGCACCGCGCGGCGGTCCTCGGCGCCGACCGCGCCGAGCTGCTCGCCGGGCTCGCCGCCGTCGCCGCCGGTGCCGAGGGCCTGGCCGCCCCCGCCGAGGGCGCCGCCGGCCTGCCGGCGGCCGCCGCCGAGGACTTCGTCCAAGGGCTCGCCGTGGACTGGGCGGTGCTGTTCGCGGACTCCGGCGCCCGGGTGGTCGAGCTGCCCACCTACCCGTTCCGCCGGGACCGGTACTGGTGGCAGCCCGCCGCCCGCCCGGACTCCGGCAGCGCCGCGCCCGACGAGGCCGAGCAGCGGTTCTGGGCCGCGGTGGAGCAGGGCGACGCCGAGGCCGTCGCCACCGAGCTCGACCTCGGCTCCGCGCCGGACGCCCCCGCCGCCGAGGCGCTGTCCGCGGCGCTGCCGGTGCTGTCCCGCTGGCACGGCCGGCGCCGCGCCCGGGCGGAGCTGAACTCCCTGCGCTACCGGGTCCGTTGGCACCGGGTCGACCCGCTCCCGGCCGCCACCCCGGGCGGTCGCTGGCTGGTGGCCGTCCCCGCGGACGCCGGGCGCGGCGGCCCCTGGGCCCGGGCGGCCGTCCGGACGCTGACCGTCCGCGGCGCCGAGGTCCGGCAGGTCACCGTCGACCCGGCCGCGGACCGGGCCGGCGTCGCCGGTCAACTGCGCGCCGCGCTGGACGGGTTCGAGCCGACCGGAGTGCTGTCCCTGCTCGCCCTGGCCGAAGGGCCGTCGGCCGGCCACCCCTCCGTACCCGCCGGTCTGGCCGCCTCGCTCGCGCTGACCCAGGCCCTCGGCGAGCTCGTGCCGGCGGTCCCGGTCTGGTACGCCACCAGCGGCGCCGTGGGCACCGGCGCCGGGGACGCGGTGCGCGACCCGGAACAGGCCCAACTGTGGGGCCTGGGGCGGATCGTCGCCCTGGAGCACCCCGAGCGCTGGGGCGGCCTGGTCGATCTGCCGGCCGAGGCCGACGACGCCTGCGCGGACCGCCTGGCCGAGGTGCTGTCCGGGGAGGGCGCGGAGGACCAGCTCGCGATCCGGCCGCTCGGCGTGTACGCCCGCCGCCTCGAACGCTCACCCGCCCCGCCGCACGCCCACCGCGGCCTGCGCACCCGGGGCACCGCCCTGGTCACCGGCGGCACCGGGGCGCTCGGCGCGCTGGTCGCCCGCCGGCTGGCCGCGGCCGGCGCCGAGCACCTGCTGCTGGTCAGCCGGCGCGGCGAACGGGCGTCCGGCGCCGAGGAGTTGCGTGCCGAACTGACCGCGCTCGGCACCCGCGTCACGCTCGCCGCCTGCGACGCGGCCGACCGGGACGCGCTCGCCGCCGTCCTCGCCGCGGTGCCGGACGACCTCCCGCTGACCACCGTGGTGCACGCCGCCGGGCAGCTCGACGACGCCCTGCTCGACGCCCTCACCCCCGACCGGCTGGACCGGGCGCTGCGCGCCAAGGCCACCGCCGCGCGGAACCTGGACGAGCTGACCCGCGGCGCCGACCTCTCCGCCTTCGTGCTCTTCTCCTCCGTGGCCGCCACCTGGGGCCTGCCCGGTCAGGGCGGATACGCCCCGGGCAACGCCTTCCTCGACGCCCTCGCGGAGCACCGCCGCGCCCAGGGCCTGCCGGCCACCTCCGTCGCCTGGGGGCCGTGGGCCGGTGCCGGGATGGCGGCCGGTACCGCCGTCGCGGACCAGCTCCACCGCCTCGGCCTGCCCGGCCTCGACCCCGAGCAGGGCCTTGCCGCCCTGGAGGGGGCGCTCGTCGCCGGGGACGACTGCGTGACGGTGGCGCGGGTCGACTGGGACGTCCTCGTCCCCGCCCTCACCCTCGCCCGCCCGCGCCCGCTGTTCGACACCGTCCCCGAGGCCCGCCGGGCGGCCGCCGCCGCCCCGTCCGCCGCGGGCCAGGAGCGCGAGGGGCTGTCCCGACGGCTGGCCGGGCTCGATCCGCGGCTCCGCGCGGAGGCGGTGTCGGAGCTCGTACGCGGGGCGGTCGCGACCGTCCTCGGCTTCACCTCCGCCGAGCAGGTCCGGGAGCGCCGGGTCTTCTCCGAACTGGGGCTCACCTCGCTGACGGCCGTGGAGCTGCGCAACCGGCTGAACGCCGCGACCGGGCTGCGGCTGTCCCCCACGCTGGTCTACGACCACCCCACCCCGCACGCGGTCGCCGAGGCCGTCCTCGCCCGGCTCACCGGCGAGGACACCCGCCCGGCCCCCGCCGTCGGAGCACCGGCCCCCGCCGACGAACCGATCGCGATCGTCGGCATGGCCTGCCGCTACCCCGGCGGCGTCACCTCCCCCGACGGCCTGTGGGACCTCGTCCTCTCCGGCACCGACGCGATCGGCGAACTGCCCGGGGACCGCGGCTGGGACGTCGAGCGGCTGTTCCACCCGGAGCCCGGCCGGCCCGGCACCTCGTACAGCCGGCACGGCGGATTCCTGTACGACGCGGGCGAGTTCGACGCCGCCTTCTTCGGGATCAGCCCGCGCGAGGCGCTCGCCATGGACCCGCAGCAGCGGCTGCTCCTGGAGACCGGCTGGGAGGCCGTCGAACGGGCCGGCATCGACCCGGCCACCCTGCGCGGCAGCGACACCGGGGTCTACGTCGGCGCGTCCAACGGCGAGTACGGCCCCCGCCTGGCCGAGCCGGCCGGCACCGCCGAGGGCTACGTGCTGACCGGCAGCGCCGCGAGCGTGGTCTCCGGCCGGCTCGCCTACGCGCTGGGGCTGGAGGGCCCGGCCGTCAGCATCGACACCGCCTGCTCCACCTCGCTGGTGGCGCTGCACCTGGCCGCCCGGTCGCTGCGTTCGGGCGAGTGCTCGCTGGCGCTGGCGGGCGGGGTGACGGTGATGTCGAGCCCGGGCGTCTTCGTCGAGTTCTCCCGGCAGCGGGGGCTCGCCCCCGACGGCCGCTGCAAGCCCTTCGCCGCCGGGGCCGACGGCACCGGTTGGGGCGAGGGCGCCGGCGTCCTGGTCCTGGAGCGGCTCTCCGACGCCCGCGCCAACGGCCACCCCGTGCTGGCCGTGGTGCGCGGCTCGGCGGTCAACCAGGACGGCGCCTCCAACGGCCTCACCGCCCCCAACGGTCCCTCGCAGCAGCGGGTGATCCGCCAGGCGCTCGCCGACGCCGGCCTCACCCCCGCCGACGTGGACGCGGTCGAGGCCCACGGCACCGGCACCCGCCTCGGCGACCCGATCGAGGCCCAGGCCCTGCTCGCCACCTACGGACAGCACCGCCCGGCGGAGCGCCCCGTCCGCCTCGGGTCGGTGAAGTCGAACATCGGCCACCCCCAGGCCGCCGCCGGCGTGGCCGGCGTGATCAAGATGGTCATGGCGATGCGCCACGGCGTCCTGCCCCGCACCCTGCACGTGGACGAACCGAGCCCGCACGTCGACTGGACCTCCGGCGCGGTGACCCTGCTCACCGAGAACACCCCCTGGCCCACCGGCGACACCCCGCGCCGGGCCGCCGTCTCCTCCTTCGGCATCAGCGGCACCAACGCCCACGTCATCCTGGAACAGCCCGAACCCCGGCCCCGGCCCCAGGCCTCTCCCGAGCCCGTCCCGGAGGCCTTCCCGTGGGTGCTCTCCGGGCGGACGCCCGGCGCCCTGCGGGCCCGGGCCGAGCAGCTGCTCGCCCTGGCGGCCGCTCGGCCCGGGCTCGACCCGGCCGCCGTGGCCCGGGCGCTGGCCACCACCCGGTCGGCCTTCGAGCACCGCGCGGTCGTGGTCGGCCGGGACGGCGCGGAACTGCTCGCCGGGCTCGCCGCCGTCGCCGCCGGCACCGAGGGCGTGGTGGGCCCCGCCGGACGGGTGCCGGCCGCCGCCGAGGAGTTCGCCCAGGGGCTCGCGGTGGACTGGACGGCCCTCCTCGGCCCCGCCGCCGACCCCGCGGTCGAGCTGCCCACCTACCCCTTCCAGCGCACCCGCTACTGGCTGGACGCCCCCGCCGACCCGGCCGGGGCCACGCCGCGCGCGACCGGCCAGCGGCCGGTGGACCATCCGCTGCTGTCCTCGGTGCTGCACCTCGCCGGCACCGACGAGTACGTCCTCACCGGCCGGCTGGCCGAGCAGGCGCAGCCCTGGCTGGGGGACCACCGGGTCGCCGGCGCCGTCCTGCTGCCCGGCACCGCCTTCGTCGAACTCGCCCTCCTCGCCGGCGAGCAGGTCGGCTGCGCGCTGCTCGACGAGCTCGGCCTGACCGCGCCGCTGCTGCCCCCGCCGGCCGGCGGCGTCGCCCTCCAGGTGGCGGTGGGCGCGGCCGACGGGACGGGCCGACGGAGCATCCGGATCTTCTCCCGCGCCGAACACGCCGGGGCCGGCCAGCCCTGGACCCAGCACGCCGCCGGACTGCTCGCCCCGCGGTCGGAGCAGCCGGAACAACCGGCCGACCCGGCCGGGGCGTGGCCGCCGCCCGGCGCCGCGGAGATCGACACCGCCGACCTGTACGAGCGGCTGGCCCGCCGGGGCTACGGCTACGGCCCGGCCTTCCGCAACCTCGTCCGGGCCTGGCGCAGTGGTCAGGACGTCCTCGCCGAGGTCGCCCTGACCGGCGCCGAGCAGGCCGAGGCCGAGCGGTACGCGGTGCACCCGGCCCTGTTCGACGCGGCCCTGCACACCATCGGCCTGGCGGCGGAGGACGGCGCTCCGGCCGTGCTGCCGTTCGCCTGGCAGCGGGTGTCGGCGCCGGTCCGCGGCACGGCCGCGCTGCGGGTCCGGCTCGGCCTGACCGGACCGGGCGAGGCCGCGCTCACCGCCCACGACGCGGACGGGCACCCGGTGGCGTCCGTCGGGGCCGTCGTGCTGCGCCCGGCGCCGGCGGACCTGGCGGCCGGGCGGCCGGAGGCCGGGGAGAGCGGGCTCTTCCGGCTCGACTGGCCCGCCGCCCCCACCCCGGTGGCGCCGGCCCCGGCCGGGCGGCGGGCGGTGCTCGGCGCGGACGGCCTGCTGCCGGACGACCTGCTGCCGGGTGAGCCCGCGGCACGCTGGGCCGATCTCACCGCGCTGCGCGCCGCGCTCGACGCCGGCGAGCCGGTGCCGGACCTGGTGTTCGCCACCGCGCGCCCGGCGGGCGCCGCGGAGGCCGGCTCCGCCGCCGACCGGGCCCTGGCGACGACGGAGCGGGCCCTGGCCCTGGTCCAGGAGTGGCTGGCCGAGGAGCGGTTGGCCCCGGCGCGGCTGGTCCTGGTGACCCGCTCCGCCGTGGCCGTGGCCGACGGGGAGGCGCCCGACCCGGCCGAAGCCGCCGTCTGGGGGCTGCTGCGCTCCGCGCAGACCGAGCACCCCGGCCGCCTGGTCCTCGCCGACCTCGACGACGCCCCCTCCTCCGCCCGTGCGCTGGCGGCCGCGGCCGCCGGCGAGGAGCCCCAACTGGCCCTGCGCGCGGGCACCGTACGGCTGCCGCGGCTGGCCCGGGCGGACATCCCCGAGCGGCGGGCGGCTCGTCCGCTCGACCCGGAGGGCACGGTGCTGATCACCGGCGGGACGGGGCTGCTCGGCCGGCTCGTCGCCCGCCACCTGGTCGCCGAGCACGGCGCCCGGCACCTGCTGCTGGTCAGCCGCAGCGGCGAACGGGCGCCGGGCGCCGAGGAGTTGCTGACCGAGCTGACCGCCCTGGGGGCCCGCGCCACGGTGGCCGGCTGCGACCTCGCCGACCGCGAGGCGGTCGCGGCCCTGCTGGCGGCCGTACCCGACGGGCACCCGCTGACGGCCGTGGTGCACGCGGCCGGGGTCCTGGACGACGGCGCGATCGGCTCGCTGACCCTCGGGCGACTCGCCGGCGTACTGCGGCCGAAGGCCCATTCCGCCCTCCACCTCCACGAACTGACGCAGGGTCAGCCACTCTCGGCCTTCGTGCTGTTCTCCTCGGCCGCCGGGCTGCTCGGCTCGGCCGGACAGGGCAACTACGCGGCCGCCAACGCCTTCCTGGACGCCCTCGCCGTCCACCGCCGCGCCCTCGGCCTGCCCGCGATCTCGCTGGCCTGGGGGCTCTGGGCGGAGCGCAGCGCCCTGACCGCCGGCCTCGACGCGGCCGACCTGGCCCGGCTCGCCCGGGTGGGCGTACGGCCGTTGAGCACCGCGCACGGGCTCGCCCTGCTGGACGCCGCCCTGGCCGCCGACGCGCCGCTGCTCGCGGCGGCGCGCCTCGACCCCGCCGCCCCGGCGGCGGGCGGCGCGGGCGCTCCGGGCCTCGCCCCGGTCCCGCCGCTGCTGCGCGCCCTGGTCCGTCCGGAACCGGCGCACCGGCCCGCCCGGACGCCCGCCCCGGCGGCCGAACTGTCCGGCCGGGTGCGCACCCTGGACGAGGCGGAGCGGCTGCGCGAACTGACCGCCGTCGTCCGGGCCGAGGCCGCGGCCATCCTCGGGCTCGACACCCTGGACGAGACCCAGGACGGCCGGGCCTTCGCCCAGTTGGGCATGGACTCCCTGACCGCGCTCGAACTGCGCAACCGCCTGGGCGCGTTGACCGGCCTGACGCTCCCCGCCGGGCTGGTCTTCGACCGCCCCACCCCGCAGGAGCTGGCGGGCTACCTGGCGTCCCGGCTGCTGGGCGACGCCGAGGAGGCCGCGCCGGTCCGGGCGCGCGCGGTGGCGGCCACCGCCGAGGAGCCGATCGCGATCGTCGCGATGGCCTGCCGATACCCCGGCGGCGTCACCTCCCCCGAGGGCCTGTGGGCGCTGGTCGCGAACGGCCTCGACGCCGTCGGCGAGCTGCCCGAGGACCGGGGCTGGGACCTCGACGGGCTGTACGACCCGGAGCCGGGCAAGCCGGGCAGGAGCTACGCGCGCCACGGGGCGTTCCTGCGCGACGCCACCGCCTTCGACGCCGCGTTCTTCGGCATCAACCCGCGCGAGGCCCTCGCCATGGACCCGCAGCAGCGGCTGCTCCTGGAGACCTCCTGGGAGGCCGTCGAACGGGCCGGCATCGACCCGGCCGGCCTGCGCGGCAGCCGGACCGGCGTCTTCGCGGGCGTGATGTACCACGACTACGGCTCGTGGGCCCGCCGGGTGCCCGAGGAGGTCCAGGGCTACCTCGGCTCCGGGACGGCCGGCAGCGTGGCCTCCGGCCGGGTGGCGTACGCGCTGGGGCTGGAGGGGCCGGCCGTCTCGGTCGACACCGCCTGCTCCTCCTCGCTGGTGGCGCTGCACCTGGCCGCCCAGTCGCTGCGCTCGGGCGAGAGCGATCTGGCGCTGGCCGGCGGCGTGACCGTGATGTCCACGCCCACCCCGTTCATCGAGTTCTCCCGGCAGCGCGGGCTCGCCCCCGACGGCCGCTGCAAGCCCTTCGCCGCCGCGGCCGACGGCACCGGCTGGGGCGAGGGCGCCGGCGTCCTGCTGCTGGAGCGGCTCTCCGACGCCCGCGCCAACGGCCACCCCGTCCTCGCCCTGGTCCGCGGCTCGGCGGTCAACCAGGACGGCGCCTCCAACGGCCTCACCGCCCCCAACGGCCCCGCCCAGGAACGGGTGATCAGGCAGGCGCTGGCCAACGCCGGCCTCACCACCGCCGACGTGGACGCGGTCGAGGCCCACGGCACCGGCACCTCGCTCGGCGACCCGATCGAGGCGGAGGCGATCCTCTCCGTCTTCGGCCCCGACCGCGCACCGGAGCGGCCGCTGTACCTCGGGTCGGTCAAGTCCAACCTCGGCCACACCCAGGCCGCGGCGGGCGTCGCCGGCGTGATCAAGATGGTCATGGCGATGCGCCACGGCGCGCTGCCCCGGACGCTCAACGTGGACGAGCCGACCCCTCACGTCGACTGGTCCTCCGGCGCGGTGACGCTGCTCACCGACAGCGTGCCGTGGCCCGCCGCGGGCCGCCCGCGCCGGGCCGGGGTCTCCTCCTTCGGCATCAGCGGCACCAACGCCCACGTCGTCCTCGAACAGGCCCCGGTGGAACGGGCCGCGGCCCGGGCCGCCACGCCGCCGCGCGGAGTCGACGCGCCGGCCGTCCCGTGGCTGCTGTCCGCCCGCAGCGCCGAAGGGCTGCGCGCCCAGGCCGTCCGGCTGCGCGAACGCCTCGACGAGCGCCCGGACCTGCGCCCGCTCGACCTCGGCTACTCGCTCGCCACCGGCCGCACGGCCTTCGAGCACCGCGCCGCGCTGGTGTCCACGACCCGCGAGGACTTCCTGGAGCGGCTGGACGAACTGATCGCCGACCCGGCCCCGCCCGGGCGGACGGCCGGCGGGCGGCTGGCCTTCCTGTTCGCCGGCCAGGGCAGCCAGCGGCTCGGCATGGGCCGCCGGCTCCACGCGCGCCACCCGGTGTTCGCCGCGGCCTTCGACGAGGTCTGCGCCGAGCTGGACCGGCACCTGCCGCGTCCGCTGCGGGAGGCGCTGGACGCCGGTCGCGACACCGAGGCGGCCGGGCTGCTGGACCGCACCGAGTACACCCAACCCGCCCTGTTCGCGGTCGAGGTGGCGCTCTTCCGGCTGCTGGAGTCCTGGGGCGTGCGGCCGGACGTGCTGGCCGGCCACTCCATCGGGGAGCTCGCCGCCGTGCACGTCGCCGGGGTGCTGGACCTGGCCGACGCGGCCGTGCTGGTGACCGCCCGGGCGCGGCTGATGCAGGCCCTGCCGCCGGGCGGGGCGATGGTGGCGGTGGCCGCCGCCGAGGCCGAGGTGCTGCCGCTGCTGACCGAGGGCGCGGCCGTCGCCGCCGTCAACGGGCCGTCCGCCGTGGTCCTCTCCGGCCGGACGGACGCGGTGCTGGCGATCGCCGAGCAGCTGGGCGAGCGCGACCACCGGACCACCAGGCTGCGGGTCAGCCACGCCTTCCACTCCCCCGCCATGGACCCGATGCTGGACGAACTCCGCGCGGTAGCAGAGGGATTGACGTTCCATCAGCCCATGGTCCCGGTCGTCTCCACGGTGACCGGACGCCCGGCGACGGCGGAGGAGCTCGGCTCGCCGGACTACTGGGCGCAGCAGGTCCGCCGCCCGGTCCGGTTCCACGACGCCGTACGGCAGCTGGCCGCGGACGGTGTGACCACCCTGCTGGACGTCGGCCCGGACGGCTCGCTCGCCGGCCTCGCCGCCGCCGACGTCGAAGCCGGCGACGGGACCGGGCGGGCGGTCGCCGCGCTGCGCCGCGACCGGCCCGAACCGGACGCGCTGGCCGACGCGTTGGGCCGGCTGCACGTACGCGGCGTGGCCGTCGACTGGGCGGCGTACTTCGCCGACTCCGGCGCGCGGCGGGTCGACCTGCCGACCTACGCCTTCCAGCCGGAGCACTACTGGCTGCCCGCGGCACCCGAGGCGGACCACGACGGCCCCGACCCGGCGAGCGCCGGCCTCGACACCTCCGGCCACCCGCTGCTCGGCGCCTTCGTCGAACTTCCCGACAGCGACGAGCTGGTGGGCACCGGACGGCTCTCCCGCGCCACCCACCCCTGGCTGGCCGACCACGCCGTGCGCGGCGAGGTCCTGCTGCCCGGCGCCGCCTTCGTGGAGATCGCGCTGGAGGCGGGCGCCCGCCTCGGCTGCGACCGGTTGGCCGAACTCACCCTGCGCAGCCCGCTGGTGCTGCCCGAGCGCGACCAGGACGGCGTCCAGCTGCGCATCCGGGTCGCCGAGCCCACCGCCGACGGGCGCCGCCCGCTGTCGGTGTACGCCCGCCCCGACCGGGCCGCCCGGGGCGCCCTGTGGACCCTGCACGCCACCGGCGTCCTCGCCGAGGGGACACCCCCCGGAGGGGACCTGGCCGCGTGGCCGCCGCCCGGCGCCGTCCCCCTCCCCGTCGAGGGCCTGTACGAGCGCCTGGAAGCCGCCGGGGTGCGGTACGGCCCGGCGTTCCGGGGCCTGCGCGCGGCCTGGCTGCACGACGGGCGGGTGCTCGCCGAGGTGGCCCTGCCCGAGCGGGCCGCCACCGGGGCCGGCCGGTACGGCCTGCACCCCGCCCTGCTCGACGCCGCCCTGCACGCCGCCGTCCTGCACGGCGCCGGCGCGCCCGGTACCGTCCTGCCCGGCGCGGACGCGGACGGCGCCACCGCGCCCGGTACCGTCCCGCCCGGCCCGGACGCGGACGCGCCCGCCGCCGTACCGCGGCTGCCGTTCACCTGGTCCGAGGTGGCGCTGCACGCCACCGGCGCGGACCGGCTGCGGGTGCGGATCACCGTCGACGGCGACACCCTGGCGCTCGACCTCGCGGACGCCACCGGGGCGCCCGTCGCGACCGTCGGCTCGCTGCTGCTGCGCCCGGCCGGCCCCGGCCGGGCCGCCGACCGCCCGCTGTACGAGCTGGGCTGGCGCCCCCTGTCCGCCGACCCGGCGCCCGGCGAGGAGAACTGGGCCGCGATCGGCCCGGACGCCCCGGCCGGACCGTCCGGCGCCCGGACCGTCCGGTACGCCGACATCGACGCGCTGTTCGCCGCCGTCGAACACGGCACCCCGGCGCCGGACGCCGTGTCCGTCCGGGTGACCACCGGAGCCGGCGACGACGTTCCGCGGCGCACCCGGGCCGCGGTCAACCACACCGCCGCCCTGCTCCGCTGCTGGACGTCCGACCAGCGCCTGGACGCCACCCGGCTGGTCCTGGCCACCCGCGACGCGGTGGCCACCACGCCCGAGGACGGGGCGGTCGATCCGGTGGCCGCCGCGGTGTGGGGCCTGGTGCGGTCCGTCCAGAGCGAGCATCCCGGCCGGGTCGTGCTGGTCGACACCCCGTTCGGCGCCGACACGGCCCTGCCCGCGGCCGTCGGCACCGACGAGCCCCAGTTCGCCGTGCGCGCCGGAGCCGTCACGGTGCCCCGGCTCAGCGCGGCGCCGGCCCTGTCCGGCCCGCCCGCCGCTCCGGTGTTCGGGCCCGAGGGCACCGTGCTGGTCACCGGTGGCACCGGCGGCCTGGGCGCCCTGCTCGCCCGGCACCTGGTCACCCGGCACGGCGTCCGCTCCCTACTGCTGGTCGGCCGACGCGGCCCGGCCGCGCCCGGGGCCGACCGGCTGGCCGCCGAACTCGGCGAACTGGGCGCCCGGGTGCGGATCGCCGCCTGCGACGTGTCCGACCGCGCCGCCCTCGCGCGGCTCCTCGACACCCTGCCCGCCGACCGGCCGCTCGCCGGCGTGGTGCACTGCGCCGGGGCGCTCGACGACGGCGTGCTCGAATCGCTCACGCCCGAGAGCCTCGACCGGGTGCTGCGCCCCAAGGCCGACGCAGCCTGGCACCTGCACGAGCTGACCAGGGAGCTCAAGCCCGCGGCGTTCGTGCTGTTCTCCTCCGTCGCCGGCACGCTCGGCTCCGCCGGGCAGGGCAACTACGCGGCCGCCAACGCCTTCCTGGACGGCCTCGCCGCGCACCGCCGCGCCCTCGGCCTCCCCGCCACCTCGCTCGCCTGGGGCTGGTGGGGCGGGGCGGGCATGGCCGGCGCGTTCGACGACGCGGACCGGGCCCGCCTGGCCCGGGCGGGCGTCGCCGCCCTGGAGCCGTCGGAGGCACTCGCCCTGTTCGACGCCGCGCTCGGCCAGGACGCGGCGGCGCTCGCCCCGGTCCGGCTCGACCCCGCCGTGCTGCGGGCCCGGGCCGCCCAGGGCGTCCTCGCCCCGGTCCTGAAGGAGCTGGCCGCCGGCGGCGCCCGCCCCGTCCACCGCCGCGCCGCCGCCCGCCCGGCGCCCGTCCCCGCGTGGCGGGAGCGGCTGCGGGACACCGCGCCCGGGCAGCACGAGCACGTGCTGGTCGACCTGGTGCGCCGCGAGGTGGCCAAGGTCCTCGGGCGGCCCTCGCACGCCGCGGTGGCGGCCCACGACCGGCTGCTCGACCTGGGCTTCGACTCGCTCACCGCGGTCGAACTGCGCACCCGGTTGGGCGAGTTGTGCGGCCTCCAGCTGCCGACCACGCTGGTCTTCGACCATCCCACCCCGGCGGGCCTGGCCACCCACCTGCTGGAGCGCCTCGACGGCGGCCCGGCCGGGGCCGGGGCCCCTGCCCCGACGGCGCCCGAACCCGCCGCGGTGCCCGGATCCGCCCCGCCGGCCGAACACCCGGCGGCGGCCCCCGACCCCGCCCTCGCCGACCCCACCGTCGCCGACCCCGCCCTCGCCGACCTCGGCCGGGACGAACTGCTCGCCTTCATCGACGAGAACCTCCGAAGGCCCTGACCGACACCCGCGACCACCCCCGGGCCGGCGCGCCCGCCCCGTTCCCCCGCGACATGACAACGAATGAGGTTCCGATGGCCGACGACGAGAAGGACGAGAAGCTCGTCGACTACCTCCGGTGGATGGCCGGCGACCTGCGGCAGACCCGCCGGCGCCTGGACGAGATCGAGGAGGCGACCCACGAGCCGATCGCCGTCGTCGCGATGAGCTGCCGGCTGCCTGGCGGCGTCCACTCCCCCGAGGCGCTGTGGCGGCTGGTGGCCGACGGCACCGACGCCGTCTCCGGCTTCCCCACGGACCGCGGCTGGGACCTCGACGCGCTCTACCACCCGGATCCGGACCACGCCGGCACCTCCACCACCCGGCACGGCGGATTCGTCGACGGCTACGCCGACTTCGACCCCGCCTTCTTCGGGATCAGCCCGCGCGAGGCCCTCGCCATGGACCCGCAGCAGCGGCTGCTGCTGGAGGTCGCCTGGGAGGCCTTCGAACGGGCCGGGCTGCCCGCCGAACGGCTGCGCGGCAGCCGGACCGGCGTCTTCGCCGGGGTGATGTACAACGACTACGGCAGCCGCGTCCGCCGGCCGGACGAGGACACCGAGGGGTACCTCGGCACCGGCAGCGCGGGCAGCGTCGCCTCCGGCCGGGTCGCGTACACCTTCGGCCTGGAGGGCCCGGCCGTCACCATCGACACCGCCTGCTCCTCCTCCCTGGTCGCCCTGCACCTGGCCGTCCAGGCGCTGCGTCAGGGCGACTGCGAGCTCGCGCTGGCCGGCGGGGTGTCGCTGATGGCGACGCCGGCCACCTTCGTGGGGTTCAGCCGCCAGCGCGGCCTGTCGCCGGACGGCCGCTGCAAGGCCTTCGGGGCGGACGCGGACGGCACCGGCTGGTCGGAGGGCGCCGGACTGCTGCTGCTCGAACGGCTCTCCGTCGCCCGCGCCAACGGCCACCCGGTGCTCGCCCTGGTCCGCGGCAGCGCGGTCAACCAGGACGGCGCCAGCGGCGCGCTGACCGCGCCCAACGGGCCCGCCCAGCAGCGGGTCATCCGGCAGGCGCTGGACAACGCCCGGCTGCGGCCCGCCCAGATCGACGCGATCGAGGCGCACGGCACCGGCACCACCCTCGGCGACCCGATCGAGGCCCAGGCGCTGCAAGCGGTGTTCCGGGAGGACCGGGCGGCCGACCGGCCGCTCTGGCTGGGCTCGCTCAAGTCCAACCTGGGCCACACCCAGGCCGCGGCGGGCGTCGCCGGGGTGATCAAGACGGTGATGGCGATGCGCCACGGCGTCCTGCCCCGCACCCTGCACGCCGAACAGCCGTCGCCGCACGTGGACTGGTCGGACGGTCCACTGGAGCTGCTCACCGAGGCCCGCCCCTGGCCCGACTCCGGCGAGCCGCGCCGGGCGGGCGTCTCCGCCTTCGGCATCAGCGGCACCAACGCCCACGTCCTGCTCGAACAGGCCCCGGACGTCCCCGCCGAGGTGGCCGCTCCCGCGGAGCCGCCCGCACCGGCCGCCCCCCAGCCCTCCGCCGCGGAGCCGGCCTCCGAGGACCCCGCCTCCGCGGAGCCGCCCGCACCCGCCGCCGCGCAGCCGGCCGCCGAGGAACCCTCCGGCCTCCCGCCGCTGTGGCTGCTGTCCGCCCGCAGCGCCGAGGCCCTGCCCGCCCAGGCCGAGCGGCTGGCCGCGCACCTGCGCGCCGAGCCCGGGCTGGACCCGGGCAGCGTCGGCTGGTCGCTGCTGCGCACCCGGACCGGTTTCGCCCACCGGGCCGCCGTGACCGGCCGGGACCGCTCCGAACTCCTCGCCGGGCTGGACGCCCTGGCGGCCGGCACGCCCGCCGTCCGGGTCGCCCGGTCGCCGGCCGGCACCGGCCGGGCCGCCCTGGTCTTCCCCGGCGCCGGCAGCCAGTGGGTCGGCATGGCCGCCGAACTGCTCGACTCCTCACCGGTGTTCGCCCGCCGTCTGGCGGAGTGCGCCGAGGCGCTGGCCCCGTACGTGGACTGGTCGCTCACCGACGTGCTGCGCGGCGCACCCGCCGCGCCGGCGCCGCAGCGCACCGAAGTCGCCCAACCGGCGCTCTGGGCCGTGATGGTGTCCCTGGCCGCGCTCTGGGAGTCCTGCGGCGTCGAGGTGTCCGGGGTGCTGGGCCACTCCCAGGGCGAGATCGCGGCGGCCGCCGTCAGCGGCGCGCTGTCGCTGCCGGACGCGGCCCGGGTGGTGGCGCTGCGCGCCCGGGCCCTGGTGTCGCTCGGCGCCCTCGACGGCGGGATGCTGGCGCTGTCCGCCACGCCCGCCGAGGTCCGCGAGCAACTGGCCGAGTGGCAGGGCGAGTTGACCGTCGCCGCGGTCAACGGCCCGCGCTCGGTGGTGGTCGCGGGCCCGAACCGGGCGGTGGAGGAGCTGCGGGCGCGCTGCGAGGAGAACGGGGTCTGGGCCCGACGCATCCCGCTGGACTACGCCTCGCACACCCCGCAGGTGGAGTCCGTCCGGGACGAACTCACCTCCCTGCTCGGCACGGTGACCGCCCACCCGCCCAGGCTCCCGATGTACTCGCCGGCCACCGGCGGGCTGCTCGAACCGGGCGCCCAGGACGCCGGGTTCTGGTACCGCAGCCTGCGGGAGCCGGTGGAGTTCGAGCGGGCCACCCGCGCCATGCTGGCGGACGGCTTCGACCTGTTCATCGAGTGCGGTCCGCACCCCGTGCTCACCCAGGCCCTCCAGGAGACCGTCGAGGAGGCCGGCACCGAGGCCGTCGTCGTCGCCTCGCTGCACCGCGACCACGGGACGCCGGACCGGTTCGCCGAGGCCGTCGCCGAGGCGGTGGCGGGCGGCGCCCGGCTGGACCCCGACCGCTACTTCGGCCCGGCCCGGCGCGTCGACCTCCCCACCTACGCCTTCCGGCGCAGCCGCTACTGGCTGCCCGCCGACGACCCCGCCCCGACGGCCCCGGCCACCGAGCCGGCCGCGACCGCGGCGGCCCCCGGCGGGCCCGAGGCGGCCTGGCGGCTCGCCGTCACCGAGCCCGGCGACCTCGCCACCCTCGCCCCGGTGCCGGCCCCCGAGGCGCACCTCCCGCTCGGACCGGGCGAGATCAGGGTCGCCGTCCGCGCCGTCGGCCTGCACTTCGGGGACGTCCTGGTCGGCCTCGGCCTGGCCCTGCACGGCGAGACCGGCGGCGGGCTGGGGCTGGAGGCGGCGGGCGTGGTCCTGGAGGTCGGCGCCGAGGTCGGCGGACTCGCCGCGGGCGACCGGGTGATGGGCCTGTTCCCGGCCGGCGCCGCCGGCCCGGTCGCGGTCACCGACCACCGGTTGACCTGCGCCCTCCCGGCCGGCTGGACCTTCGCGCAGGGCGCCGCCGCGCCGCTCGCCCACCTGACCGCCCACCATGCCCTGGTCGGGCTCGCCGGGCTCCGCTCCGGCGAGACGGTCCTGGTGCACGCCGCGAGCGGCGGCACCGGCCTGGCCGCCGTCCACCTGGCCCGCCACCTGGGCGCGAGAGTCCTCGCCACCGACCTGCCCGAGCACCGGGCGGCGCTGCGGGCGCTGGACCTGCCGGAGGAACACCTCGCCTCCTCGGCCGCTCCCGGCTTCGCGCCGGAGCTGCTCGCCGCCACCGGCGGACGCGGCGCCGACGTCGTCCTGAACTGCCTCGCCGGGGAGTTCACCGACGCCTCGCTGCGGCTGCTGCCGCACGGCGGCCGCTTCGTGGAGACCGGACGGACCGACCGGCGCGACCCCGGGCGGGTCGCCGCCGACCACCCGGGCGTGCGCTACCTGGTCGCCGACCTCGCGGACGCCGGCCCGGACCGCCTGCGGGCCGTCCTCGGCGAGCTGGCCGCCCTGTTCGCGGACGGCACGCTGCCCGCGCCCACCGTCCCCGGCTGGGACGTCCGGCAGGCCGCCGAGGCCTTCGAGCACCTGGGCCGGGCCCGGCACGCGGGCCAGGCGGTGCTCACTCTGCCCGCCTCAGCGCGGCCCGACCGACCCGCCCCCGCCCCCACCCGGGCGCCCGACAGCACCCTGCCGGACCTCGAACCGGCCGCCCGCCGGGAGTACCTGCTCGACCTGGTGCGCACCGAGATCGCCGCCGTGCTCGGCCACGCCGACGCCCGGGCGATCGGCACCGACCAGCGCTTCCAGGAGCTCGGGCTCGACTCGCTCACCGCCGTCCAGCTGCGCAACCGGCTCGGCGCGGCGACCGGGCTGCGGCTCACCGCGACCCTGGTGTTCGACCACCCCACCCCCCGGGCCGTCGTCGACCACGTCCTCGCCCTCACCGGCGCGGCGGCCGGCGAGGGCGCCGACACCCCGTCGGGGCCCGCCGGCGACCCCGCCGAACCGCTCGCGATCGTCGCGATGGCCTGCCGCTTCCCCGGCGACGTCCGCTCCCCGGAGCAGCTCTGGGAGGTCCTGGAGACCGGGGCGGACGTCATCGGCGACTTCCCCACCGACCGCGGCTGGGACTTCGCCGGCCTCTACCACCCCGACCCCGACCGGCCCGGCACCACCTACGCCCGCCAGGGCGGCTTCATCGACACCGTCGCCGACTTCGACGCCGCCTTCTTCGGGATCTCCCCGCGCGAGGCCCTCGCCATGGACCCGCAGCAGCGCCTGCTGCTGGAGACCTCCTGGGAGGCCTTCGAGCGGGGCGGCATCGACCCGGTGGCCACCGCCGCCGGCGGCCCGGTCGGCGTCTTCGTCGGCACCAACGGCCAGGACTACCCCCGGGTGCTGGCCACCGGCAAGGAGGACCTGGAGGGGTACATCGGGACGGGCAACACCGCCAGCGTGCTGTCCGGGCGCCTGGCGTACGCCTTCGGCTTCGGCGGGCCGGCGGTCACCGTCGACACCGCCTGCTCCTCCTCCCTGGTGGCGCTGCACTGGGCCGGCCAGGCGCTGCGGCGCGGGGACTGCGACCTGGCGCTGGTGGGCGGCGTCACCCTGATGACCAGTCCGCTGCTGTTCACCGAGTTCAACCGGCAGCGGGTGCTCTCCCCCAGCGGCCGATGCCGCTCCTTCTCCGCCGACGCGGACGGCACCAGCTGGAGCGAGGGCGTGGCCGTCCTGCTGGTGGAGCGGCTGTCCGACGCCCGGCGCAAGGGCCACCGGGTGCTGGCCGTGGTGCGCGGCTCCGCCATCAACTCCGACGGCGCCAGCAACGGCCTGACCGCGCCCAACGGCCCGGCCCAGGAGCGGGTGATCCGCCGCGCCCTCGCGGACGCCGGTCTGACCCCCGACGACGTGGACGCGGTGGAGGCCCACGGCACCGGCACCCGGCTCGGCGACCCGATCGAGGCCCAGGCGCTGCTCGCCACGTACGGCGCCCGGCGTCCGGCCGAACGGCCGCTGCTGCTGGGCTCGCTCAAGTCCAACCTCGGCCACACCCAGGCCGCTTCGGGCCTGGCGGGCATCATCAAGCTGGTCGAGGCGCTGCGGCACGAACGGCTGCCGAAGACCCTGCACCTGACCGAGCCGACCCCGCACGTCGACTGGTCGAGCGGGGCGGTGCGGCTGCTCGACGAGGCCCACGCGTGGCCGCGCACCGCCCGCCCCCGGCGCGGCGGGGTGTCCTCCTTCGGGATCAGCGGTACCAACGCGCACGTCGTCATCGAGGAACCGCCGACCGTCGAGCCGCAGGCCGTCGAACCCCCGACCGTCGAGCCCCCGGCCGTCAAGCCGCAGGCCCCGCCCGCCGCGCCGGACCACCGGGTGGTGCCCTGGACGCTGTCCGCCCGCAGCCCGGAGGCGCTGCGCGACCAGGCGCTGCGGCTGGCCGAGCACCTGACGGCGCACCCCGAGGCCGGCCCGCTGGACGTGGCCTGGTCGCTCGCCACCACCCGCGCCGCCCTGCGGCACCGCGCCGTCGTCCTGGCCGAGGACCGTCCGCGCGCGCTGGCCGCGCTCACCGCGCTGCACGAGGACCGGGACACCGCCGGGGTGGTGCGCGGGCAGGCCGGCGACGGGCCTCGGACGGCGTTCCTGTTCGCCGGCCAGGGCAGCCAGTCCGTCGGCATGGGGCGCGAGCTGCACCAGGGGTACCCGGTCTTCGCCGACGCCTTCGACACGGTCTGCGCCGCCCTCGAACCGCACCTGGACCCGGCGGCGGAGCGCCCGCTGCGCGAGGTCGTCCTCGCCGGACCGGGGGACGAGCGGGCGCAGGAGCTGATCGACCGGACGGAGTACGCCCAGCCCGCGCTGTTCGCCTTCGAGGTGGCGCTGTTCCGGCTGCTGGAGTCCTGGGGCGTCGTCCCGGACCAGCTGGCCGGGCACTCGGTCGGGGAGCTCGCGGCCGCACACGTGGCGGGCGTGCTCTCGCTCGCCGACGCGGCCGAACTGGTCGCCGCCCGGGGCCGGTTGATGCAGGCGCTGCCGGCCGGCGGCGCGATGGCCGCGGTCGAGGCGGCGCCCTCCGAGCTCGCCGACCTGCTCTCGGGCCGGGGCGGCGTGGTCGCGGTCGCCGCGGTCAACGGCCCGCGGGCGAGCGTCCTGTCCGGCGAGCGCGCGGCGGTGGCCGAGGTGGTCGAGGTGCTGCGCGGACGCGGGAGCCGGGTGTCCTGGCTGCGGGTCAGCCACGCCTTCCACTCCCCGCTGATGGACCCGATGCTCGCCGAGTTCGAGCGGGTCGCGCGGAAGCTGACCTACCGCGCCCCGCACCTCCCGCTGGTCTCCGCCCTCACCGGGCGGCCGGTGACCGCCGAGGCACCGGCCTCGGCTGACCACTGGGTCCGCCACGTCCGGGACGCCGTGCTCTTCCACGACGCCGTGCTCGGGCTGGCCGAGGCGGGCGCCGAGCTGTTCGTCGAGGTGGGGCCGCAGGGCGCGCTCAGCCCGATGGCCGCCGAGAGCCTGGCCGGGCGCGGCGCCGTCGTCCCGGCGCAGCGCCGCGACCGGCCGCAGGAGGCCGCGCTGCTGCTCGCCGCCGCCGAACTGCACGTCCAGGGCCTCCCGTTGGACTGGCGGGCGGTGTTCGCCGGGCGCGGGGCACGCACGGTGGAGCTGCCGACGTACGCCTTCCAGCGCACCCGCTACTGGCCGCAGCGCGGCTTCGCCCCCCGGCGCGGTCCGCGCGGCGGCGGGCACCCGGTGCTCGACGCCCTGGTGCGACTGGGCGACAGCGACCGCCTGGTGGGCACCGGCCGGCTCTCCGCGGAGACCGCGCCCTGGCTCGCCGAGCACCGCCTGTTCGACGCCACCGTGGTGCCCGGCACCCTCTACGTCGAGCTGGCGGCGCAGGCCGCCGAGGCCGCCGGCTGCCCGCAGGTGCGGGAGCTGACCCTGCACGCGCCACTCGTCCTCGGCGCCGAGGAGGAGGCCGAACTCCAGCTGCTGGTCGAGGAGTCCGACCCCTCCGACACCGCCGGCGGCCGCGCCCTGCGGCTCTACGCCCGCCCGTACGACGCCACCGGCACGGCGCCGTGGACCCTGCACGCGAGCGGCGTCCTGGCCGCCGACGATCCGGCCCCGGCCGGCCACGATCTGCGCGCCTGGCCGCCCGCCGGCACCGAACCCGTCCCGGTGGACGGCCTGTACGAGGCCTTCGCCGCCCAGGGGGTGGCCTACGGCCCGCTGTTCCGGGGCGTGCGCGCCGCCTGGCGCGACGGCGACACGCTGTTCGCCGAGGTGGCGCTGCCGGACGGCGCCGACCCGCAGGCCTTCGCCCTGCACCCGGCGCTGTGGGACGCCGCCCAGCACCCGGCCGCGATGGACGGCCTGGGCTCCGGCTCGGGGGCGGCGGTGCCGTTCTCCTGGTCGGGCGTGCGGGTGCACGCCACCGGGTCCACCCGGCTCCGGGTGCGGCTCGCGCCGGCCGGGCCGGAGGCCGTCACCATGGCGATCGCCGACGACCGGGGCGAGCCGGTGGTGGACGTCGAACGGCTGGCCGCCCGGCGGGCGGACGCGCGGGACCTCGACGCCCGGCAGGCCGACGCGGCGGGGGCGCTGTACCGGATCGACTGGGTGCCGGGCTCGTCCGCCGCCGCCGGGGAGCCGGTCACGCTCCGCTGGCTCGGTGACGGCGCCGCGCCGGCGCCGCTCGCCGGCCTCGCCGCCGACGCGAACGCCGGGGACGCCGGGAACACCGGGGACGCCGCGAACGCCGGGGACGCCGAGGTCACCCTCGTCCCGGTCACGGCCGACGGCGCCACCGGCCCGGCCGCCACCCTGGCGGCGGTGGAGCGGGCGCTCGCCACGGTGCGTTCCTGGCTGGCCGACGGCGGCTCCGCCCGGGGCCGGCTGGCCCTGCTCACCCGGAACGCCGCCGCCTGCACGCCGGCCGGGGCGCCCGCCTCGCCGGAGCGGCCCACCTCGCCGGAGTCGCCCGTCGATCCGGCGCAGTCCGCCGTCTGGGGCCTGGTCCGCGCCGCCCAGGCGGAGTACCCCGACCGGATCGTGCTGGCGGACCTCGACGACGAGGACGCCTCCTGGCATGCCCTGCCCGCCGCCCTGGCCACCGGCGAGGCCCAACTGGCCCTGCGGGACGGCACCCTGCTCCTCCCCCGGCTCGCCAGGGTGGACGCCCAGGCCGAGTCCGCCGGGCTGGATCCGGAGGGCACCGTGCTGATCACCGGCGGCACCGGATCGCTGGGCGCGCTGCTCGCCCGCCACCTCGTCACCAGCCACGGCGTGCGCCACCTGCTGCTCACCAGCCGCAGCGGCCCCCACGCCCCCGGCGCCGAACAACTCGCCACCGACCTGCGCGCCACCGGCGCCCACGTCACCGTCACCGCCTGCGACACCGGCGACCGCGATGCCCTGGCCGCCCTGCTCGCCGCCGTCCCCACCGACCACCCGCTGACCGCCGTCGTCCACGCCGCCGGCGTCCTCGACGACGCCACCCTCACCACCCTCACCCCCGAACACCTCCACCGCACCCTCCGCCCCAAGGCCGACGGCGCCTGGCACCTCCACGAACTGACGAAGCGTCAGAATCTGGCCGCCTTCGTCCTGTTCTCCTCCGCGTCCGGGGTCATCGGCTCCGCCGGACAGGGCGCCTACGCCTCCGCCAACGGCTTCCTGGACGGCCTCGCCCAGCACCGGGCCGCCGCCGGACTGCCCGCCCTGTCGCTGGCCTGGGGCCTGTGGGACCAGACCGGCGACGGAATGGCCGGCGGCCTGACCGAGGCCGAACGCGGCCGCATCGTCCGCTCCGGGTTCGGGGCGATCGCCTCCGACACCGGCCTGGCCCTGTTCGACGCCGCCCTCGAGCGGCCCGAACCCCTGCTCGTCCCTGCCCGGTTCGACCTGCCGCTGCTCCAGCCCCGCGCCGGCGACCCGGACTTCCCGCCGGTCCTGCGCGGTCTGGTGCGCCCCACCCGGGCCCGTACCGCCGCCTCCGGCACCCCCGCCGGCGCCCCCGCCCGGCAGACCGCCGCCTCGCTCGCCGAGCGGCTGCTCCCGCTGGACGACGCCGAGCGGGAGAGCCTGCTGCTCGACCTCGTGCTCACCCAGACCGCGACGGTGCTCGGCCACAGCTCGCCCCGCGCCGTCGCCCCGGACCGGCCGTTCACCGAATCCGGGCTGGACTCGCTGGCCGCCGTGGAGATCCGCGGCCGGCTCGACGCCGCCACCGGCGTGCGCCTGCCCGCCACCGCAGTCTTCGACCACCCGACGCCCGCCGGGCTCGCCGCGCACCTCAGGGACGTCCTCGTCCCCGCCGCGCCGAGCCCCGCCGAGGCCGCCCTCGCGGACCTCGACCGGCTGCGCGAGTCGGTCCCGGGCCTCGCCGGGGACCCGGAGGCCGCCGAGCAGGTCCGGCTGCGCCTCAAGGCCCTGCTCGCCGCCATGGAGCAGGCCACCGCCGACCGGGCCGCGACCGCACCCGGCGAGGACCCGGACGAGGACGGTGGCGACCTCGACGCCGCCGGCATCGACGAACTGCTCGCCATCATCGACGACGAACTGGGGGACGCCTGATGACGGGCACCGACGAGAAGGTCCTGGACTCGCTCAAGCGGCTCACCGCCGAACTGCGGCAGACCCGCAGGAAGCTGCGCGAGAACGAGGAGGCGGCCCACGAGCCCATCGCCGTCATCGGCATGGCCTGCCGCTACCCGGGCGGCGTCCGCACACCCGACGAGCTCTGGCAGCTCGTCGCCCAGGGCCGGGACGCCGTCTCCGCCTTCCCCACCGACCGCGACTGGGACCTCGACGCCCTGCGCGGACCGGACGACGCGGCCGGCACCAGCACCGCGCACGCGGGCGGATTCCTCTACGACGTCGCCGACTTCGACCCGGCGCCGTTCGGCATCAGCCCGCGCGAGGCGACGGCCATGGACCCCCAGCAGCGCCTCCTGCTGGAGACCTCCTGGGAGGTCTTCGAGCACGCCGGCATCGACCCGGCCTCCCTGCGCGGCAGCCGGACCGGCGTCTACGCCGGGATCATGTACCACGACTACGCGGCCCGGCTGCGCGAGCTGCCCGAGGACGTCATGGGCTACCTCGGCACCGGCACCTCGGGCAGCATCGCCTCCGGCCGGGTCGCCTACACCTTCGGCCTGGAGGGCCCGGCCGTCACCATCGACACCGCCTGCTCCTCCTCCCTGGTCGCCCTGCACCTGGCCGCCCAGGCGCTGCGGAACGGCGACTGCTCGCTCGCGCTGGCCGGCGGCGCCACCGTGATGGCCTCCCCCCTGCCGTTCGTCGACTTCAGCCGCCAGGAGGGCCTGTCCTCGGACGGCCGCTGCAAGTCCTTCGCGGCCGCGGCCGACGGCACCGGCTGGGCCGAGGGCGTCGGCATGCTCCTGCTGGAGCGGCTCTCCGACGCCCGCGCCAACGGCCACCCCGTGCTCGCCGTGGTGCGCGGCACCGCCGTCAACCAGGACGGCGCCAGCAACGGCCTCACCGCCCCCAACGGCCCCGCCCAGCGGCGGGTGATACGCCAGGCCCTCGCCGACGCCGGCCTCACCCCCGCCGACGTGGACGCCGTCGAGGCCCACGGCACCGGCACCCGCCTCGGCGACCCGATCGAGGCCCAGGCCCTGCTCGCCACCTACGGACAGGGCCGCGCCGCCGACCGCCCGCTGCGGCTCGGCTCGCTCAAGTCCAACCTGGGCCACACCCAGGCCGCCGCCGGCGTCGGCGGCGTGATCAAGATGATCCAGGCGATGCGGCACGGCGAACTGCCCCGCACCCTGCACGTCGACGAACCCACCCCGCACGTCGACTGGTCCGCCGGGGCCGTGGAACTGCTCACCGAGCCGCAGCCGTGGCCGCGCCGCGAGACCCCGCGCCGCGCCGGGGTCTCCTCCTTCGGCTTCAGCGGCACCAACGCCCACGCCGTCATCGAGGAGCCGCCGCCCGCACCCGAGCAGCAGCCGTCGGCAGCCGACGCCCCGTCCGCCGACGGCCTCCCCACCCCCGGGACGGCCACGGCGCCCACCGCCCTGTGGACGCTGAGCGCCGCCACCGAACCCGCGCTGCGCGCCCAGGCCGGCCGGCTCGCCGCCCACCTGCGCCGCGACCCCGCCCCGGGCCCGACCGACGTCGGCCACGCCCTGCTCACCACCCGCACCGCGCTGGACCACCGCGCCGTCCTGGTCGGCCGCGAGCGGGACCCGCTGCTGCACGACCTGGACGCCTTCGCCGCCGGACGTCCCACCGCCGGCGTGCTGCACGAGCGGGCCGGCACCGGCGCCCTGGCCGTCATGTTCACCGGCGGGGGAAGCCAACGCCCGGGCATGGGAAGGGAGTTGTACGCGGCCTTCCCGGCCTTCGCGGAGGCCTTCGACGCCGTCTGCGCCGAACTGGACCGGCACCTGCCGGCCCCGCTGCGCCCGGCGGTCTTCGACGCCCCCACCGGCGGCCCCTCACCGCTCGCCGGCCAGGCGTACGCCCAGCCCGCGCTGTTCGCCGTCGAGGTGGCGCTGTTCCGGCTGTTCGCCTCCTGGGGCGTACGGCCCGACCACGTCCTCGGCCACTCCGGCGGCGAACTCGCGGCCGCCCACGTCGCGGGCGTCCTCGACCTGCCGGACGCCGCCGCCCTGGTCGCCGCCCGCGGCCGGCTCACCCAGGCGCTGGCCCCGGGCGGGGCGATGGTCGCGGTCGCCGCCTCGGAGGAGGAGGTCCGCCCGCTGCTGACCGACGGCGCCGAGATCGCCGCGGTCAACAGCCCGGACGCGGTGGTCCTCTCCGGCGACGAGCAGCCCGTCCTCGCCCTCGCCGCGCACTTCACCGCCCTCGGCCGCAAGACGCGCCGGCTGAACGTCAGTTACGCCTCCCACTCGGCCCGGGTGGACCCGATGCTGGCCGAGTTCCGGCAGATCGCCGCCGGTCTGGAGCCGCGGCCGCCCCGGATCGGCTTCGTCTCCACCGTCACCGGCGAGCCCGCCACCGGGGCGGAGCTCTGCACCCCCGAGTACTGGGTGCGCAACGCGCGCCGGCCCGTCCGGTTCGCCGACGCCGTCCGGCACCTGGAGGCCCAGGGCACCCGCACCTTCCTCGAACTCGGCCCGGAGGCCGCCCTCACGCCCATGGCGGAGGCCTGCTTCACCGAGGCCGGCTCCGCCGCCGTCCCCGCCCAGCGCGCGGACCGCGACCAGGCCGTCGAGGTCACCACCGCCCTCGGCCGGCTGCACGCGCGCGGCACCGCCGTCGACCGGGCGGCGTACCACCGGGGCGGCGGCGCCCGCCGGGTCGACCTGCCGACCTACGCCTTCCAGCGGGAGCGGCACTGGCTGGAGGCCCCGGCCGGGAACCGGCTCGACGTCACCCCGGCCGGGCTCGGCTTCCCCGACCACCCGCTGCTCGGCGCCAGCATCGTCGTCGCCGACTCCGAGGAGTTCCTGTTCACCGGCCGGCTGGACCTGCGGACCCAGCCGTGGCTGGCCGACCACACCGTCGGCGACACCGTCCTGCTGCCCGGCACCGCCTTCGTCGAACTCGCCCTGCGGGCCGGCGAACAGGCGGACTGCGACCACCTCGACGAACTCACCCTCACCGCGCCGCTGGTCGTCCCGGCGCAGGGCGCGGTGACCCTGCAGATCCGCCTCGCCGCGCCCGACCGGGCCGGCCGCCGCGCGGTCGAGGTGTACGCCCGCGAGGAGGACGCCCTGCCCGGGCGGCCCTGGACCAGGCACGCCTCCGGGTCGGTGTCGGCCGGCTCCCCGTCCGCCCGCTCCCCGCTCACCGCCTGGCCCCCGGCCGGCGCCGAAGCCGTCGACCCGGACGGCCTGTACCGGCGCCTCGCCGCCGAGGGGCTGCGCTACGGCCCGGCCTTCCAGGGGCTGCGGGCCGCCTGGCGGCGCGACGGAGAGCTGTTCGCCGAGGTCGTCCTGGACGCCGAGCAGGACGGCGCGGCCGCCGCGTACGGGCTGCACCCCGCCCTGCTCGACGCCGCGCTGCACGCCCTCGGCCTCGGCACGCTCCCCGGCGCCCCCGAGAGCGCGAGCCTGCCCTTCGACTGGCGCGGCGTCGCCCTGCACGGCGTCGGCGCCACCACCCTGCGGGTCCGGCTCACCCCCGCCGGGCCGGGCGCGGTGGCCCTGGAGGCCGACGACGCCTCCGGCCGGCCCGTCCTCACCGTGGAGTCGCTGCTGCTGCGGCCCGCCGGCCGGCTCGCCGCCACCGGGGGCGCCGCGCGCGAACCGCTGCTCCACCTGATCTGGACCGATCCGCAGCCGCACGCCCTCGCGGCGCCGGGCCGGACCGGGCTGCTCACCGACGCCCTCGGCTCCACCGCGCCGCCGCCCGACACCCTGGTGCTCCCGCTCCTCGACGCCCCGGCCGCGCACCGGCCCGACCGGGCGGCGGCCGAGTCCACCGCCCGGACCCTCGGCCTCGTGCAGGCCTGGCTCGCCGACGACCGGTTCGCCGACACCCGCCTCGCCGTCGTCACCAGCGGTGCGGTGGCCGTCGGGCCGCAGGAGGACGTCCACGACCTGCCGCGCGCCGCCGACCGGGGCCTGCTGCGCTCCGCCCAGTCGGAGCACCCGGGCCGGATCGTCCTCGTGGACACCGACGCACCGGAGGACTGGCCCGCGGACCTCGCCCGGGCGCTCGGCCCCCAGGAGCCGAGCGTCGCCCTGCGCCAGGGCCGACTGCTGATCCCCCGGCTGGCACCCGCCCCCGCCGCCTCCCTCTCCCCCGACCGGCCCGCGCCCGGGCTGGATCCGGAGGGCACCGTACTGATCACCGGCGGCACCGGATCGCTGGGCGCGCTGCTCGCCCGCCACCTCGTCACCACCCACGGCGTGCGCCACCTGCTGCTCACCAGCCGCAGCGGCCCCCACGCCCCCGGCGCCGCCGACCTCACCGCCGAACTCACCGCGCTCGGCGCCCACGTCAGCGTCACCGCCTGCGACACCGGCGACCGCGACGCCCTGGCCGCCCTGCTCGCCACCGTCCCCACCGAGCACCCGCTGACCGCCGTCGTCCACGCCGCCGGCGTCCTCGACGACGCCACCCTCACCGGCCTCACCCCCGAACGCCTCGACGCCGTCCTCCGCCCCAAGGCCGACGGTGCCTGGCACCTCCATGAACTGACGAAACGTCAGAACCTCGCCGCCTTCGTCCTGTTCTCCTCCGCCGCCGGCCTCCTCGGCGCCCCCGGCCAGGCCAACTACGCCGCCGCCAACGGCTTCCTGGACGCTCTCGCCCAGCACCGGGCCGCCGCCGGACTGCCCGCCCTGTCGCTGACCTGGGGCCTGTGGGAGGGCGCCTCCGGCATGGTCGCGGGCGTCGACGACGCCTCCCGGCGCCGGCTCGCCGCCCTCGGCATGCGGCCGATCCCCGCCGCCGAGGGCCTGGCCCTGTTCGACGCCGCCCTCGCCGGCACCGAGCCGCTGGCCGCGCCGCTCCACCTGGACCCGCACGGCCTCGACGGCGACACGGTGCCGCCGCTGCTGCGCGCCCTGGCCCGCCCCCGGCACCGGCGGCGCCGCGCGGCCTCCTCGGCGCGCCCGGCCCCGACCGGCCTCGCCCAGCGGCTCGCCGCCCTCCCCGCGGCCGAACGGCTGCGCGAACTGACCGAGCTGGTCCGCGCCGAGACCGCCGCCGTCCTCGGCTACCGGACCCCGCAGGACGTCCCCGACGACCGCGCGTTCTCCGAGCTCGGCTTCGACTCGCTCGCAGCCGTCGACCTGCGCAACCGGCTCGGCGCGGCCACCGACCTGCGGCTGCCGACCACCACCGTGTTCGACCACCCCACCCCCGGCGCCCTCGCCGTACGGCTGCGCGACCTGCTCCTCGGCGCCACCGACCAGGCCGCCGACCAGACCGCCGCCGGGGCCACCGGCACCGCCGCCCGCCTCGACGCCCGCCTCGCCGACGAGCCGATCGCGATCGTCGGCATGGCCTGCCGCTACCCCGGCGGGGTGAGCACCCCCGAAGAGCTGTGGGAACTCGTCCTGGCCAACCGGGACGCCACCGGCGACATGCCCCGCGACCGCGGCTGGGACATCGACGGGCTGTACCACCCCGAACCCGGCCGGCGCGGCTCCTTCTACACCCGCCGCGGCGGCTTCCTGGCCGACGTCGCCGACTTCGACGCCGGGTTCTTCGGCATCAGCCCGCGCGAGGCCCTCGCCATGGACCCGCAGCAGCGGCTGCTGCTCGAAGTCTCCTGGGAGGTGTTCGAGCGGGCCGGCCTGGACCCCCTGGCGATGCGCGGCAGCGACACCGGGGTCTTCACCGGCGTGATGTACCACGACTACGGCTCCTGGGCGCAGCGCACCCCCGAGGACGTCGAGGGCTACCTCGGCGCCGGGACCGCCGGCAGCGTCGCCTCCGGCCGGGTCGCCTACACCCTGGGCCTCGAAGGGCCCGCGGTGACCGTGGACACCGCCTGCTCCTCCTCGCTGGTCGCCCTGCACCTGGCCGCCCAGGCGCTGCGGGCCGGCGAGTGCTCGCTCGCGCTGGCCGGCGGCGCCACCGTGATGGCGACGCCCGGTCCCTTCGTCGAGTTCAGCCGCCAGCGCGGTCTCGCTCCGGACGGGCGGTGCAAGTCCTTCGCCGCCGGCGCCGACGGCACCGGCTGGGCCGAGGGCGTCGCCGTGCTGCTGGTCGAGCGGCTCTCCGACGCCCGCCGCAACGGCCACCCCGTGCTCGCCGTGGTGCGCGGCACCGCCGTCAACCAGGACGGCGCCAGCAACGGCCTCACCGCCCCCAGCGGCCCCGCCCAGCAGCGGGTGATCCGCCGGGCGCTCGCCGTCGCCGGACTGACGGCGGGCCAGGTCGACGCGGTCGAGGCGCACGGCACCGGCACCGTCCTGGGCGACCCGATCGAGGCCCAGGCCCTGCTCGACACGTACGGCCGCGAGCACACCGCGGACCGGCCGCTGTGGCTCGGCTCGCTCAAGTCCAACCTCGGCCACACCCAGGCCGCCGCCGGGGTCGGCGGCGTGATCAAGATGGTCCAGGCGATGCGGCACGGCGTCCTGCCGCGCACCCTGCACGTCGACGAACCCACCCCGCACGTGGACTGGTCCGCCGGCGGGATGCGGCTGCTGACCGAGCCCACCCCCTGGCCCGCCACCGGCGAGCCCCGCCGGGCCGGGGTCTCCTCCTTCGGCATCAGCGGCACCAACGCCCACGCCGTCCTGGAACAGGCCCCGGACGACGCCGCCTCCGCCACCGAGCCGGCTCCGGCTTCGGCTCCGGCTTCGGCCGGCACCCCCGCGTCCGCGCCGTGGCTGCTGTCCGCCCGCACCCCGCAGGCCCTGCGCGGCCAGGCCGGGCGCCTGCTCGACCACCTCCGCGCCCACCCCGACACCCCCGACGCCGACCTCGCCCTCAGCCTGGCCACCACCCGGGCCGCCCTCCCGCACCGCGCGGCCGTCCTCGGCGCCGACCGGGCGGACCGCCTGGCCGCCCTGGCGCGACTCGCCGAGGACGGCACCGCGCCCGGCACCCCGACCGGGCGGGCCGGCGGCGGACGGGTGGCCTTCCTGTTCAGCGGCCAGGGCAGCCAGCGGCCCGCCATGGGCCGTGAACTCGCCGCCGCCGACACCGAGTTCGCCGCCGTCCTGGACGAGGTCTGCGCGGTCTTCGACCCCCTGCTCGACCGGCCGCTGGGCGAGCTCCTCGCCGCCGAGCCCGGCACGGAGGACGCCGCCCTCCTGGACCGGACCGAGTACACCCAGCCGGCCCTGTTCGCCGTCCAGGTGGCCCTGCTGCGGCGCCTCGCCGCCTGGGGCGTACGGCCGGACGTGCTGTCCGGGCACTCCATCGGCGAACTCGCGGCCGCCCACGCGGCGGGCGTCCTCGACCTGCCGGACGCCGCCGCCCTGGTCGCGGCGCGCGGCCGGCTGATGCAGGCGCTGCCGGACGGCGGGGCGATGGCCGCGGTCGACGCCCCGGAGGAGGAGGTCCTGCCGCTGCTCACCGACCGGATCGCCCTCGCCGCCGTCAACGGCCCGTCCTCGGTCGCGCTGTCCGGCGACGCCGACGCGCTGGAGGAGCTGCTCGCCCGGCTGGCCGCCGCCGGTCACCGCACCAGGCCGCTGCGGGTGAGCCACGCCTTCCACTCCCCGCGGATGGACGGCATGCTCGACGCGTTCCGGCGGGTCGCCGAGGACCTCACCTTCCGGGAGCCCGCGCTGCCCGTCGTCTCCGGCGCGACCGGCCGGGCCGCGACCGCCGCCGAGCTGTGCTCGCCCGAGTACTGGGTGCGCCAACTCCGGGAGCCGGTCCGGTTCCTGGACGCCGTCCGGCGCCTGGAGGCCGACGGTGCGACCACCTTCGTCGAGCTCGGCCCCGGCGCCACGCTCACCGCCCTGGTCCGGGACTGCCTGACCGATCGGGAGCGCGCCTCGGTCCCGCTGCTGCGCCCCGGCACGCCGGAGCCGCAGGCCCTCACCACGGCCGTCGCCGACCTGCACGTCCGGGGCGTCGCCGTCGACTGGACGGCCGTCCACGCCGGTTCGGGCGCCCGCCGGGTCGAGTTGCCGACCTACGCCTTCCAGCGCCTGCGGTACTGGCTGCCGGCCGGCCCCGCGCGGGGCGACGACCGGCACCACCCGCTGCTCTCCGCCGCCATCGCCGCCCCCGGCCTCGACGGCACGGTGTTCACCGGCACGCTGGACGCCCACGCCCTGCCGTGGCTGGCCGAGCACCGGATCGGCGGCACGGCGGTCCTGCCCGGCTCCGCCTTCGTCGAGCTGGCCCTGCGCGCGGGCGGCGAACTCGGCTGCCCCGCCGTCGAGGAGCTGGTGGTCCAGGCCCCGCTCGCGGTGCCCGACGGCGGCACGGTGCCGCTGCGGCTCTCCGTCCGGCCGCCGGACGAGACCGGCCGGCGCGCCTTCAGCCTCTTCGCCCGCACCCCCGACGCCGACGCGGCCGACACCGGTACGGCCGCCGACGAGCGGTGGACCCCGCACGCCACCGGCACCCTGGCCCCCGCCGACCCGGCGGCGCCGGCGGAACCGACGGCCCCGGCCGGCCGGGACACCCCCTGGCCGCCCGCCGGCGCGCAGCCCGTCGACCTCACCGACCTGCTCACCGACCTGTACGGGCGCCCCGCCGAGGCCGGGCTGTCGTACGGCCCGAGCTTCCAGGGCCTGCGCGCCGCCTGGCGCTCCGGCGACGAGCTCTTCGCCGAGGTCGCGCTGCCCGACACCACCTCCACCGTCACCCCCGACCCCTTCGCCCTCCACCCGGCCCTGCACGACGCGGCCCTCCAGGCCCTCGGCCTGCCCCGGGACGGCGCGGCCGCACCGGCCGTCCTGCCCTTCTCCTGGCGCGGCGTCCGGCTGCACCGCACCGGCGCCCGGGCCCTGCGGGTCCGGCTGACCCCGGACGGCGACACGGTGGCCGTCGAGCTGACCGACCCGACCGGCGCCCCGGTCGCCTCCGTCGAGGCCCTGACCCTCCGCCCGGTCGCCGCTTCGGGCCCCGCCCCGGGCCCCGTCCGGAATCCCGCCCCCGACCGCGCCCTGCAACGCCTCGCCTGGGAACCGCTCACCGCCACCCCCGCCGCCCCCGGCACCCCGGCCCCGGGCACCTGGACGGTCCTCGGCCCGGCCGACACCCCACCGCCCGGGACCTACCGGCGCGCCCCCGACCTGGACTCCGTGCCCGACGACGCCGAGGGCGTCGTCCTGGTCCCGTTCCTCGACGCGCACCAGCCCGCCGACCCGGCCCCGGTGTCCCGGGCGCTGGAGCTGGTCCAGGCCTGGCTGTCCGGCAGCCGGTGGAAGAACTCCCGGCTGGTCCTGCTCACCCGGGGCGCCGTCGCCGCCTCACCCGCCGAGGACGTCCCCGACCTCGCCCACGCCCCGCTCTGGGGCCTGCTGCGCTCGGCCGCCTCCGAACACCCGGGCCGCTTCGGCCTGGTGGACGTGGACGGCACCGAGGCGTCCTGGCAGGCGCTGCCGACGGCCGTCGCCGCCGAGGCCTCCCAGGTGGCGATCCGGGACGGCGCGGCACACGCCCCCCGACTGGCCCCGCTCGCCCCTCCCGCCACCGCCACCGCCACCACCACCGACCCCGTCGGCTTGGGCTTCGCCCCCGACGGCACCGTAATGATCACCGGCGCCGCCGGCGCCCTCGGCGGTCTGACCGCCCGGCACCTGGCGACCGCCCACGGCGTACGGCACCTGCTGCTCGTCGGCCGCCGCGCTGACGACACCCGGCTGACCGCCCTCGCCGCCGAACTGGAACGGATCGGCGCCACGGCCACCGTGGCCGGCTGCGACGTCGGCGACCGCGCCGACCTGGCCCGCGTCCTGGCCGGCGTCCCGGCCGGGCACCCGCTCACCGCGGTCGTCCACTGCGCCGGCGTCCTGGACGACGGCGTGGTCTCCTCGCTCACCCCGGAGCGGCTCGTCCGCACCCTGCACGCCAAGGCCCGATCCGCCTGGCACCTACACGAACTGACGGAGCATCAGAACCTCGCCGCCTTCGTCCTGTTCTCCTCCGCCGCCGGGGTGCTCGGCGCCCCCGGCCAGGCCAACTACGCCGCCGCCAACACCTTCCTGGACGCCCTCGCCCACCACCGCCGCCACCTCGGCCTGCCCGCCCACTCCCTGGCCTGGGGTCCCTGGGACCAGGACGGCGGCGGCATGGCGGGCACCGGTGAGCTGGAGCGCCTCAGCCGCAACGGCGTCGAGGCCTTCACCCCCGCACAGGGCCTCGCCCTGCTCGACGCCGCCCTCACCAGCGCGACCGCGGACCCCGTCCTCGTACCGCTCCGCGCCGCGCCCGCCGGCCCTGTGCCGCACCCGGGCAGCGCCCCCTCGGCGACGGCAGAGCCCGACCTGCCGACCGTCGTCCGCACCGAGGTCGCGGCCGTCCTGGGCTTCCCGTCCCCCGAGGTCGTCGACGAGCACAGCTCGCTGCCCGAACTCGGCCTCGACTCGCTCACCGCCGTCGAACTGCGCAACCGCCTCGACGCGGCCACCGGTCTGCGCCTGGCCGCCACCGTGGCCTTCGACCATCCCACCCTCCCGGCCCTGGTCGACCACCTGCGCACCCGGCTGGCCACCCGGACCACCCCCACCCCGACCCCGACTCCCACCGCCGCCACCACCACTGCCACCACTGCCACCCCCGACGCCACTACCGCCCTCGCCGCCCTCTTCCAGCAGGCCCGCGGCTCCGGCCGCACCCTGGAGGGAATCGGCCTCCTGCGCACGGCCTCCCGCTTCCTGCCCGCCTTCCGCACCCCCGCCGAGCTGCCCGCCCCGCCCCGGCCCGTCCGGCTCGCGGCCGGCCCGGCCGACCCCGCGCTGATCTGCCTGCCCGCCGTCGTCGCCCACTCGGGGCCGCACCAGTTCGCCCGGTTCGCCGGCGCCCTGCGCGGCCTGCGCGAGGTGGCGGCGCTGCCGCAGCCCGGCTTCCTGCCCGGCGAACCGCTGCCGGCGGACCTCGACGCGGTCGTCACCGCCCAGACCGAGGCCGTCCTGCGGTACGCCGACGGCGCCCCGGTCGCCCTGCTCGGCTACTCCTCCGGCGGCTGGGTCGCCCACGCGGTGGCCGCCCGCCTCGAAGCGTCCGGCCGGGGCCCGCGGGCCCTCGTCCTGCTCGACACCTACCTACAGGGCGACACCGACGACACCCTCGCCACCGCGTTCACCGACGGCCTGTTCGCCCGCCGCGCGCAGGACGACACGGCCGCCGAGCCGCACTCCCTCACCGCCATGGGCGCCTACTTCCGGGTGTTCGAGGACTGGAGCCCCGGCCCGGTCACCACCCCCACCCTCTTCCTGCGCGCCACCGACGCCCTGCCCGGCACCACGCCCCCGGCGACGTCCTGGGCCGGCACCGCCACCGTGCGGGAGACCCCCGGAGACCACTTCTCCCTCCTCGAGGAGCACGCCGCTCCCACCGCCCGAGCCGTCCACAGCTGGCTCACCCGCCGGCTGACCAACGAACAGGAGCCGACCCCATGACCGAAGTCACCCCCGAGCTGATCGAGAAGGCCTATGTCGCTCTGATCTCCTGCGACCGCGCCGAGGCCGCCCAGTACTGGTCCGAGGACGTCCGCTTCTCCGTCCCGGGCCGCCACCTCCAGGCGGGCTGGCACGTCGGCCTGGACGCCCTCCTCTCCTTCCGCCGCGCCCTCACCGAGACCGCCGGCGGCAACTTCGAGGTCGAGCTGCTCACCTCGATGATCAGCGGCAACCAGAACATGGACGTCGTCCACGTCCACGCCGTCCGCCCCGGCGCCCCGGAGGGCAGCACCTCCCCCTACGACGTCCTCGACGCCCGCGGCGTCCAGGTCTTCCACTGGGAGAACGGCCTGATCGTCGAGGGCCACGCCGGCTTCTTCGGCGACGGCGCCACCAACTACGACCAGTGGTGGTCCCCCCTCGACGGCACCGGCGAACGCCGCTACGCCTGACCCACCCTTCCGGCGTCCCACCCGGGACGCCGGAAGGCCCCGCCTCAGGCCGAGGCGCTGTCCTTCGCTCTTGCGGGGACCGGAAACCCCACCCGGAAACGACCGCACCGTGGTGCACGGCAGCACCTCCGCGCCGAGAAACCGTCGACCTTCGCCGTGGCCCGGCAGGTTCGAACAGCGACTCCAAACGATCCCGTTCGACCAGAAAATCACATGTGACTACATGTCACATTCGCTTGCCCCATTTACCGAGGCCAGCCGCGCCTGGATCGGCCTCTCCCCCAGAGTCATGACCGCCCTCCACCGCCAGGCCGACCTCCAGATGGCCGCCCACCCCGACGGCCGGCTGGAGGGCCTGGTCTTCGCCCACGCGGACGGATCGCCCCTGCGGCCCCAGTGGGTCCTCGACCAGCTCCGCAAACGCACCGCCAAACTCGCACTCCCCCGGGTCGGCCTGCACGACCTGCGACACACCGCCGCCAGCATCATGATCGCCGAAGGCATCCCCATCGCCATCGTGTCCAAGACCCTGCGCCATGCCACCCTGGCCACCACGATCAACCTCTACGGCCACCTCTTCAGGGACTCCGCCGACCAGGCCGTCAACGCCCTCGCCCGAGCACTCGACCAAGCCCAGCCGGACCGGCTCCGAGCCGTCCCCCGTGGCGACGACGACCTGCCGCTCGCCGCATAGCCGCCCGGTCGGTCGCCCGACCTGCCGTGCCGGGCCGGAAGTGCCCGTCGGCCTTCCTACCCGGTTGCCGCGGGCGGCGGCACGCAAGGTGCCTCCGCCCGCCGTCCGGCGCGTGCCCGGCCCGTTCAGCGGCGGAAGCCCCGGTGGGGGTCGCGGGCCGTGACGTTCCCGAACGGTTCGAACCAGGCTTGGGCGCGCAGGTCTCCCACGCCGAGCTGCCGGTTGGCGTCGCCGTCGGGGTCCTCGATGCCGTCGAATCGGGAGCTGTAGAGCATGAGGACGTCGGTGTCCTCTTTTCCGGTCGTGCTGATGCCCGACGTCGGGTTTGACGTGCATTGATGCGTGGCGAACATGTCCGAGACGTGCTTGGTGGCACCCGTACGGCGTGTGGGCGGGCGGCGTGACGGCGTGGCCGCCGTCGGTGGTGAGCTGGTGCAGCGTCCGGCCGCCGACCTCCCGCCTGGTCCCGGGCCGGTGTCTCACCCGGTCCGCGGTGTCCCGACGGAAGACCTTGGCCGACCGGGATACCGCTGCTGTACGCCGAACACCAGCGCAACGACGAGGAGCCTCGCCTGTGACTCCACCTCTCCTGACCAGCCTTTTCACCCCACCGGGACAAAATGAAAGAGGTTCAGCGATCGACCGAAATGACGCGCTCACCCAAATCATCCCAGCGTAGATGAGGTGGGAATCGCGTCTCACTATTTACTTTGGAGTATCTTAGCTGGATTTCTGTCAAGCCCTGCACTTCGGTCAAGTCTACTCCGCAGAGGTTGGCCTCAAGCAGGTCTGCGCCTGTCAGATCTGCGCCAGGAAGGTCCGTTGGGTAAAGCATTGTCTTGCAATCCAGCAAGGCGCCCCTTAGGTCTGCCCTAAAGAGGTGCGCTCCGCGCAGGTTGACTCCGGCAAGTTTCACATCGCGCAGATCTGCGCCAATGAGGTTTGCCCCGTTTAGATTTGCTCCGACAAGCCACACGTTATTTAGATTTGCATCGCTTAGATTGGCGTCAACTAGGTATGCCTTGTCCAGGTAGGTGCCCCGCAAATCGGTGCCTCTGAGGTCAGCGAGAGGCAGAAAGGCTGCGGGTAGGTGAATGTTTTGAATGGCGAGATCGCTGAGATTCACGCGCTCTAGCTCCCACTCAATGCGAGCAGGGCGACGGGCGAGAGCGGTAAGGGCAGCCTGAACATCCGGCGCAGGGCGACGGGGTGGCCAGACCACATAGTCATCGCGGGGTGTTGATGAATGTCCCAGATAGAGCCATCCGCGACGACTATGTGTGATTTTGTTGCTTCCCTCGTCGGTGGACCAGCGGGTCCAAATCTCTCCAGGAACAGGCGCCGCGCGCAGAGGCAATCGGCTTCTGATGAATGCGGCTAGAAGCTCGACGACGTCATTTTGGTGGTTTTCAGAGTCGCGCATCACGTGTTCGAGAGCATGGATACTCCCAATCCGCACGTACAATTCGTCCGATCCAAGGTGATCAAGCGCTCTGATGTATCGTTCGTTATCCTGCCCTTGTCGCGAGAGTCGATAGGTTCGGGCAGTATAGATCAGGGCCAGTCCAGCACCAGCTGCAATTCCGGCCTGAACGATCATCAGGCGCCATTGGCTGGTCGCTACCGTTTTGTCGTTTTGCCCAAGATGCTTCCAGCCCGGGTCCAGTGGCCCTGGGCCCAGCGCCAACGCCAACCCATAGCCGGCGAGTAACAGTCCTCCGGCCAACCAGATCCAAGGCCTTGCTCCACCCTGCCGAAACCGATTCCAGAGCGGTCGCCACGTCAGCAAATGCTGTCTGAGCTGCGCTACACGTCGTCGCATGGTCCCACCACATCTCAGCTGGGTGCTATCTCGATCTCCGGTTTGATCAACTAGTGCCGCATCAGGCAACGTTCGCCCTGGCGACGACGTCGCGTAGGCGTTCGTCGGCGGCGTGCTTGTTCCGCCAGATGATGTAGCGGCGGAT